>CALBHX010000033.1 GCA_937892925.1 uncultured Lentisphaeraceae bacterium
TTCTGATGCTGCGATCGTTCCACCTGACAAGCCACAACAATTCCAGTTGGCAAGTGGGTCAACCGAACTGCCGAATCCGTTTTATTTACCTTTTGTCCTCCCGCGCCACCGGAACGATATGTGTCAATACGCAGATCTTCATCTTTAATTTCAATATCTATGTCCTCAGAAATTTCTGCAACAACATCTAATGAAACGAAAGATGTATGTCTCCGTTTTGCTGCATCGAATGGTGAAATTCGAACTAAACGGTGCACACCCCGTTCTGCTTTCAAATAACCATACGCATAGGCACCTTTCACGACAAACATTACACTCTTAATCCCGGCCTCATCTCCAGCCTGAAAATCAAGCACCTCTATTTCAAAACCCAAATTATCGGCATACATTTGATACATCCGGAACAACATCGCGGCCCAATCACAAGCCTCTGTTCCTCCTGCGCCGGAATGCAACGTTAAGATTGCATTACAGGCGTCCAGCTTACCACACAGTAACGACTGCAACCGTAATTTACCCTCAATCTCATCAGCCCGCTTAAGCGCCTCCATCGCTTCTGCCGCCATTAAGTCTTGCTCGTCTCCTGGCGTCTCTGCTTCGGCCATTTCCAGTGCCATCTCTGCTTCTTCAACCGCAGAAGCGAACTCTTTGAAAGGAACCACAAACGCCTTTTCTGCGTTTGCTTCCGCAATGACAACTCGCGCTTCTTCTGGGTGTTCCCAAAAATTTGGCTTAGCCTGCAATGTCTCCGCACGCTCCAACCGAGCCGTACGGTCATTAATCTTCAGATACTCTCGCATCTCCTCCACGCCAACTTTTAGCTTGGCAATATGTGTAATGATAGTATCCCGATCAAACATTCAGCATGCTCCTAATACGTGTTATTATTGTAACAAAAAGGCAGAATGTATACGAATAAAAATATACGAAGACCAACAACTCAATTCGATGCAAAAGTTCAATGATGACCGAGGAAGATAGTTAGACCGTTAATCCCCACTACTTGTATCTTTGGCAATAGCGCGAACGATTTCAATAAATTGCCGAACGTCATTAAATGCTGAGTAAACCGATGCGAACCGAACATAAGCGACAGTATCAAGTTTAACAAGCCGTTCCATGACCATTTTTCCAATCCTTTCGGAACTGACTTCGATTTCGGCGGCACGTTCTAACTCAGCACTAATTTCATCAACCAACAAAGTAAGTGCACCACTTGAAAGCGGCCGCTTTTGGCAAGCCGACTGCAATCCCCGCTCAATTTTACCTCGATCAAAAGCTTCTCGTCGCCCATCACGTTTAATCACGCGTGGGAGTTGTCGTTCTACTCGCTCATAAGTCGTAAACCGAGCCCCACATATCAGACACTCACGTCGCCGACGAATTACTCCTGCATCACGATTTGTGCGACTGTCAATAACTTTGTCATTATCCGCATGACATCTTGGACATTGCATGAGTTTCTGCTTTCGGCACTCACACAATACTTGTCAATGCCGCCTGGGCAATCTTTTTCGCATCCATCCCATTCACCTTAACGACCCTCCGCGGATCGATATAACTCATTTTTTCTGGACTCTCTTCGGATGCATAAACAATAACAGGGAGTTGACTCCCTGTTGGCAATTTTCGCAGTATCTCAAGCACCGCATCTGCTGTCATCCCTACCGTATTCATTGGCAGAATCAATCCAGCCGGCCGACGCGCGATAACCGCCTCGATGGCGTCTGCACCAGTACAAACAACATCAACAGAAAAACCCGCCTTCCCCAGTGCTTCCCGTAACGCATTAGCACGAATTTTATTTGCCTCCGCTAAAATCACCAATCGTCGGACATCATCGCCTACAACCAATGTATCTCCCCGCGGTAAATCCCCCTCCATAAACAGAATCCGTTGTACTTCAGCAACCAATTCATCTGGGTCTGCCGGTTTGGTTAAGAACCCAGCGATTTGTTTATCTGCAAAGAATTCAGCCATATCACTCCGTGCCGTTAATACCAAAACCGGCACCCGAGTCCGTCCAAGACGATCTGTAATCCGTTCCAAAAAACCTGTCCCCCCCATTCCGGGCATTCCCATATCTAAAATGATTAGATCGGGCAAAGAATCCGTCATACATCTTAATGCCATTTCCCCGGATTCAACACAAGTTACCTCATATCCAGAACTTACAAGAAAATCTCCTAACATCATACGGATATTTGGATCATCGTCTACTAATAACAAGTGTTTTGCCATTTACACTCCCATCTCATACGCCAGAGAGCAATATACGGCATTACTCTCTGGCACAGTGTATGACTCTCAACGCTCTTCAGTCTGCTAAAAATGCACGATAGGCTCGATACGTCATATAACAATCGAACTTAGCGGCCGCTTCCCACGGCGCATGCATATTCAGCAAGGGTACACCAAAGTCCACGACATCCATACCATAACGTGCCATATACAAGGCAATTGTTCCACCCCCGCCCTTTTCACAGCGACCAAGCTCTCCAGCCTGCCAAATGACATCATTATCCGAGAAAATCCGCCGCAGTTCGGCGATGAACTCAGCACGAGCATCCGAAGCTCCACTCTTTCCTCGTGCCCCTGTATATTTGATTAAACATCCGCCTGCATTCAAGAGCGCCATGTTGTTAGGTGAGTCTGCATTAGGGAAGTGCGGATCACTTGCAGCACAAACGTCTGCCGAAAGCATCTGGCTAGCTTCCAATGCTCGACGAACCACGAGATCTCCTGGCAATTTAGGGCTTGAAGGCTGTCGAGCAATCAATTCTGCTACAGAGTTCTCAAAGAAAGTTGAATCCATTCCGGTAGCACCTACAGAACCGATCTCTTCCTTATCACATAACAAAACCATACCCGTACGAGTTGGGACAGCTGGCAAATCCATCAGCGCTTTTAATCCCGCATATGCACACACACGATCATCATGTCCGTATCCTATGATCATCGAACGGTCGAGCCCAAGATCCCTCGGCATCCCCGCAGGCACAAGTTCCAACTCTGCAGAAAGCAAGTCTTCTTCCGTAATATGATATTCTCTCTCAAGGATACGAAGAATATTCAACTTTACTTTTTCTTTAACATCCAAATCGTCTTCCTTTTCCGCAACAGGCAAAGAACCGATTAGGATGTCCATATCTTCTGGATCAAATGCTTCGGAAAGTTTCTTCCCCGCCTGTTCTGCACCAAAGTGCGGAAGAATATCCGTAATCTGGAAGACCGGATCCTCCGGTTTATCGCCAATCGCAATCTCCACCTTTGTCCCATCCGGTTTGACAATCACCCCATATATTGCAAGCGGATGAATAAGCCAATGGAACTTTTTAATGCCCCCATAATAGTGAGTGTCAAAATAGGCCAACCCACCTTTCTCACATAATGGAACTGGTTTAAGGTCTATACGCGGCGCGTCAGTATGGCCTCCGATCACACGAATCCCGGAGGATATGGGTTCATTACCAATAACTGCGGCCATTAACGTCTTCCCGTGATATCCACGATATACCTTGTCTCCCGGCTTAAGTTCTTTATAGGCCTCCAACGGCTTAAACCCAAGCTTTTCAATGCGGCGCACAGCCTCAGCGTATGCCCGACGTTCCGTTTTGGCAATCCCCAAATAACTCAAATAATCTTTGGCATAGGCATCACACGCCCTTATCTCTTTTTGCGACACCATTCGAACAGAATTTTTACGTTGAACACGCCCTTTTACCTGCTTCATTTGTGTTACCTCTCAATCATACTTCAGCGAAAATCCGTATCAAAAAGCCATTCTATAGATATCCATCACATCGTTTGGAGAAGGCATTGCCCGATACCGACGTACAACATCCAAGCGAAGTGGTTCTCGTGCAAACCGAACAAGCTCCTCCTCCGAAGGAGCCTCACGTTCGCATTGTAACGTATCAAAAAGTGCGTCTACTAGTGCTAATAATGTTTCAGGAGACTCTAGACCCGCGACCTGCAACAAACGGCTCGTCAACGGCCCACAAGAACGCCCCATAAAAGCCAAGTAGCCAGCCAATAGTAAACCATTTGCACGTCCGTGTGGTACATTCCGATAGTAGGTCAAAGGATAACCCATAGCATGAACCAATCCCGTACCTGTTTGAGCGATCACTATTCCCGCGACCATAGAAGCGTATAACAACTCTCCTCGATTAACATACGCTCCATGTGCTAAACGAACTAATTCTGGAACAATTTTCCGAATAGCCTCTTCACTCATTGCTAACGAAAACGTGTCCGCCTTCAGAGAATATGCCCCCTCAACTGCATGCGATAACGCATCTAATGCGGTGTCACAGACAACCTGAAGAGGTAATGACTCAACGTAACGGGCATCCAAAAGCGCAAATTTAGGGAAAAACGCAACGGAGGAAATGTTGACCTTTGTTTTTACCTCATGATCCGTAATAATCGAATAAGGCGTTACCTCACTTCCTGTTCCGCATGTTAATGGAATTGCAACAATTGGCAAAACACAATCGCTCCCACCAGGTTTCCTCGCGAAGAACTGCTCTCTTGGAATCTTGGAACCAACCACCCAAGCAATGGCTTTGGCCGCATCTAAAACTGATCCACCACCAACACCTATCACAAAATCACACTCCTGATCGTGTGCGATCGTTGCTCCGGAATAGATCTGTTCAGCACTTGGATTCGACTCCACACCATCGAACTGGACAAATGCAACCCCATGTATCTCCAGGGCCTTCGTGACATCCGCCAAGGCACCAGCACTTTTCGCTCCCGTTTTTCCGGTAACAATTAATGCTTTACGCCCACATATCCAACGCATGGAAGTCTGCAACACACAATTCGGTGCAGCAATCACTTCTGTCGGAAGAAGAAAATGCAACCTATCCATAGTCATTCCTCTTGGAACAATTATACCATACCAGCAGAGGTGAATGAAGTCTGAACACATGCCAGTATTCTTCGCGCCACCTCAACCTTGGGCAATAACGGCAATCGTTCTTCCCGTCCGTCAGAGGAAAATAGGATAACACGATTCGTGTCTACAGCGAACCCGGCTCCCGGTTCTGTTACATCATTAGCCACTAGCCAATCCAACCCTTTATCGCGCAGTTTACGCATTCCCTCCTGTTCTGGATTACCTGTCTCTGCGGCAAACCCAACGAAACATCGATGCCCCTTGAGCGGACGAACCGTCTCCAGGATATCTAAATTCCGAACAAGTTGCAGTACCCCAGGCATTTCTGATTTCTTCAACTTGGTAACAGAGCACACTGCTGGGCGCCAGTCAGCCACCGCGGCACAGGAGATAAATACATCACAAGCCTGCATTTCCCGCTGTACAGCCTCCAACATTTGTCCGGCTGTTTCCACATCTATCCGGCGAACCCTGGCCGGTGTCTCCAGCGTTACCGGCCCTGCGATTAGAGTTACGACATGTCCGGCTTCTGCAGCGACCTTTGCAAGGGCAAATCCCATTTTCCCTGTTGAGCGATTAGAAATAAATCGAACCGGATCCAAAGGCTCACGCGTTGGCCCGGCTGTAATCAAAATATGCATGAGATTGCTCCATAGAAGCTGTTCGCTTCTGTACATCCCGATCAAACCGGGATCAGTATAGTATATCACAAGCCTACTTTCGATTGGAAGAACCTACCCCCAAACCGAAGCAACAACCTAACAAGCGTGCTGAACACTGTCAACCATAATAATAGGGAAAAGAATATCTAATTCGCAACTGTACTCTCAAGCACCTCCGTAGGGAAGAGAAATAAATCATATGGTTACTCTCTTTTATAATTCACTGCATCTATCCACCTACCCCTAGATCATTTGAACGATCAACCCTATCTTATTTCCCTCCATATGCGATAACAAGCTGTAATCCACCGCTGTCTTTCCAGTTTTCTTCTTGTTGAAAAGAATTATTGCGTTATCGATTCAAAGAAAGATTTCCCATATTTAGAAAAATAATAATAAATACTCTTTTCTGCAATTACATAGCAACGTTCTTCCATTTCCTGCTGTGACCATTCCTGCACACGGAAATAAAAAGTCCCTCTGTTAAAAAAGGTTCCTTCGCGATAAAGACACTCCTTGTTCAACTCTCCAAACATGGCAATTGTCTTCATGCGATCAAGAATACTTCCCTGCTCATCAAAATCACACCCATCTCCAAAACAGACAAATGGGAAAATACTCTCATGCAGAAACATCCCCCGAAACCCAATTACATTTTTACCCAACCGTTCAATCGCATTTCCCTGCGCTTGCCGCGGCTTACCTTCCTTAATCCGTTGATCATTTGTTCCTTGATTCTTCTTCTCAGCAATGAGAATCGGATAGTTTTTACCATCTTTAACCCCCAATAGACAAAATTCCCCCGTCTGGAGTCATAAATGAAGTATCAAGACATGCACAAAAGGAAACGTCTGAAAATCGTTTCGTCAATTCTTTCAATACCGAAGTAAGAAATACTCTTTTCGTCCAGGAAATGGCTATTTCGGGGAAGGACTTGTACAGCCGCACCTGAATCTGCTGAACCGCACCACGCAAAAGATTCTCCTGCCGTTTTGATGTCGCATTAAGAATCATCTAGTCATGTAACACACGCAGCTGTTTCTTATACGCCATATTACGCCTTCTCAAGAAGAAAGAGGAATTCTGTTACCTTTTGAGCTCGGGCGGAAAGATTCCGGCATCCACGGAACGTATTATAGGGGATAACATCCGTTGTCAACTTACCAAACTTTATAAGCCGATCACAAAACTGCGAATAAGAAATAAAGCCCTCCGAGTTGTACGAAATCAGAAGGAACCTGGCGGGGCATTGCTGAATCACTCCAAATAAGGCCTCTTCCACCTCTCGCCGTTTATTATATCGTGAGCGGTTCCACCCAGCAGGAATCCCGCTTACCCGGCTGAGATCTCGAGGCTTTCCTCCTGAAACCAGCAAATTCAGCATAAAATAATTTGATCCATAAGGATGTTGATTATATGGCGGATCCAAATACGCTAGGTCCACCTCGGGCATATGTTCAACCAGTGTATTCGTATCTTCCTGATAAATCGTTGCAGGGCATTCAAAGTTCGAAAGAAACGGCAGTTGAAGTTGAACTTCCCCTAAGATGCGTTGAAGTGCATTTCGCCCAGCTCCGCCATAACAGCCCAACCCATTTCGATCCTTATAAAACCCTTTAAATACACCCGATGTATTGCTATGTATCGTGGCTTCAGCAAGCAAAGGTGCAAGAAACAAACATTGTATTTGTTCGGGGATATCCCCTACTACACGTCGCGCCGTGTCCAGAAAAATTGCATTCCGTCTCGTATAAAACACGCGATCCTGCGCTGTTATACAAGATTCATCCACAGGTGCATAAGCCTCTGTAATAGGGCCAGGTGCCCACTCCTGTTCAATTCGATTTTGCAGCTGTACGTGCCAATCGGTCAATTCATCCCAGTTCACATGTGTTTTATTTGTTAAAAAGCACCGACTGATCACATAAGCATAGCTTTCCAAATCGTTCACCAAAAGTGATGACGCATATTGTTTGAAATAACGTGAAACGATGCCACTACCAGAAAACAAATCCGCCAAACGAAGCGTTGTACGCCCAATCCGTTGACGAACCTTTTCAATCGACCTACCCAAAAACGGCAGCAATGCCCGTTTGTTTCCAAGGTAGGTGATAATCTGACGTTTAAGATAATCCTCAGACTCCATAAATGTAAACGAAGTCTGAGCATTATCCAATGGGCGCTCGTTCATGATTTAATGCAGGTGATAAGTCCCAGCAACTGTTTCCGGTGAGGTCTTTGCGAAGAAAGAAGCAATTGCCGTATCATAATCTGCCGTATGAGCAAATGATTTTTTCATCAGGTAAAAGCGCGTCTCCAATCCCAGTGTCCCATCCTGTTCCCGTAATTCTGACGTCAACCGATCATAGTCCTGTGGATCTGTAACAGAAGCTACGCGCAAAAAGTTCTTTGCCGATGCCCGCACCATGCAGGGGCCTCCAATATCAATATTGGTACGCGCCTGCTCGGGTGTCACCCCAGGCAAAGCCACCGTGTGTTTGAACGGATAAAGGTTTACCACAACCATATCCAACGGTACGGCACGAAGGCGTCGAATATCAGCCTGATGCGCTTCATTATACGTCTCAGAAAGTATGCCAAGATAAATCTTGAAGTCAAGGGTTTTAACAAGTCCCCCTTGCATTTCTGGCTGCCCTGTATAATCAGAAACTGCCACCAATTGATTTTCCTGGCCAGGGTTAAGCATCGACTGAATGGCCTTATAGGTGCCGCCTGTTGAATAGAGCGTAACGCCCGGACAGGTTTCCAATAATGCAGGAATAAATGTGTCCAACCCTGTTTTATCAGAGACTGAAACCAACACATGGCGAATCGCAACTCGATTATCGATATCCTGAACAATGTTTAACATGAAAATCTCCTCTAGGGGGTGAAAACCATTATGGAAGTTCGCCGGTTAGGCCATGATGCCGACAATAATCAATTGAGGATTGAAGCACCTGTATATTCATTGGAATCAATTGGGGCTTCTTAGAAAATGAGCGTTTCAACGCCTCTCGAAGTAATTGTTCGGGCACACCAGTAGCACCTAATGCGATCAATGCACCCAAGATCGCCACATTGGCCGCCTTTGGCACACCCGCGGCAGCTGCAATGTCAATCGCCGGGATTTTCACCACACGAACCGCCTCCGGCAATATCTCCGGTAATCGTACGGTCGCATCTACAATCGCCAAGCCGCCTTTACGTACGGTCGGCAAATGTTTTTCACAAGCCGCCTGATTCATTATTACTAACAACTCCGGACATTCCACGGCAGGCGCTCCGATCATGTGCGTAGAGGTAACAACTGTACAAGCCGCGTCACCACCGCGTTGCTCCGGGCCATAACTTGGTAACCATGTGGTTTTCAGTCCCTGCGTACGAGCAGCATCTGCAACAACTAACCCGAGCGAAAGAATTCCCTGCCCGCCAAATCCTGTGAACTTGAAATGCCGCTCCCTCACCTCGTCTGCAGCTGGGCACGGCTCTTCCGAACCGTCATCCCCGAAAAAGTCTGCCAAGCGAATCCACGGTTTCGGCTCTGAGCGCACCGTAGCGGTTTCGGAACGATCGCGCAAAACACCCAACGGATATTCCGGTTCCATTTGCTCAATGACAAACTTCGCCGCCTCTAATGGCGGTTTTCCAACAGAGGTAGGGCACGGCGATAAAATCTCAACAAACGCATAACCCTTCCGATCGCGTTGAATCTCAAGTGCTTTTCGAATAGTTGCTTTTGCCTTCATAATACGTGCCGTGTCTGCCACAGAGACACGCGCCACATAAACCGGCAATGTCAACTGATTGATGAGTTCTGCCATATGTAGCGGCATTCCGTCTGTCTCTGGATTACGCCCGAGAGGAGAAGTCGTTGTCTTTTGCCCAATCAACGTTGTAGGAGCCATCTGCCCCCCTGTCATGCCATAAATAGAGTTGTTGACAAAAAACACCGCCATATGTTCGCCTCGAGCTGCGGCCTGCAACGTATGTCCAAGCCCGATCGCAGCCAAATCACCATCGCCTTGATAGGAAATCGTAATTGCCTTATCGCGCAAACGGCTGATCGCCGTGGCCATCGAAGGTGCCTGACCATGTCCAGCACTTACACCGCCAACATCCCAATAATAATACCCGAAAACTGCACACCCAATAGGATTGACGATTACCGTACGATCCTGCAGCCCCAACTCTGTATAGGCCTCAGAGAGCAGTTTATGAACGATACCATGCCCACATCCAGCACAATAATGTGTTACTCGGCTACCGACATGCCCAGAGCGATCAAAACTCTGAAACATCCCTTTCGTTTCCAAGATCTCAGCCATTACAGCGCCTCCTTTACCGTTTGGACAATGGCACCGATCGGAATCAGCATCCCGCCCATACGGTGAATCAGCCCAATTGGCTCAACAGGCAACGTTCCGGCCTTTGCCAAATGTAATATGACATCATCGCGAAATTGTCCCGCACTCATCTCAACTGTCCACAACCGTTTCCCTACTAACGATTTAAGCGTATCAATAGGAAACGGAGAAAGAGTAATCGGACGAAATAACCCGGCACGTATCCCCTGAGCACGTAGTTCATCCACTGCAGAACGCGCCATTCGTGCACTCGAACCGAACGCAAGCAAAACAGCATCAGCATCCTCACATCGATATTGCTCAGCCAATTGAAATATACGATCCATCCGCGCATACTTCGCTTGCAGGCGAAGGTTCATCGCTTCTTGTGCTGGTGCATCCAAATAGATAGATGTAAGCAGATTACGACGTGTTTCTGCTGTACCCT
This sequence comes from uncultured Lentisphaeraceae bacterium, assembly GCA_937892925.1. Lineage (GTDB taxonomy): Bacteria > Verrucomicrobiota > Kiritimatiellia > RFP12 > DVOR01 > Spyradenecus. The sequence continues at coordinate 10,366 of CALBHX010000033.1, forward strand.
GCGTAGCCCACATACGTGTATCCACCGGTGGAGCCTCTCGTTTTGGCAATCGCAAAGGCTCCATCATCTGTCCAAGCTGACCATCCGCCAAGACCACGGCCGGTGTTCGGAACTCAAAAGCTTTCTCAAAGGCCAACATGGTCAAATCGCACATCTCCTGGACATTCCCAGGAGCGAGCACAACACACCGATAGGAACCATGCCCTCCTCCATGCACCACCTGGCCATAGTCTGCTTGTTCCGGATAGACATTACCGAGTCCAGGCCCGGCACGCATCACATCCACAATCACCGTGGGAATGTCCGTTGCCGCCATATAAGAGATCGCTTCCTGCATTAACGAGAAACCCGGCCCGGAAGTCGCTGTCAACGCTCGGCATCCAGCTGCCGCCGCACCATACAGCATATACGCCACCGCGTCTTCGCTTTCCCCTTGCACAAAAATACGACCAGTTGCAGGAAAATATTCTGCCGCCTTATGCGCCACCTCACTTGCCGGCGTAATGGGATATCCAAAGTATCCCTCCGCCCCAGCATACAGAGCACCAATCACCACAGCCTCATTGCCTTTGACAAATTTCGTCATTTGGCCCCCCCCTCCTGGCCGGCACGCACAATCCTTAAAGCATAGGGCTCCGGACAATTGTAAAAACAAATACCACAACCAACACATCCACTGCCTTTATACTCCACAGCCTTTACACCATAACGGTTATATGTCTCGGAGATAACCAAACATCCTCTGGGACACGCCACCACACAACGGCCACAACTTTTACAGCAATCACTCTCAATGGCAGGGTATGGCATCTTAAAATTCTGTTCCACGCGCACTCCTTTCGGTTCTGGCGTTCCATTGCCACAGTGACAATGAACCGTGGACAACGTTCGTCATTAGTCTAACAAAACCACTTCCTCATTCGCAACATTGAGGCCGTCCTCTTAAACTTCTCTACTCAGGGGTATCCTTGTACGTCTAGCACATTTAGCTTGTATCAGATAATGGCGAATCCATCAGAAAGAGTCAAGAAACAACGCTATTCAAAATCCATCACCATAGCCCAGAGATGCAACCGATGTTACGACATATGCGGCATATCCTCCAAGCAATGTTTTCGCGCACCGAACAGACATGAAACTCCTTTCACACATATATCAACCTGGATTTTCTAATGCGATCCAAACATGGTTATGATAGAATACACGCGTTTTTGTTGTCATCACCCCAATCGAAGGAGCAGGTTATGGGCGGCTTTTTCGGCGTCGTCGCAGAACAGGGATGTGTTTCGGATGTTTACTTTGGAACGGACTATCACTCGCACATGGGCACGGTGCGCGGCGGGTTAGCCTTTTTTGCCGGAAATACATTTCATCGCTCCATTCATAACATTCAAAATGCACAATTTCGTTCACGATTTGAGGGCGCAGCAAAAAGATTTTCCGGCCTGAACCCAGTTTACGGAATAGGTGTGATCAGTGACCACGATGATCAGCCCATTCTGGTGCGTTCACATCTTGGTATGTATGCATTGGTACTTGTTGGATTGATAACCAACCTTAACGAAATCGTTGAAGAATTGGTGTATGACCGTAAAACCCATTTCTGTGAATTGGGCAAAGAGGGAGAAATCAACGCCCTAGAAGTGTTGGCCATGTTGATCAACTCCCGTGGCAGTATCACAGAAGGGTTAACCTACGCACAAAGCCGAGTAGAAGGTTCTGCCTCGCTCTTGTTGCTTTCCGAGCAAGGAGTGCTCTATGCTGCACGCGACCGTTTTGGGCGAACTCCAATTGTACTTGGACAAAAAGAAAGTGGCGGTTACGCTGTAACGATGGAGACTTCTGCCTTTCCTAACCTCGGATATCAGCGAATCCGCGATTTGAGAGCAGGTGAAGTCGTAGCCATTCGTCCGGACGGCATTGAAACAGTTTTTGAAGGATTTGAATCCTCCGCAATTTGTTCCTTCCTCTATGTGTACTACGGTTATCCGGCAAGCACCTATGAAGGCGTTGGTGTCGAGCGGACGCGTTACCGAAGCGGTGCCTATTTAGCTCGACGTAATCCAGTAGAGGGTGATCATGTAGCTGGAATTCCGGATTCCGGTGTAGCTCATGCGCTCGGCTATGCGTTTGAAAGTGGCATTCGCTACGCTCGACCATTCGTGAAATATACCCCTACCTGGCCGCGTAGCTTTATGCCGCCAGATCAGAGCCTTCGGCAGAAAATTGCTAATATGAAGTTACTTCCCGTGCCGGAGCTAATTGAAGGGAAGCGTTTGATTTTCTGCGATGATTCCATTGTTCGCGGTACGCAGCTGCGCAATCAAGTTTCGCGTTTGTATAAAGCCGGAGCGAAAGAAGTCCATGTCCGAATCGCCTGCCCACCCCTGCTGTACAAGTGTAAGTTCTTAACATTTTCACGCACAGAAAGCGTGATGGACCTAATTACACGCCGAATTATTCAGGAGATGGATGGCCCCGCTGCAGACATCGAACGTTACCGAAATCCCGATGGTGAACCTTATCAACGTATGGTCGAAGAGATCCGCCGCCGCTTAGGAATGACGTCCTTGGCTTTTCAACGCGTGGAAGATGTGGAAAAAGCCATTGGCATCGGTAGCCGTATTTGCACCTATTGCTGGACGGGGGAAGATATTTCTCTGAAGGGGCATGGCGGATGTAAAGGACAATGTGCCTGCTGTGGTGACGTCTGCGCCATGAAAGCGCGGAGTTGAAATCGTGAGCAAAAACAGCGTTCGCCTCATTGAACAACTGGAAAGTTCTGTCATTCCCCTTATCCAACAGGAGGGGGCAGATCGTCAGGTAACAGAGTTTTGGCCACGTGTATTGTTAGGCGCGCTGAAATGTATTTCAAAAGTCTACGGTGTAGCGGTCTGGTTACGTTTACGTTTTTTTCAGTGGGGGGTATTAAGGCGATGGCCTCTAGGTGTGCAAGTAATAAGCGTTGGGAACATAACCGCCGGAGGAACAGGAAAAACGCCTGTTGTTGAAATTTTCGCACGTGAACTTATGCGGGAGGGTCGAAAGGCCGCCATTCTGTCGCGTGGGTATCGCCGAAAAGAAAAACCGTTTCTACAACGTTTGTTTTCAACAAGAAACGAACCGCCACTCGTAGTAAGCGATGGGCGACGCGTGTTGTTGGATTCCGAAATAGGCGGTGATGAGCCGTACATGTTGGCGAGTAATCTTCCAGGTGTTGTAGTATTGGTCGACCGCGATCGTGTAAAATCTGGACGGTATGCCATTCGGAAATTTGGATGCGACACGTTAATTTTGGACGATGGATTCCAGTATCAACGATTAAAGCATTCCCACGATATTGTGTTAGTGGATAAAAACAATCCATTCGGCAACGGCAACTTACTACCACGCGGGGTATTGCGTGAGCATGTTCGAAATCTTCGCCGAGCAGATTTCATTTTTATCACCAAGAGTGATGGTTGTTCTGCGATACTTCGAGAACAAATACAGCGTCTCAACCGGCATGCAGAAATTATTGAATGCCGCCATGCCCCCAAACGCTTGAAAAACGTCTACGGTAAGACCAACCGCGATTTGTCCTGGTTAGAAGGGAAACGCGTGCTTGCGCTCTCCGGCATTGCCGTTCCACAGAGTTTTGAGGCTTTTCTGCGAAACTACGGAGCTGAACTAGCTGAATGTGTGCGATACGCAGATCATCACCGTTACGCTACGCAGGAAGTGATTAATGTAGTCAATCACGCCGCTGATATTGGATGTGCTGCGGTTATCACCACAGAAAAGGATGCGGTTCGATTCCCCAGACTCTCCTCCGTAGCTGTCCCTGTTTTCTATCTACGAATTGAAATTGAAATTTTGCGAGGGGCTGACAACTTTCATGACGCTGTTCGGAGAATCTGCTTCAAATCTTCAACGGAGCAGTCTTCATGAGCGTGTTAAAAAACGTCATGAAAGTAAGCGTTGGAACTGGAGTTAGCCGAATCCTTGGATTGGTGCGGGAAATGGTCATGGCGCACTTTTTCGGCACTTCCACGCTTCAAAGTGCGTTTGTTATTGCATTCCGTCTTCCTAATGTCTTACGTCGACTGTTTGGCGAGGGGGCATTAGGGCAAGCATTTACACCAGTATTTACAGAAGTTGAGCAGCGCGAAGGGCAACATGCCGCACAACAATTTGTTTCGCAGATTCTTGGGTTACTAGTCTATATTCTTAGTGGAATTGTCTGTATTTGCATCCTGTTTACATTTGGCATCGAGTATCTGTGTGATGCTGGATCGCGTTGGGCGGAAGCCATGCCACTTATGCGGATTACACTTCCATATGCAGTATTGATTTGCATAGCCGCCATACTTACCGCCGTACTGAACGTTCGCGGAAGATTCGGAGTATCAGCTTTAACGCCTGCCTTTCTGAACATTGTCTGGTTGGCCGTATTAGGAGGGGTTTGCCCGTTCCTGCCAGCAGAAGGTACTTGGCGAATTAAAGCTGTCTGTTGGGGGATTGTTTTAGGAGGTGTGGCACAAGTGGCAGTTCAATTGCCAACCCTTCGTCGTGTTGGATATGTTCTCCGTTTTTCCGTGCATGGATGGCGTACATCCCCGGCTGTTCGCACCGTGTTGCTTCAAACGATTCCAGCCTCATTCGGTATTGGGCTAGCGCAGCTGAATATCTGCCTGGATGGATGGCTCGCATTCTACGGAGCCTCTTGGGCACCTTCCGCATTAGAATATGCAGATAGGATTATTTATCTGCCACTTGGCCTGATTGGTACTGCCTATGCTAACGTACTTTTGCCCACCTATAGTCGGCACATCGCAACAAAACACCCAGAAGCACTCCTTTCCACGCTTTCAAAAGCCTGTCGCAACCTAATGGTGATGACCTTGCCCATGACCGTTGGCCTAATCGTTTTAGCCACCCCAATTGTCGCATTAATTTATCAGCGGGGAGCATTTACCGAACAGTCCACGCTCTGGACTGCACGTGCGGTTTTTGCCTATGCACCTGGAGTTTTTGTCTTTTCCATCAACAAGGCCATCGTTTCCGTTTTTTATGCAAGAAAAGAAATTCGACTCACGGTAAATGTTGCCTCCTGGTGCCTCCTAGCTAACCTAGCGTGTAACATTCTCTCCGTTCTATTGCTACCTGAAGATTGGTGCCACGTTGGCCTTGCAAGTTCTACCGTTTTTTCTTCTATACTTAATACCATTATCCTGATCTATCTACTTCGAAAACGTGGGCTTTGCCCGACAGTTAAGCCCTTGTTGAACACATTTATTCGTGTACTTATCGCCGTCAGTGTCATGGGATGTACTGTCTTCATATGCAACACTTATCTGCTCAATACCTTGCCGCTTCTCTTTCGACTTCTTACGACAATTCTTGTCGGTGGTAGCGTTTATATTTTCCTACTTATACTTTTGGAACGGGATGTTTGGGGCGAATTACGAGAAGATTTACCACTCCTGCGTCGTCTGAAATAACCCTTGTTTTAATGACAGCCCCCATTACTAATAAATCTTCCCTATCGCGAATCACCCCGCCCCTATTACACCTCATCAGGGCGAGTTTATCTTAAAGTCAGAGCGACTTAAATATAACGTTAATATCGATTCGATTTTTCAAAATGATTTAAAGCATCATTTCACTACGTGTCCCTGCGTTAGATGAAAACAGTGGTGTATATATTGTACATAAACCCAATTTCTATGCATCTAATGGTGGAACAATTCGAGCACAGGGATCTAGGGGGTCTTCTTCGCGAA
>CALBHX010000034.1 GCA_937892925.1 uncultured Lentisphaeraceae bacterium
GTCCGTAGCGGCCTGCTGCCGCACCCCATTCGGATACCGCTGTTTGAATAACCGCTGGGTGGAAGGACCGAAGTTATCGGCGGTGGACTGGATGCCCAATTCAATCTGCAATGCGCGAGTAAGCGCATAGATTGTCGGCCAACCAGTTCTGCCGTCCGGATTGACTTTCTTGAATCGGGAATCGTTCCCGTATGTCTTGTTCAGCCACTGCTGCGTCTGCAGCACCATCTGATCAACCATGATGCCTCCTTAGGTACCTGTTTGCCGGGGCTGACCCAATGTCTGCCCTCACCTGCACTGCCGTTTCGCCACGAGGTGTTAACCTCGGGCGTTTCATCTGGCATGGCGCCCGTGACGAACGCCGTGTTTTTCGGTATCTAGTTCCAGGCGGAACATATCGTTTTCCCTATAACCGTCCCCATCACACTGCGTAATGTTGCGGCGGTCGGCATATGTGTCCTCCGCCATGACACCCACCGCTCTGGCCATAGCCAAGATATCTCCGCATGCATCAAGGTCATACGGTCCGCTTCCTCTGACTCTGGTAACACTGAAATGAACCATTACCAATCCTTTCCCTCGCCTACCGCTGATGTTGTCATATTCTTCACCACTTCGCTTTCGCCGCGAATGACAACACGAATTTTGCGCACAGCCGTTGAACGCTGTTTGGACACCGCCGCTCGGGACACGCCCAGCTCTCGTGCCATGTCTGATTGAGATGCCCCTTTTACAAACACGCCTTTGACGATATTGCGCTGACCTGCCGGCAGCTTCTCCACCTCTCTAAAGATGGTTTGCAAACAGTTGGCTTTTTCTCTCGTTTCCTCAGCACTTAAGAGGATATCCTCAGGAGAGGCAGAATATCCTTGAGGCTCCTGCCCTATACCAGCCAGTTCCTCATAGGAATAGGTAGCTCCACTGGCACGATCTGACCGATGAAAAGAATGAGCGGAACGTTCCTCAGCATTCCACAATTCCTGAAGTATCGCCTGGGGGTTACGTAATCCAATATCGCATGGCGAACAGCCCGTATGGATTGCGCGCAGAACCCTATCACGCTCGACCATGATCCGTAATTCCCCTTCCGGACAGTCGTATACATCGGTTACGGACACATTGCCGGCGCACATCGCCTCATGTTTCAATAAAACTCTCATTACAGTCTCGATTCCTCCCAGTTATTGGGCCTTCGAGACCTGCCTGCTATAGGTCATTACATGAGCATCCAACCTGCCTGATAAGCGTGAAACGTCGGTTTAGAGAAACCGACGCTTCGCCATAAATCGACAGGCAAGTCTCATGTACGTGATCAGTTAAAACCCCAGCCAGCTTCGCTGCGGCGCAATGGACGGACAGGCCGATGCCATACTTCTATAACCGGTTAAACGCGTGGCATCGAGCTGAGGAAAATTACGATGTATCTTGTCTCAACAATCCCTTTCGATAAACGAATGTTGCACTTCTCTGACTCAGCTGCAAAACGGCGTATACTGGCGATATTCCAGTGTTTTGCCGGCTTATTCATCTGAATCTGCCTCCCA
>CALBHX010000035.1 GCA_937892925.1 uncultured Lentisphaeraceae bacterium
TACGGCGGAGTCACTCTGGCTTTCCAGTTCATCGAAAGCGCGTCTGATTCTCTCGAACTCGACGCTCGCTAAGGTGCCGGAGGTGTTTGTAAACGGGTGTAACCTGTGGACGGATGTCAAGGATGTAACGGTGCCCGGAACGATGACCGTGGGCACAGGCGGCTCCGCGCATGACGGCAGCAACAATTATGGGAATGCGGCGCTTCGGCTGGGGTATAACCTTACGGTGAAGGGGGCGTTTACGGTACCCGAGGGGCAGGTCGTCAAGGTCGCGCCCGGCGCGGCGGGCAAGCGTCTGACGCTCAGCGGCGGGCTGTACGGCGCGGGGACGCTCCGCTTGGGCGGCTCGCACGCCGGGGATGCCGGCACGCTGGCGGTTATGGGGGGAACCTTCACCGGCACCCTCGGGCTTTACAATGACGCGTCAGCGAAGTCTAGCGGCACGATCACGCTCAACGGCGCGGATCTCTGCCCCGCGCTCGATATGCGCGATGTGAAGAACGGCTCCATTACGGTGAATATCTCCCAGCCCATGGGGCTCAATAACGGCTCGCAGCTCACGGCCGGGCAGCTGAACCTCACGGGCATCCCCGGAACGGAAACCGCCGCCTTTACCGTGGCCGCGGGCGCGGCCGTAACCGTGGGCGAGGGGCTGACGCTGAACCTGCCGGCTTCGGCACAGCCGGCGCCCGGCGAAACGGGCACCTATAAGCTCTTCGATCTTTCGGCGGAAGGCGCCTCCGTAACGGGATCGCTGGAAGGCGCGCAGATCCGCTTCAATAACCTCATTCCGGGCACGGGCGCGGCCACGGCGGCGCTCGGCGAAGACGGCACGCTGACGCTGACGGTGCCGGCGGCAGCCTCCGTTGAGCTGGACGAGAACGGTTTCCCGGCTGCAAGCAACTATGCCGAAGGCGTGGGCACGGCACTGACGCAGGAGAGCGTTGCCGATTCGGCCTACAGCTATGCCGGCAAGCATCTGAAGATCACCCTCACGAAGATTGACGGGCAGAAGAATATGGGCGCGGTTACGGCGGCATCGCTGTGGATCACGGGGAACCCGGCTACGCGCTTCCGGGTGGCTGCGGCATCGCTCGCCTCGGTGCCGCAGATCTTCCTGAGCAATGTGAATATGTGGGTGAAGGATGCAGCTGCAACGGTGCCCGGAAAGATGACCGTGGGCACGGGCGGCACCTCCACCACCGGCGACTCCGGCAACTGCTACGAACACGCGGCCTTCCGGCTGTCGAACAATCTCACCGTGAACGGCGCGTTCACGGTGCCTGCCGGGCAGATTGTCCGGGCGGCAACGGATGAGACGGTAAACGCTGAGCTGTCGCTTCAGGGCGGGCTTTACGGCTCCGGCGAGCTGCGTGTGAGCGGCGACTACAAGGGCACGAAGACCACCGTGCTCAAGGTTGCGGGCGGCACGTTCACCGGCACCCTCGGCCTCTATAATGCCTATACGGACAAAGCCTCCAAGGGCACGATTACGCTCGATGGCGCGGAGCTGTGCCCCACGCTCGATATGGCGCCGGTAACGAAAGGCTCCCTCACGGTGAACGTCTCCCAGCCCATGGGGCTCAATAAAGGCACGCAGCTCACCGCCGGGCGCCTGAACATCACGGGCGACGCTTTCGCTTCCTTGGCCGAGGGCAAGGCCGCCTTCACGCTCGCGCCCGGCGCAGCCGTTGCGGTGGGTGAGGACGTGGTCATCAATCTGCCCGCCAGCTGCACGCCGAAAGCCGGGCAGACGATGACCTTCCGTCTCTTTGATGTCTCCGCCGAGGGCGCCGCACTCTTCGGTAATTTGAAGCTTTCCAATCTGCTGTTCGATGGCAAAGCCGCCGATGCCGCGGTCTTCTCGCCTGAGCTCTCGGCTGATGGCGTGCTGACGGTGGGCGATGCACCGGTGCTTGACGGCACGGCCATGACCACGATCACGGCTTCTGCCGAAGCGTTTACGCCGGCGGCAGGTGAATCGGCCTCGGCCAAAATTTTGCTAGGCTCCGGCACGGAGTCGATCGCCTTTCAGGCACTCACGGTGGATGCGCTGGAGCTGAACACCGAGGCCGGCGCACCGGCGGCGCTCACCCTCTCCGGTTCGCTCACCGCTCCCGCCGGGGTCTCGCTGACGGGGAGCATCCCCGCGCGGGTCGTCTTCGCCCCCGCGGCAGGCGACACGCTCACCTTTGGGCTCAATGCCGCAAAGAAAGGACCCTTCAACGGCGCGGCCGATGCGCTCGTCTTTGACGGCGCGGGCACCGTGAGCTATCACCTCGGCGCGCTCGAAGAAGCCGCCGGGCGAAACCTCGCCGCCCAGATTATTGCCCAGGGCTCCGGAACGTACACCGTGATCGCCGATGGCGACGATGCGAATATGGTGCTCGACGATGAAACCTTCACGGCCGAGCGCCCGGTGATTCACGTGAAGGGCGGTGCTGCCCTCACCCTCCAGCCGCGCAACTTCGTGGGATGGGACGCCCAGCAGGGCTCCGGTGCGTTCCTGCCGGGCATTGTGACGCTTCTCGACGGCGGCGCGGATGCCGCTCAGACGGCCACGCTCAACCGCATCCCTCTGATGAACGGCGAGACGCCGCGTACCGATCAGCTCCTCTCCCCGATCTGGTTTAAGGGCTTCTCCACCATGACCCTTGACCCCGCGGGCGATGTGAATATCTACCGCGCCTCCGAGACGGATGCGGTCTTCAAGGCCTTTGATGGCGCGGCGGCTGTGATCACCACCCGCCCGGGCGCCAAAGGCGTGGCCGCGATCGATATCCAGAACAAGAGCAACCCCATCGTTGAAGTGGGCGCGGACGCCACGCTCACGTTGGATGTGATCCTTTCCGACAGCAATGCGGGCACGGTTACGACCAAGCGCGGCGCGGGCACACTGGTGCTCACGCAGGCGAATACCTCCAAAACCTGCCTCACGATCGCTGAGGGCGGCCTGACCTTCTCCGGCGCGGCGGCGGCCTGGGCCGGCGGCATCACGCTGGCCGATGGCGCGGCCTTCTCCGCCGTAAAGGGCGGCGTGCTCGACACCACAGCGCTGACGCTCGGCGAAGGCTGCGCCCTCTCTGTGGATGAAACCTCTTCCCTGAAGATTGCGTCTGACCAGCTTTCCGCCTTTACGCCCACGCTGGCCGAGGGCGCCAAGGTGCTGCTCTGTGTGACGGCGGCCGACTACGCCGCAGGCTCGGTTACGCTCCCGGCGCTTTATGCCGCGCTTCCGGCTGAACGCTTCACGGTGCTTGACCCCGACGGCGCGGAGATCGCAGATGCCGTGCTGGAGGGCGGCGCGTTCACCTTCAGCGTGCCCACCGTTTCCTTTAGTCAGCCCGCCGGGTGGGAACTGACCGCCCCGGAAATGGCCGTCCGGAAGCAGGCCGCCGACACCACGGCTAATACCGGCCTGGTCAATGACACGGGGCTGCGCCAGACGGTTGGCGAGCGGGAGGCCATTGTGGCCAACATCACCGGCTCGGACAAGGCCGACACCGTGGTCATCGCCGGCTATCCTTACGGCGCGGACGAAAAGACCCTCACGCAGGATGTGTGGCTGAAGATCTCCGGCGGCGATCACCGCTTCGTTATCGGCGGCAGCGATATGCAGAATTACAGCGGCAAACCCCGCCACTTCACCGGAAACTCGGTGGTGAACCTCTCCGGCGGTGTGGCCGATTACGCCTTCTCCTGCAACTTCTTCGATGGCAAGGCTTCCACGATCAAAGGCCGTCATGCGCTCGTGATCGAGGGCGATGCGGTGCTCAAGGGCTCCGCCGCCGCCACGGCCGCCATCCACGGCTCGGGCGTAACCTACGCCGAGGGTGTGGAGCTCAATATCACTGTCCGCAACCTGCAGAGCGATAACTCCGCTTCCAACGGCGTAGGGATCACCCCCGGCTGGGATGGGAAAAACGATCTCTCGGCCGGCTTCCTCGTGGGCGGCGGCATCTCCACCCGCTCGAACGCCCCGCATCAGATCACAGGCAATACCTCCGTCTGCATTGAGCTCCCGGAGACCCTCACGGAGGGCGCCTTCTCCAAAACCCTCGTGGGCGGCAGCTACTCCACGCAGGGCAGCGGCACCTCCTCCCTCAGCGGCACGGCGCAGGTGAAGGTTTCCGCCCTCGCGGGCATCACCTTTGACCGGCCGATCATCGGCGGTTCTTACGCCACGGGTAATGCCGCCCTGACCACCCGCCCCCCCGCCGGTTCGCTCACGGGCGGCACATATACCGGCACAATCACAGCCGGCTCCCTCGGTGCGAATGCCAAAACCACCGGCGCGGCCGCCCTGACGCTCGATGGCGGAGCGGACGTCTCGCAAGCCACGCTCCAGCTCGGCAATGCGGCCTCCGGCACGCTCACGGTGAAGACTTCCGCCGCCCCCAAGGCGTTGCTGGGCCTCTTCACCACGGTGAATACCGCCGAGGGCGCCGTGCTTACGCTCCCCGCGGGCGCGGATCTCTCCCAGGCGCTCGGCTCCTTCACGCTCGATGCCGCCGCCCTTGAAACGCTCACCCTTCAGGGCGCGGCCAAGGCGGCCTTCACCGCGCTGCCCACGGCCGGCTTGGCGATTGTGAATCTCCCAGCCGGGGTGGAGGCGCTCACGTATACCGTCCCTGAAGGCATCGATATCTCCGGCCTCTCCTGCACGATTGAAGGCGTGGCCGTTACGCCAGTGCTCGAAGGCACGGTGCTCACGCTCTCGGTGCCACAGGCAGCGGGGCCCTTCACGGCCGAAGTCTCGGCCGATGCCGCGCTGGAAGATCTGGTGTGGCTGAACGCCGCAGGCGAACGCGCCATCAACACGGCCTATGCGCTGGCTCAGGAAGGCGCCGTGATCAACGTCTCGGCCGCGGCCGCGCTCACCCTCACGGAGAATTATGCTTCCGAGCAGACCCTCACGGTGAACGTGGCTGAAGGCGCCGCCCTCACCCTGATCGGCTCCGGCGCCCTCGCGCTCCCGGTTTCCGTTACGGGCAGCCTGACGCTTTCGGGCTCGGCGCGGGTAAACAGCACCGTCACCCTCTCCGGCGCACTGGAGATCGCAGGCTCGGCCTATGCCAAGGCCGTCGTCCTCTCCGCCGCCTCCGATACGCTCACCCTCAACCTCGGCTCCGGCTCCGGCAAACACGCCGACATGGTCGGCACCGTCTCCGGCCCCGGTGAGCTCCGCATCTACGCCACCGGCGGAACCTGGGACGCAGGCTCGGGTTCAGGAAGCACGCTCTTTGCTTCCAGAATGGCCGTGGAGAAGCTGACGGGCTGCATCCGTTTGGGGAATGGGACGAACGGTATTCGGTGTGCTCCGAAAACGTTCCCCAACCAGGTCTCGTGCACGATTATCCTCGGAAAGGGCTGCATGTTCCAGCAGAATGATACGTGGGGGAACTCGGCTTATCCCTGCAAGCTGCCCTTGCAGGTCTCTTCCGGCGCTCATTTGCAGAATGGCAGCTGGGGAACATCCGGCGCGGGCGTGGTTCGTTCCGGCTACACGGTGAACTTCAATTCGCCGGTTTCGGGTGTTTCGGCAGAAGGCGAGGAGCCTGCACTGGTCAACGCCTATGCCGGCACCGGCGCAGTGAACTTCAATACCACGGTAACCGGCGATGGCGTAGCCACCGGGAGTTGGGGATCCGGCGAAAAGAAGGCGCTTGTGTACACATTGAATAACGCCGCGAATAATTTCCGCATGCTCCTGATTCGGAACATGATGCTCTCGACCACGTCGCAGGTGGGGACGACGGTCAATGCGGGGAAGGGCGGGCTCGGCGGCTCGGCCGTTACCTACGGCACGGAGAATAAGCAGGCTAATAAGTCTACCCTGAACGTGAATGGCGACAACACGATTGCCTCCATCACCGCTTCCAACGGCGGCAACCTGAATCTCGCCAAGGGCGTAACGCTCACGGTGGAAGGCGCGGCCGATCTCACCGGCCTTACCGCCCTCACCCTCACCCTGCCCGATGATTACACCGGCGCCGCGCTGCTCTGCCCCCTGCAGGCCAAAACCCTGACGCTCGACCCGGCCAAGGTGACGATCAAGCAGGGCGGAGCGACGGCTGAATATACCGTGCGCGTGCTGGGCGGAAGCCTCGTGATCGGCGCGGTGCCCTTCGCCGAAAGCCTCGTCGCCGAGGCTGAGGCGCTCGTTCCGGCCGCTCGCCTCGCGCTGGAGCAGGCCGCCGCCGCAGCCGGCGCTTCGGAAATTACCGATCTGGGCGTGCTCACCGGCGGGGTGCGCACGGCGGGCGCAGAAGCGGTGAACAACGCCGCGGCCTGCTTCGCGGGGTTGACAGCTGAAGGCGATGCGGCCGGGGTGGTTACGCTTGCTTACGATTTCGGCATCGCCGATCTCCGCGCGGCGGCGGATGGGGAAACCCTGACTGCCGCGGCAGAAGTCCGCGGCGGGACGTATGCCGAAGGGCTCTGCTTCGACCTTGTTTTTGAGGATGGCTCTGTGCTGGAGATCCCGGCCGAAACCATCACGCAGGAGGCCG
>CALBHX010000036.1 GCA_937892925.1 uncultured Lentisphaeraceae bacterium
AAAATCGAACACGCCACACCTGCCAAATCCCAATTCCCCATGTGTGGTAATGCAATCACAACCCCACCATATTTATCAATTAAGCTACGCAGCTGCGCCCTCGCTTCCTCCGTTCCTATCAAATGACTCTTCAAATACGCCATATCCATTCTGGATGCATGAAACATTTCAACAAAATTCATCAGCATATTCCAAACCGAAATACGCGCGATACGTCTACAAACCTCCATCGATGTGTCCGCCCCGAACACTTCCCGTATTCGCGACACCGTTTCTTTACGCAAAGGCCACGCCACACAAAAAACCAAATGCAAAATCCCTGAGAGTAAAACTCCTGTCCATGGAATTGGAATAATCGTTAAAACACACTGCACCATGCGAAGCCCCGCATACTCCGCACAATGGCGAAACGTAAATCGAGTTTTCATGTATGTTATTTACCAATACCAGACGAGGCAATAATATCCGGCACATCCTGCCGCGTAGCATTTGCCAGATCTGCCGCTTCCTGCAGTGTCTCTACCCGGGCTCGAACCGCCAACAACGTCTTTCTGCAATCTGCCAACCGAGCATTCAATTCCAACACCTTCTCTCCCGCCGCCTGAGCAGCGGACTCTGCCTTTACCAACATCCGACGCGTCTGAAGCAACTGCTGAAGCAGCTCCCCCGGATCACAATCCAAATCTTCCAAGTGCATACCCTCGGGAATGGGCACTTCAATTATGGCACCACAATTGGAACACGGCACCTGAAGCCCCGCCGCACGATAATCCACCACTAAATTGCGGCCACATTGCGGACAATCAAACACAATATCCGTTGGCATGATTTCAACGTCCTGCCCCTGCTCTTCAATCGCCTTCTCATTGTCCATAAGAACCTCCTCAGTTAGCACCAACAGTTTAGCAAAAGCATGCTTCCTTCTGCAACAACTCCCGAACATGTCACTCCATTGTTCTCAGATTTTTCATGTACGGATAATTTGACGGATGTTTCCATGTTCGTTATACTTTAAAGATTGTTTTACATAGTGGAAGGATTCACGCCAATGTACACAGCCTCCGATCTCAAAAAAGGCCTCAAGATCATGTTCGAAGATCAACCTTGGATCATTACCGACTTTGACTTCTCCAAGCCGGGTAAAGGACAGGCCATCTATAACTGTAAGCTGCGTAACATGCTCAATGGGTCTGGGAAAAGCTGCTCTTTCCGTTCGAATGACCGTTTTGAGAAACCCGATCTGGCGCAAATGCCCTTGGTGTTTTCGTATGAAGACAGCGGGACCTATGTGTTTAACGATGCTGACTATAACGAGATTCGCGTTTCCCAAGAAACCCTTGGCGACAAGACCTACTTCCTAACCGATGGTCTTGAAGTTGACGCATTGCTTTATCAAGACGCTGTCATCGACATTGAACTCCCTTCATTCATTGAACGAAAAGTCATCAAATGCGACCCCGGCGTTCGTGGCAACACCGCCTCTGGGAAGGTAACCAAACCTGGAACCGTGGAAGGTGGATATGAGCTTCCCGTTCCGCTTTTCATTAATGAAGGCGACATAATTCGCATCGACACACGTACAGGCGAATACGCAGACCGTGTCAAAGCCTAAAACAATAGGATCCCGCCATGGCTAACAAGGAACTCCCAAACCTTAAGGATGTCTCACGTGTCCCAGAGGAATTACTCCCGGTCGTTTATTGGTGGCAAGATAAAGGACCAAAGACAGTCGCTTGGGTGCTCGGCTTGGTGTTTATTGCTGGTGCAGTGTTATTCTGGAGTGAGCAACGGAAAGCGAGCAACAACAACGCCGTAACAGCTTTAGCATTGGCATCCCAGCCAGAAGACTTCGAAGCCCTTGTATCTCAAGGTGGCAAAATTGCTTCTCTTGCACGCCTTGACCTGGCACATGGCCTATACAACGCAGGCGATTATTCCAGTGCCCTTTCTGCCTACGATGCTGTGCTTGCAGAACTCTCCGATCCTGCACTTGTTGACATCGCCAAGGTCGGCCGGGCGTGTGCACTCGAAGCTTTAGGGCGTTTGGATGAGGCGCAAAC
>CALBHX010000037.1 GCA_937892925.1 uncultured Lentisphaeraceae bacterium
CTGGGAAAGCCGCCCTTCTCGATCAAAGATACAGAGTTCATCTGGCAAGTTTCGCAGAATTAGGCGCAAGGATCGTTCGGATTGCGCGGTTCGAACGTTTTTTCTAGCCATAGCCACAAGCAAGCGGTTGATTTCTCGGGCAAAACGTCCGAAAAGATTATCCAGGCGCCAGGTTAGAAGGCTGGAAACGCCGGAGATGTCGTCTTCGTGAATGGTGCACAGGTGGGCAAAAATGCGCCGAATGGGGCGGATGTAGGCGTGGCGCAGGAGAAGATAGACGGAGGCCGAGAGCAATAACGCAGAGAGCCCTGCAAATAACAGCATGTGAAGGATGAGGCGCGGCAGAAGTATGTTGAATCCTTCGTTTACGCGTACGGAATAACGCGCCACGGGCACGCCTGCTAGGTCATAGATTGGGAAGAGCGCTTCGGCGCAGTCTGGCTCAATACCCCAGACGCCGTGGAAATTGTTCTGCGTTGTTCCCTGGAATAGGGCGCTCGCTTTTGGTTCGGCCAGCCGTGCCAGAAGTTTGGTCGGCGGCAGAATTTCGAAAGATACGGCGAGATCCTTTTGAGCAATTGAGACGGGAAGCGTGCTCAATTCCTGCCCGAGCACGACATACCCGCTTGGCCATTGCGTCCCGGGAAGAATGACCGGGGAAACTGTGATGAAGAAGGGCGCCCCTCGCAGAACGAGCAATGCTCCCGGAATGGGGGGAGGTGTAACTGTGTGCGCGAAGATTGTCTGGAAGAGGTTATGGTAGCGGTAGAACTCTGCTTCTTGAATGGGAACATATGTGGTTCCTCCGGGCGGAAGCTGCCAGGCGCTAGAGATGGCTCCGCCGGCTTTGAGGAAAACAGCTAGAGAATATGGGCGCCCCTGTGCATTTTGCAGTTCTCCAAACGGCGGCTCAATATCTACATTGTTCAATGCCTGCAACAAGGCTGCAATACGCCTGCTATCAGCTTGCATCTGCCGCCGCACGTCTTCAAGTGCTGTTTGAAGCCGGGCAAACTCCTGCTGGGCAAGACGCTTGGGGTGGGTAAAGAGTGTTTGTACATCATAGGCGCATAACAGGGAGAGGCCAAGAAAGAAAAGGAACACCCCCATACCTAGGGCCAACCACAATCGTGCGACCCGGCTCATCAACGTTGCTGACAGGCTGCGGAGACTTCGCCGCCACACGTGCGGGGAGATCGAGAACCTCACACGTGAAATGAAAGACCGTGGCCTGCTCTTCCGAATCATGGCTGCTTTATACCGTCTAGTAAAAACACCCATTGCCTACTGGGTGAACGGCGTATCCTTTACTGTAAGCTTCACGGTTGAAGATCTGTTGAGTTGAAAACCTCATGTCATCCTCCGATTCACAACAAGGGATTTATTCGGCGGTGAACCAGTCATTACAAACGGCTCGAAATGAAGATGGGCGCATCAGGTAAAAGAAGCAGGGGCGATTCAAGCGCATGGCGAGCTGTTCCAGCGCGGCATCGTCTACCGGGTTGAGCGTGGCCACCAATACGTTCTCCCCCATGGTAGCAAAAGGCACCACGCCGCGCATACGGATTTCCCGTTCGGAGAACAACGCCCGCAAGGACTCTTCTATATGAAAACGCTCTACTGGCACGGGCGTCACATTTCCGTGTTGCACGATGCCGGCTAGGCAATGTTCAAGTTGGGAACCATCTACTTCCTCAATGATTTGCAGGGTTGAAATGGTTTCGCTGGACTTTGGCGTCAAATGCCCCGCCAAACGTTTTCGAACTTCTTCCGCCATAGCCTCGTTGACGAGACGATGGTTCAACAGCCAGTCAAGACACCGCGTTTCATTCTGGATACAGGCATCAATCGTGAGGTGTGTAGGATCATCATCTTCCGGTGTTACCGTTTGAGTCTCAGTTGCCGGGCGTGATGGCTTTACTTTTTCGGGTTGGGTGTTTGCCTGAGCCTGCAGACGGTAAGCTTCCACTCCGCGCACAACGTCGATGCGTTTCAGAAGCATCTGTATCGCTGGGTCATCCAGTTGATTTTCTGGTAACAGATGAAGTACGCGCTCGGCTTGAGTGGGATCGCGCTGGCGCAAAAAGGCAGCAGCTAACCGTGGTATATAGCGGTTGCGCTGCTCAGGCTGCTCTGCCAGATCATAGGCTAGCGTCAGGTATGTCAGCGCCGTCAAATCCTCCGGGTGTGCAGAAAGCAGCTGAGAGAAGAAGTTTATGCCATCTCGTAAATCTATGGGGGCAGCATGAATGTCTGCGGCTGGGGGCGTATCTACGGGGCGCGGATCAGAGGGTTCAGTCATGTGGGGCCTCCGGGTGCATACCTCTGCCGGTGCGGGGGCACGCGGCTCACTCTTCGATGAAAGGTCGCTCCTGTTCAAACAATGTGATACGGACAGAACAGGCCGTTTCGGCAACGGCATCTCCTGCCTTACTGTAAAGCGCCTGTGCTTTACGTGTGGCATCCAGCGCCTTGCGGAAATTGCCGCAGGCAGCCTGTGCTACGCCCAGCGCGGATAATGCACGCGGGTCATTCCCGCGTGAAAGAGAGACAGCGCGATCGGCAAGCTTATACGCTTCTTTTGGGCTTCGGAGGGATTCGAACGGCGCGGTGGCCAATTGCCAGGCCGTTTCGGCAAGCGTAGCTACATCTTTTGGAGCACCTTCCGCTTTCATGCGCCACTCGGCAACTTTTTCGGTAGCTTGTTTAAGGCGTTTTTGCCGGGCAGCCTCTTCTTCGGCTTTGAGGAAGTCTAACGAAAGCCCGGACATTTTGAATTTGGTGGCAATTTCGTCTTTATTGACAGCTTTGATATAGGCGTCTTTCGCGGTGATAATACCCTTGACTGCTAAACGCGTTAATTCATCGCTGAAGGTTTGCATTCCCTGATTACGCCCAGTTTGAATGACCGATTGGAGCATGTGGGTTTTACTTTCACGGATCAGGGCGGCTACGGGCGTATTCACTACCAACACCTCAAACGCTGCCACTCGCCCTCCGGTGGTGCGCGGGCAAAGTGTCTGTGCCACAACACCCTTGAGTGTGTCGGCCAACATGGAACGGATCTGATTTTGTCGTTCGGCAGGGAACTTATCGATCATGCGCTCTACGGTGGTGGCCGCGGCGTTGGTGTGCAGCGTAGCAAAGACCAGGTGGCCAGTTTCGGCGGTTTCAATGGCAATCTCCATGGTCTCCAGATCGCGCATTTCACCAATGAGTACGATATCGGGGTCTTCGCGCAGAGCCGCACGCAGCGCAGCGGCAAAAGAACGGGTGTCTCGGTGGACTTCGCGTTGGTTGATCACGCACCGTTTTGGCGAGTAAACAAATTCAATAGGATCCTCAATGGTGATGATGTGCTCGTTGCGGGTTTGATTGATGTAGTCAATCATCGCAGCCAAGGTGGTTGATTTGCCTGACCCTGTTGGGCCGGTTACCACCACCAGACCCTTGGAAAGCAGGCAGAAACTTCGCAGTGCTTCGGGCAGGTTGAGCGTTTCAAAGGTGGGGATTTTGTCGGGAATGACACGCAGTACGGCACATACGCCGTTCATGTCGCGATAGGCGTTAACACGAAAACGCGCCACGCCTGGAATCGCATAGGCACAGTCGGTGTCCCATACCGTCTCCAATTGCCGAAGATTTTCCTCAGGAAGAATTTCTCGCAATAATCCCAGTATCGCTTCTCCGGGCAACGGTTCTGTGTCTGGCACATCCTGTAAAATCCCGCTGATGCGGAAAACCGGCTTACGCCCGGCCGCCAGGTGAAGATCACTGCCGTTTTGGCTAACCAGGTTGGAAAGAAGGATATCAATCTGTGCCATGAAAAACCTCCCGGAACGGGGGCAGAAAATGGGGGCGGGGTCAAGGCCAAGCCGCCCCGATTAGAGTGAGGTGGGCGTGTAAGTTTAAGTGTTCACGCCGCACCTCTACGCGGAAATCAGTCTTTCAAAGACTCAAGCGTGGGATGGAAGCCGCTGTCGCCGGGTTCCTGTTTCTCGCCGGCTTGCACCTGACGGGAAAGAACAGCGTTCTTAGGCATTCCGATGTCTTCCGGAAGTTCCTTGGGGTTGGCAACACCAACGGTTACGAAGATGACAATTTCATCCTGCGTTTTTTCTCGGGACTTCCAACCGAAGACACGTGGTCCGATCCAGGGAATGTCACGCAAAAGCGGGATCCCGGAATCGATGTTTTGTTCACGCGATTCGCTCAATCCACCAATCACAGCAGTAGTGCCGTCTTGCATCGTGAAGCGTGTGGTTAGGCGCTGGGTTTTGATGATGGGGTAGGTGGCATAGACCGCATTGTCTGTGCCGGATCCCTGAAGCGCGGAGGCTCCAATTTTTTCCGAAACCGTCGGGATAATATCCACCGTGATGAGACCGTCAGGGCTTACACGCGGCAAAACCTGAAGCGTGATGCCATAGGAGAAGTATGCCTGCCCCACCCAAGGTTCGGAGTTGGCATCTTGTTTTCCGGGGATGGTAGCAAGCTTGGTGGAAATGTCCAGCTGGTTCTGGTCACTGCCTGTGCGAGAAGTGGTTACTTCAATGCATGGCTCCTTATCGGTCATGTCAACAACGGCCGGACGCTCATTGGCTACGATAATCTTCGGATTGGAGAAGATGGAGGCTCCATCCATCTGCTCAATGGCCTGGAGCGTCATGGCGAACTGTCCAACCGTCATCGAACCTGTCAACCCGCGGAAATGTCCATTGTCGTAAAGGCCATAGGGCTGATCCGATTCCGTGATGAAAGGCGTCTTGTCGCCGTCTACGGAAGTGGCTGCTCCTGGCCATTTCCCTTTGGTGCGGCTTAATCCGCCGGAGATCGGGCCAACAGAGGTGGTCCAACCATTGGCTAGGGAGTCCCATTTCATGCCCAGCTGCTTGCTGGCCGCAGCACTCAGGCGGGCAAAGCGAGCCTCGATATAGATCTGCGGCACCGGCTTATCAATCTGGGCGATAATCTTTTCACATTCGGCGAGCACTTCTTCCGAAGCTTTTACGACCACCACGTTTGCAGCCGGGAAGGCATTGGCTACGCGATGTTCCTTGGTGCCGTAGGCACGGTTGAACATATCGGCGATTTCGGCAGAGGACGCATGCTTGAGCTGAAGCGTGCGTGTAATCATCGGTATGGTCGTGTTCTGTGGTACCACGGCAAAGATGTTGCTGCCGGGCGGTGTTTCCTTAAGCATCAGACCCACCATATCGAGCACCGAGGCCAACCCCTGCCGCCAAGAAACTTTCTCAAGCTTTACGCTTACATGTTGAGCGAGGTTGGGGTGCGTGCCAGAGATGATATTGGCTTCACTCACATCACGAAAGGCTTTGATTACATCACTGACGGCCACATCATCGAAGCTCAGGGAAATCTCCTTGTCTGCCGCGGTGGGTACAGTGGCGGGTGCTTCATCGGTCAACATGACGCCGGTACGCGTTTCGAGCACGCCGCTTACGGCGGGCTTATCCGCTTGCGGTTTCGCTGCGGGGGCTTCGGCGGGTTTGTCAGCACCCACAGCAGCCTGCGATTCACCGTCCTTATCGTCAAGCAGCACAATCACATCATCCTTGTCGGCGGTTTGCGCTGGAAGGGGAGGCGCAGAAAGCACGGCAGCTACCGTGACAAAAAGGAAGAACGGAATGGGGCACGTCTTCATGGTGTATCCTTTTGATTATTGGGTGTGGTTTCATCCGCTGCAATGATCCGTATGGACTTCAGCGGTTTGAAATGGAGTTCCCGGTCGGCCGTTTCGCGCAGACGCCAGGTAAATTGATAACCTTTGTGGGAAACGGAAATGACATCGCCCTGCGTGTAGCCCTTCCCGTTCACGTAGAGAACCTGATGGAAGTTTCCATCTGCGCCACGAGCACGGCTTGTTCCGGAAATGTTTACCTGTTTGCGTGCTTCTATCCAGAGCGCAAGCGGCGCCACATCGGAAACTTTGGGTGCGGGAACAGGGGCGGTTTGCGCGGATTCCGATGGGGGCTTGGCTTCTTCAGCTGACGTTTCAACTTTTGTTTTTGGCGGTTGCCACCCGATTGGCCAGAACGGATCCCGGAATGCCGCTGCTTGGGCATAGGGCTGGCAAAACGAACAGAGCCCGGCTAGACAGAGAAGAGGCAGAATCCGGCTCATTTTTTGCTCCCTTTCTTGGCGGGCAGAAGTGAAGAACGGAGTTTACCTTTGGTAGGCCATTCCCAGATCATCTGTACGGCGTGCCGCTGGGGATCTGCGGTAGGAACCAAGCGCAGACCTGCGAGTACAGCAAGCGGATAACGCGCCTCCACGGCTTCCACTGTTTCCAGGAGCTGGAGATAGCTGCCTTCCCCAATGCAGGTGATCAACTGGCGTGCCTGCAATTGTTCCGGAGCGCCGACTTTCGGTACCTGGAGCATGCGTTGGGAATGATCGCTGAACTGTGTCAACGAAAGCCCGGTTTGTTCGATAATGGGGTCGAGGAGCGCTTTACAACGCATGGCATAGGAGTTGAGCAGGGGCGTCAGGTAACCCTCGGCTTCCAAGGAGGCCATTTGCTCCTCAAGTGTGGCCACCGTTCGATCGGTAAGGGGTTTACGGCGAATCAACTGTTCCATTGCGTCCTGTTTTCCACGGCGGGTGTTGGCTTCTTCCTGCGCTTTAGTCAGAACGTCTTGCTGAGGCACTACGAGAAACTGCCATAAGGCGGCTGCGATGAGCAGAAACCCAATGGTAAGAGCGGCGGCACGTCGTTTGGAGTTACCGAAGAAGGCAAATAATTGTGCCGTGTCGAGACTTTGTTTCATTCAAAGACCCTCCGTTTCATGGTGCACTCCACGTCAAAGCGGAAAACATCTTCCCCCGGGGTGGCAGCTCCGTTGCGCGTGATACTCAACTGCTCCTGTCGGAAGGCGTCTTTGGGTACTGCGGCATCCTCAATTTGATCTCGAAACGTTGGCAACCGCAGAGCTTCTAATAAGTTATCCACGGAAGCCGCATTCTTGGTGCGCCCGCTGATTCGGAGTAAAACGGATTCGGTCGGTACTTCCGGCCCGAACTTTGGCGGAGTTTTAGATCGGGGCTTGGCAACAGGAAGCACTTGCGGCGGCGGTTCCTGGAGCTCCAGGCTGGTTAGCTGAATGGTCGCCGGGACATGATCTGCCAATTGTCTCAGGAATGTACCATAACGGGCGATGCCATGCCGATAAACGCCAATTTGTGCCAATTGCTTCCTGAGCTCTTGTTCACGGTTTGTCGCATCCGTAGCTTGTTTGAATGCGGTTTGGGCAGCTGTAATGGCCGCTTCTGCAGAGCGTGTCTGTGATTGTACAACAAGGGTTTGTGTAAAAAGCCAGGCCCACCACAGAACGATGCCAACGGCGACAAGTGCGGAGAGAATGGGAGCCATTACATGGAGGCGCACGCGGCTGGAGGAAACGCGCTCCTCATCGCGCAGCAGATTTAAGTGAATGCTCTTATTCATCACGTGCCTCCATCAACACGGCCAAGGCGCCGCAGAGAGCCGGCCATAGTTCACGGGCGGTAGCGGCAGGAGCCTCTGGTTTGAATCCCTTAGCGTGGGTGAAGGCGGCTAATGGATCCGGAATGGAGAAGGTTATGGTACAACCCGCTCGCTCTGCACAGATTGGCCACAACGCGGCTTGATGTGCTGGAAGGCCAATCACAAAACCACATGAGGGATTAGCCTCAAAACGTTGTGCAACATAGTCTGCGGCCAGGCCGATTTGTCGGAAAAGAGGTTGCAGCAGTGGCTCCAGAATGGGGAGCGGATCGACCAAGTGCTCTTCTAGCATACTTTGAAGTAATTGCCGTTCAATTCCGAGTCCGGCAGCCAGGGTGTCATCTACAGTTTCGTAACCAAGTGCCTGCTCGCGTACAAGCACAGGGCGCCCCCGATAATAAGCCACTAAGCGTGTTTGCCCGGCTTCTACAAAGAGCACAAGCGCTGTTTCCCCCGCTTGAGTAAAAGCCGGTACAGCCAGCGGAGCATTCAACATGGCACAGGGAGCTGTTTGGATCGAACAGGCTGTGGGCTGATGACCCTCCGGCAGAAGCCGGGAAAGCCAGAGCACTTGATACTCTGGAAGCGCGGTTTCCAGGCATAGATCCGGCGGACTAACCAACCCCACCATCTGGCGAATGCCATTGGTGGCCAGTGCCTGTGTTCCGGCGGCCGGAGCTGTTCGCTGCGTTAATCGGAGGACAGCTCCAGGCGAGGTGGCCACGAGTGCGGCATGGGGAGCCTGAAAAGCTTGTGGGAGTGACCACACAACAGATTTTCTGGCACTTTCCCAATCAGAAGGCAGGGTGCCAGGAAGCTCAAGCACGCCGGCAGCCACAAGTTCCGGCTGCCCGCCTTTCATTTGCAGCCGTACGGCACTGACACGGCCGTTGGGCAGTGCTCCGATGGAGAGCCCCACTACATCGGTGGGCGGGCGGCGCTTGATGAGAGATGTCTTTGCGGAACCCATGTTTATTTCCTCGCCGAAGTTGCCGTAATACGTACGCCAAATATCCGGAACGTCTTCTCCTTGTGAACATTTCGGAAAGGGGCGGACGTAAGTGTGCCATTGTGGTAGGGCGTTTGGGGCGCGATTTCTGCTAGAACAGCCCATTGGCGGTCTTCAGCAGAACATTTGCCAAGAATCTGAATATACCCGTTGGGAGCGTCTCCTAGTGTGCCCATCCCATCAAACGGTTCAATCAACACGGTGGCTTCTACGCGGTTGTTCCCGACGCGACGTACTTCCGAGATGCCGAAGTTGCAAAGATATTGCGCCGTAACGGTGTTCTTATCTCGGGAGATTTGCGGATGAAGATTGAGTAAGTAGGCTACATTCACGGCCTGCCCGGCATCCATTTCCGGTGTTTCGGACGTGGCTCCCTCGACCTTCAGGATGATGTCATCGGTGAATGCCTGCTGTTGTTGTGCTGTGGCAACAATAAAAGAGATGGCTTCGCGATCAGGGGTGATTTGCGCCGGAGTACCGTCTGAATTACAGAGCTTTACCTGGGTGTCGCCCATCGCCACGCTGTAGGGCACTTTAAGATAGAGCGCATTACCTTCCAATTCCAGTTCGCATCCGGCGGGCATCTTCGGGCTTAGAGCAAAGTCTGCGGATGTCGGCGGCTCGGAACTGACGGCCCAGGTGAGAATCTTGTTTCGACCGCCCTGCATCCCAGTTGGGTTCCCTACAATCTGAAGCGGAGCCGTATGCTGGAGCGCCAAGAGAGAGAGGGAAGCGGTTGCACCGGCTCTTACCTGAAGCTGTGCACCATCCATAAATACACAGCTTCCAGTAATGGAACATCCGCCGGAGAGTGTGCCGCCTTTACCGATGATGAGGTTGCCTGTACTGAAGATTCGTTTGGCATCGAGCATGCCGGTTTTCTCTACGATGAGTGACTGCATGGGGGCGATATTTACTTCATCACTGCGGTGATAGCCCGCCGTTAGGCGGGTGGGCGCCTGTACCGTCAGGCGGGTGGTGAAACTGCCTCCGCGCAATTCGGCGGTACTGCCGTTAATGAGAAGTGCTAGCGGTGCGGTTGGCGTGCCGATGGAGGCATTTACCGTGATACCGCGCAACAACGGAACAGCCTGCATGTCGCCTTCGCGACGCCCCAAAGTCAATTGAGGCTCTGTGCCTTCTGGGGCATATATCCGCCCGGAGAGAATGCCGTTGGCGGCGATGGTGGCCGCTCCGGCAAGCTCGATGGCGCTGTTCAAGTTTTGTCCATGGTCGATGCGCAATGCCCCAAACCCCTCGTTATTGACTTCTCCATTGCCAGAGAGAAGGATGTGGGGAAGCGTATAAGAGCCCTTTTGGGTGACGAACAGCTGCATCCCGGGGGAGATAATCAATCGCGCTTCCGAACCGAGTTGGAGCCCTTCACTGCACAATTTTTTCATTCGGCGCTTACTGGTGGCATCGTCTAACAACACCACGTCGCCGTTGAAGTCCTGTGCGTTTAACGCAATGGTCAGGTCGGAGAAGGGGCAATTCAACTCCACGCGCCCCTGGCCGCCGATTGTGAGGCATTCGGGGTTTCGAGCCTGTGCCGGCTGAATCCGCAGCGTGCCGCCGTTGAGCGTGTGCGACCATTTTGGGAGAGCTCCGCGCTTGGGTGCCAGTACGCAGGAGCCATCGGCTGTTGCGGCAGGCAGGTCGGGCTGAGCGGAAGGGGCATTTTGTTTATTTGATGATTCGGCGTAGTTTGGCTGTGCAGACGTACCTGTCCAAGCCATCACATCGTCCAGCCGGATATAAAGGCCGGCTTTGACCTTTGCATCCGCTGCTGCACCGTTTCGCCCGGTGCCCAGAATCAGCTCGGTAACGGAATCTCCTGGCGCATGTCCATTGACGGGGTAACGATCAACTTCCGTGCCGTTGATAAATAGCGTAAAGACACCCTTGGCGTAACTCAGGCGCACATCATACCAATGCTCCAGTTCCATCGCATTTTTCGGGTGCCACGCAGACATATTGGGGTGCAGTTTCACCCCGTTATCCTGAAACAGCGTCAGGGTGATGGGGTTTGACCCCTTTGGCGTGGCCACTTGTTCAAGCCGGTAGTTGTGGTTCCCGAAGCGGAATCCGAATACCGGGCGCCACAACATTCGACTGCGCGGGCGAATTCGAAAAGCAAGTGTGAAACCTTCTTTTTCGGTTAATCCGCGGACATCTCGAATAATGGCGTAGATGGTGCTCCCGTAGGCATTATAGGCCTGAAAGGATGAAACCCCCAGCTCGTCCAGTTCCGGTTTTACAACCTTTCCCTTCAGGCCGCCTTCCTGAACAAAGTTTAATACGGGTGTTCCGGTTTCCGATGTTACCTTCGCTACCGCAGTGGGTGTAAAGGGACATCGCACGGCTACCGCGCCTGGCGATGTATTTACCAGCCCAAAAACAAGAACGAACGCCAAAAAGATCTGTCGGTCAATGGTCATTTGTGAACTCCTTCGGTCTTGGCGTGCAAGATGCATGCCAAAAGGTTCAATACGTCTCTTTCTCAAGCTCTCCGAACAGGCGTTCACTTCCTGTCAGGGCGTGTGCGGAGGTTCATCGGTGAGCACATGAGCAATGGCGTCACTCAACCCTGCGAGTACACCTTCATTGGAAATTTTATTCAGGGCGATAATCTCATCGGCGTGTGTGGTTGTTTTACGATATTGTTCTGTCGCATACCGCCGCTGTTCGTTTAGCTGCTGCAGTAAATCGTGGATTTCCACTGCAGCTTCGTAGCACATGTCCAGCATATTCTGCCGTCCGCCTTCATCAATCAGGTGCAAGTGCATCATCTCCAATCCGCTCATGAGCACGGTCATTGGCTGACCGATGGCATGGCAGATGGTGCCAAAACTCTCCATCATGACGCGCTGGCGCTCTCGTTCCCGTTCCAACTGGATATCCTGCCACAGAATGTTCAGATCTCGAAAGGCCAGGCAGGCTACCCGCGATGCTCCCGGTTCTCCAGGTCTATCGGGCGTAACATTGATCTGCAGCATAACTTCTGGTTGAGAAAGTCGTAGCGGGGAGGGTGATTCCCAGGGCGTCCCTGCCCGCAGCTGCGCCGGCACCTCTTTCGGCAAAATCGGCGTAGGAAAAATCCGCTTCAGCGGGTAGTTTACCCAGCTTCCGCCGTCTGGCTTCGGAAAAAGCCAGGTGAAGTTTGAGTTTACATGCAGAATGGGCAGTTCGTCTGTCGTTAAATCAATAACACAAATCGCTGTCCCCGAAGCGGTTACGCCTGCATCCACCGCTCGGTAATAAGCCAGGGGAGCATTTTGTCGCCCGCTGTTCAATCCCATCATTTTCCAGATCCTTGTGTCGCCGGCAACAGAAACTTTCGCTCAAATGCCTTTACGGAGGGGCGTTCAAATGGCAACTCCGAGGGGAAAGGCAGGTTGTCTTCCGGCCGAGAACACAGCATAGCATAACCAGGCTCATGGGGGTTGTAGTATCCACCGTTTGGACAAGGCGGCATATGGTTCGCTTCTGGTTTCCATCCAGTTCCGAAGAGGTCGGCCTGCCACTTCGCCATGGAGAGCGCTCGACGCACCAGTAGGCATCGACCTGCTGCGTGCGCCGCACGCGCCTGCCGCACGTACCGCACGCTCTGCCATGCCAGAACACCCCCCGCCACCAATAAAATAAACATCAGCGACCCCAGCCCATCTGCTACCGGAATCGCTGATGCTCCCTTCCTCAGCCCTCGTTGTTTCACAGCACACGTTCCACTTTTAAAAGATAGGGCGACTTTCACCCGAAAGCCGCCCCTCCCCGAAGGAGTTCAATCGGGAAATCTGTCAGCTAACGACTTAGGGGTTAGCATCAGGCGACGGCGTGGGGAGCGCGTGCGGGTAATTGGCATCGGCACCCATGGCATTACAGGTCGGATTCGTGTCCTTGTCGCCAAGGGTGTATCCTTTCGTCTTGTCAGACGGGCACTTCAAGTCGGTAAACTTCACCTTGAGGTAAGTGCTGACGTTGTCAGGGGTGAGTTCTTCCCCATTGATGAGGCACTGCTCTTTTGCGCCTTCAATCTGCTTGAGGTTGGCGATGCAGGCATTCTTCTGCGATGTCTTCCTGGATTTGACGAAGTTGGGGACGGCAATGGCGGCAAGAATACCGATGATCGCAACAACGATCATGATTTCAACGAGGGTAAAACCCTGCTTCAACTGCTTCTTCATGGAATGTACCTTTCTGTACGATAGAGTTTTTGTTCTCTCGAACATACTTGGCACACGCCAAGCTATTTTAATTGCAACTATCGTGCCAAAAAGAAAAACTAGAATATTTTTTAGGTTTCTCGAGTTGTTAAAGGGAAAACTTCTCAGAAATGATAAAAATAATTTGCAAACACGAGAGGGCGGCTTCTCAAATATGAGAATAAATAGGGTTCAGGCGGAGGGGTACGCGGCGCGGATCAGGTCGCCTACGGTGCGAAAGTTTGCACAAGAGGCTCCGGGGATTACTTGACCCAGGCGGAAGCGCAGGAGTGCAAGAAAGGCGAGCAGCGCCATGGAATCCCACGTGACAGTATCCAGCGGCGTTTCAGGCGTGAGGGAGCCCGCGGGGGCGTTTAGAATATCGGCGAGTTCTGTGAGCAATTCGTCCTGGGTCATAGGGTGGAAGTCTTTCCGTTCGGGGAGGGGAGGAATATAGGCGGCAAACAAGCCGCGAAATCAATGTCTAACAGTGCAGAGAGCCATGTCATACCCACACCGAAAGCTGAAAGGAGTACCTGTTTGCGCCCCGTCAGCCCCTCGGCGGTCAGATCGCAGAGCAGGAGCGGCAGACTGGCCGAGGATGTGTTGCCACGCTGCATCATTCGGCAGGGGGTCTGTTCTTCAGAAAAACCGCATAGGCGTGCAATCTGGCGTACAATGAAGGCGTTGGCCTGGTGAAGCAGCAGCAGGTCGATCTGGGCGGGCTTCCGTCCTGCGGCGCGAAGCACATCCTGAATTTGCTCAGGCACGCGGGTAACCGTGAAGTTGAATACATCCATGCCTGCCATGCGGAAGGGTGAACCAAAAGGAATTTCAATGGCCTTGCCGCCGGCAGTTGCCGAGGCAATAAACCAAGGGGGCGCTTGAAGTTGTTCGGAGGTGAGCCCAATCACAGCGGCAAAACCTGCATCGCCGAAGAGCATGGCGGCTGTTGGATCAGCGGGGTTTACGTGGCGTGAGAGCGTGTCGCCGCCGAGGATCAAAGCTTTACGTGCGCCCCCGGGGTGTACGAACTGGGCGGCGGTGAGCAGTCCTGCAAGAAACCCTGCACAGCCCTGGTTGATATCCAGAGCAAAGACGCGCTCCGGAAGACCCAACCGCGCCTGCAACAGGGCAGATGTGGCGGGTGCTACGGCTTCCGGTGTTTGGGAGACAAAGAGAATCAGGTCAATGGCTTCGGCACGGAATTTGCCGGAAGCCATGAGTGCTCGGGCTGCGGCTTCGGCCAAATCTGCTGTGTGCAGCGCCTCTGGAGCTACGGGGAAAGCCTCTATGCCCACCACTTTTTGAAACCGCGCTGTGGTATTTGCGCCAAAGGCATCCGCAAAGTCGGCCACTCGGCGTGTTTGCTCGGGCAGTGCGCAGGCCACGGCTTCCAGACGGAGGTGATGAAAGGTTTCAAGCATGAGACTGGGACTCTCCAGTATGGGCGCGGTTAGGCGGAAGGGGGCGTTTGGGGTGTACTGGCTACGGCAGCGCGCAGATCGCCTACCGTGTGCAGGCCAACCAGTTGAGCGGCCGTGAGGCGTAAGCCGAAACGCCGTTCCAGTGCCAGCAGGAGCTCCAGGTGCAGGACGGAATCCCATCCGGGCAGATCGGCCAGGGCGGAAGCATTTTCCAGCGGGGGCAGGGGCTTCTGGAGAACGCCCTCTAGAACTTCGCGCAGAGCGGCTTCACGATCGGGTATCGGGACGATAGGGGGGTGCGTCATGGGGTTTCCTCCGGCAGGTGGGGAAAAGCATGGGCGGCATAGACGGTTCGGCAGCGGGTATTACGCGGTGTGGCGCGATAGGCGCCGATAAGCTGCCCCTGCTGCCTCAGATGCTCCAGAATGAGTGCCTCAATGCCTCGATTTAAGGCGCGGCAGCTGAGAGCCCAGGTTTCAATGAAGTTGCCTTCCAGCACCACCACGCTGATCAGCCCCAGCTCGCCAAAACGATCGCGCAGGCGGTAGAGCCATCCCCGCTTGCCGAGCAGCTCGGCGGCGGTATGGCGGGTGCCGCGCATATTGAACTGGTTGCATCGCTGCGTCAGCTGGGCGGCGCGTTCAACATTGGCGGAAGTCAGCGGCTCAGGGATGAGTTTCTGCCGGAGCGAGGCGATATATGCCTCTGGCGAACAGGCGGCGGCGGCCGCTTCGCGTTGTTCTTCATCACGCAGCGTTTGAACGCGAACCCGATCTTCGGCTGTGATTTGCGCTGCTTCGAAGAGGCTCTGCCGCGCCAACGCTTCCACACGGCAGGCGGGGTCTTCCGGTATCTCGGGAACGGCTACCTCCGGCAGCTCCGAGCGCACTTCTGCGCGTTGTTCGGGGCGGTCATCAATAAAAACAAGGCTGTCGATGCCGACATGAAGCCGTCTGGCAATTTGACGGAGCATTTCACATTTACTGCCCCAGCCGCACTCAATGGCGGAGAAACTGGATGTTGGGAAGAGAGGATTTAACCGCATCAGACCGGCCTGAACGGCTTCGGGGTCGTTTCGTGACGCTGCGGCCAGCAAAATGCCGCGGCTGACCAGTTTGCCAAGCCAGGCGCGATAAGCCGGAAATCCGGGAGCATCCGGATCAATTCCCTCGGAACCGACTTCTCCTATACGCCCGTCCCATAACGTATCGTCCAAATCGGTTACCAGCACTTTTCGTAGATGCCCCATGCGGGCGGCCAGGACATCTACGGTGCGTCGTGCCAGTTCAGGCACAGCATGTGGAGCGAAGGCTACACGGGCGATTGCCCACAATCGAGGGTCAAAGGTGTTTTCGCGCCCCCGCTGTGCTTGCAGCCCGTCCAGATCCACTACAGCCAGTCGGGGCAGGGTGCGCGCCAATTCCACCAGCGCAGCGTTCCACTTCAACACGCGTGCGCGGAGGGTTTCGGGGCGGATCAGCGCCAAGCTCCCGCAGGTGCCCTCATCGCAGGTGGCAGCGGTGTAGCAGAAGAGATTGCCGGGAAGTTTTTCGATCAAAGGAGCAAGGGTAGGAAGGACTTCCGCTTCGGAGCAAAACCAGAGCCCTGTCCAATCCGGATTGAAGGCTTGCAATTCTTTTAAGACGGTTTGCGGCGCGGCGAAAGCCCAGCTTCGCACCTCTGCGGGGATGTTTCGATTCAGAAGCTCAGCTTCCAGTGCCCGCACAAGAAATTGCGGCGAACTGTCGGCACAAAGTGCCAGGCGCAGCGGGCGGGCAGGGAAGATTGGTTCGGTTGGGTTCATACGCGCGGGGAGGTGAGAGCCAGGGCATAACAGCTGCGCAGCACTGCTGCGAGGGCGGAAGCATTTCGTTCACGTGAGATGGTCTCGGCGGCGGCTTCGGCATGTTCGGCGCAGAGCAGCGGGGAGAGCATGTGCCGGCGGATTGCAGTCTCAATGGCCGCTGCTCCGCCGTGGATGAGCATGGCATTCTGCGGGGTGAGGAGCGTTTCATAGGCGGGACATTGGGTGGCCAGCAGGGCGCGTTGAGCGGCCATGGCATCAAGCAGAATGGGCGGCGGCAGGGCGCCGTGGACGGCGGGGAGGAAGACAAGGTCTGCCGCGGTTAGGTAGGCCATGCATTCCAGCGGGCCTTCGGGTGCGGGGCGGACGTCCCATGCGCCGGAAGGGGGAAAGCGTTTGGTTAGGCGGGTGCGGAGCTTCTCTGCTGCATCGGGCGTTCCCCCTGCCAGGGTGAGGTGCAGGTTGGGCAGGGAAAGCAGATTCGGCAGGGCTTCCAACAGTGCGTTCAGATCGGTGAAATGGGGGGTAAAAGCCAGCGCAGTTACATGGAAGGGCTGTGTCTCGCCGCGCAGGCGGACGGATGGCAACGGCAGGCGTTGGATACAGGGGGCAGGCAGGGCGGCCAGTGTGGCCACACGCCCGCAGAAGCCTACCTCACGCAGTCGCGAAAGAGGGTAGGGGACATCGGAAAACACGAGGTTGGCTGTGTGTCGGAAGCGGGCGGATCGCCGTTTCAGCCAGCGGATCAGATCGTGTCCGCTTTCGGTGTTCCATTCAAAAAGAAAACGGGTGCCAAAAAGACGGGCGACAAAGGCTGCGGCGCGGATGGCGCGATCGGCGCAATGGATGGCATCGTAGGAGTGGGTCAACTGCAGGCGGATAGCCGTGAGTGTGAGCAGCGCGGTGGCCCATCCGCGGCGCAATCCGCTGCCATAGGGGGGCAGGTGCCGCGTAAAGGGTAAACGGGTGGTGCGGTACAGCCGGTTGGCGAGTCCCTGCGGCCAAACATCTCCGCCTTGAAGGGTGAGTACGTCTACCTCCAGCCCCGCCTGTTTCATCAGCGCAAGCATTTGGAACACTCGGCGGGCATGGGTGCTGCCTGTTCGAAGTGTTTGGGCATAGAGGTAGAGAACACGTGCCATAGATGAGGGAGGGTCAAAGGGCTCGCAGTTGGGCGCCCTGGCGGTGCAGATGCATCTTACGGATGCGCCACTCCAGATCGAGCCCGGAAACATAGGTACTCATCTGTTTGCCGAAGGCATCGTCGTCATCGATGACTACGGCTACGATGGTGGGGCCGGCACCGGAGATATAAACGGCCACGGCATCGGTCTGCTCTACGGCGTAACGCATAACATCTGCTCCCTGCGGGATGAGCTGCAGGCGATACTCCTGGTGGATGCGGTCTTTGCATCCGGCGCGGATCAATCGGGCTTCGGCGCGTTCGAGCCCCTCTACCAGAATGGGCACGCGCGAAAGGTTGTAGATGCAGTCGGTAAGGGAATAGGTTTTGGGCAGAGCCGCACGCGCCGCTTCAGTGGGTACACGCACATCGGGCATCAGTGCATAGAAGCTGATGCGGTCGCTGATGGGGTAGCGGTGCCAGTAAACCAGCCCATCTTCAACAATGGCCGCAACGAAGCCGCCTAGGATAGCGGGTGCCACGTTGTCGGGGTGGCCTTCAATCTGGGTAGCCGTTCGGAGAATCTGTTCGGTATCCATGGAGAGATTGCCGAGAGCATTAGCAGCCATTACGCCGGCAACGATACAAGTGGAGCTGGAACCCAGCCCAGAGCAGACGGGGAGGTCGGTATCGAAGAGAATGCGCAGGTTTGGGGCTAGGCGTCCATACTGCGCCAGCACTCGGGTGAGCGTGGTGTAGAGCAGGTTGTTTTCTGGTACGGAAAACTCCGGTAGGCACCCCTCAATCTTTAGCCGTTCGGGGCAGTCGGTGTCGAAGGTGAAGCGGTTGTACATGTCAAAGGCCAGCCCCATCACATCAAAGCCGGGGCCGACATTGGCGCTCGTTGCGGGCACCGAAATCTTGAACTTCATGAAAACTCCTCGTGTCTTGACGCTGAAGTATAGCACAAATACCTTGGCTAAACGGGATAGGGTAAGAAAGCAGGAGCATGGATTGCCTGTTGTAAGCATGGGGCGTTAGCGATCTTTTAGGTGACGGAGGTGCTGCATGGGCGGGAAACACGAATGAAACTGTTGATGTAGGTTCCGCGATACTGGCGGCATGTCTCTGGTTGCCGGATGGATCTTCCGAGGCGAGAGCCGAATAAACCCGCCCCGACTTTGTCTCAAACCCGCCCCAACGGCGAGGTCAATTCGGGGCGGCTTTTTCGTGTTTTCTCTCACAGGGGTAAAGCGTGGGAGGCATGGTTGCATTCGCGGAAGTCTTTTGGTATAGTAAATGAACTTTTCCTGCGACGTGTCTTAGGATACGTTCCCCGTTGCGGGTAGCTCCGATTCCCGGAGCGGCTGTGAAAGGTGTTTGAACCCCCATCATTGGAGATGACACCATGATTGACAAAAATGCTGTCCGTCAGCAGTTCCAGCGCCATGAGCGCGACACTGGGTCGAGCGAAGTGCAGATCGCCACGCTTACCAAGAAGATTGAAATGCTTACTGAGCATCTCAAGGTGAACAAGAAGGATAATTCTTCTCGGTATGGCCTGATTCGTATGGTCAATAACCGTCGTAAACTGTTGGATTATTTGAAGCGTACGAATGAGCCGCTTTATCGGAAGGTGATCGGCGACCTTGGATTGCGCCGCTAAGCGAAGGCTTTCGCCGGATTGAACAACGCGCCGCCAGAGGTTCTGGCGGCGCGTTTGTCGTTGGGAATATAAGAACGGAGGATATGGCTCAGAGTGCGGAGGGTGGTGAGATAGGATTGATGGGCGTGGAGGATAAAAAAGCGCGGACGGTGACCGCCCGCGCTGAGGTGTGGGAAACCGGCGGCTTGGCCTCAGGCGGTTAGAGGATTGACTTCCTCGGCAGGCTTGGCGGTCTTTTTGAAACGTTCAGTTCGAACGGGCTGGCCGTCTTTGATGAGCACACGCCACTTGAGGTCGACTGACGATGTGCCGATACGCAGCTCGTAAGGGGTGCCAGGGTCTACCCAGGATTGATCTTCCAAGACGATCTTCAGATGGTCGAGGGGAACATCGAGGGTAACGAGACGGGTTTCGCCGGGTTTCAAGTGGATGCGTTTGAAGCCGCGGAGCATTTGGTCAAACCAGTAGATGGGCACCTGGGTATAGGAGACGTAAAGTTGAATGACTTCATCGCCGGGAACGGTGCCGGTGTTGGTGACGGGGACAGTGATGCGCCAACCATCGGCGATGGTTTGTTCAGTTTTCGCACCGAACCAACGGGCAAAGATGCCGGGGTTCAGGGGCTGACGGCGTGTTCGTGCTTCAAGCATGGGTTTGCCAACGGCGAAGGTGGTGTAGGAGAGGCCAAATCCGAAGGGATAGAGCGCGCCGGGATTGTAGGTGCCGTTCTTGACATTTGGTTCGTAGTTGGATTTGGGCTTGGCGGGGAAGTTGTAAGGGATTTGCCCAACGGTTTTTAACCAAGTTCCGTTGGTTTTTCCTCCGGGGTTGTAAGCTCCGAGGAGAACTTCCGCAATCGCGGTGCCGCCATGCCCGCCCAGGAATCCGCATGAGAGGATGGCGGGGGTGTTGCGCACGGCCCAGTTGATGCTTGGCGGGCGGCCGTGGAGCAATACGAGAATCGTCGGCTTGCCGGTGGCCTGCACACGCTGAAGGAGTGTTTCCTGACGGCCTGGAAGGTTCAGGGAGGCACGGGTTTTACTTTCACCGGAGGTGCGCCCGGAATCGCCGAGAACAACGATCACAGCATCGGCTTGTTGGGCTGTGGCCACAGCTTTGTCAATGTCATCGCGTTCTTTTTGCGTCATTGGAACGGGAACGAGTTCGGAATCGGGCCATTTGGGATCCACGATGTTGCACCCCTTGGCATAGAGCACTTCAACGCCTTTACCTTTGAGGGCGGCTTCCAAGCCTCGGCGAACTGTGATGGCGGGGTAGTTTTGGGGGCCGTAACGATTGGGCATACAGTCGGTGGAGTCGGCATTGGGGCCAACGACTGCAAGTTTTTTGATCTTGTTCGGGTTGAGTGGCAGGAGGGAACCCTCATTTTTCAGGAGAACAACGGCTTCGCGGGCAGCCTGTAATGCCACCTCCTGAAAGGCCTTGTTACCGACAATGGCATTGGCGGCAGCGGGGGTTTCTACGTAGGGGTGGTCGAACATGCCGGCCTCGAACTTGACGCGCAGGACGTCGCGCACCATATCATTCACATCGGCCATGGCCAGTGTGCCATCGCTGAGGGAGCGATTGATTGCCTTTGCAACGGCGCCGGGCGGTGAGAATGTGGTCCAAACGTTGAGACCTGCACGGATACGGAGGTTATGCGCTTCTTTCTGATCTTTGGCCATGCGGTGGAGAGTGGCTAGGCGTTCAACAGCGTGACTGTCAGAAACGACATAGCCTTTAAAACCGAGTTCACCGCGAAGCCGCTCTTTCAATAAATGGGCACTGGCGGCCACGGGCATGCCGTTGACGTCATTGTAAGCACACATGACGCCGCGTGGGGAAACTTCCGTGAAGACGCGTTTGAAAGGATAGAAGTGGATGGCTTCGAAGGTTTGTGCGGAGACGTGCGGATCGGTGCGAGAGTCATAGCCTCGGGCGCCTTTATTTTCACCATACCCTACATAGTGTTTGGGCGTGGAGATCACGCCGCCTTCCTGAAGCCCCTGCGCAATGGCTTTGCCGATTTCAGCAACGAGGAAGGGATCCTCGGCAATGGTACCTTCCCACCGCCCCCACCGTTGGTCGCGGGCAACATCGAGAATGGGGCCGTAAATGTTGGTGTATCCAACGGCCTTGCCTTCTTTACCTTCAATTTGCCCCATTTTACGCATAAGGTCTGGATCCCACGTCATACCCTGTGCGTGCGGACATGGGAAACTGGTGCCGTGGCGAACGTTTACGCCATTGATGCCTTCATTGGTAAAATCTACAGGAATACCCAACCTTGTCTGCTCAATGAAGAAGCGTTGCGTGTTGTTGACGTAGTGGGCGTTACGCTCCGGGGTATTACTGATCTCTTTGTCGGAGGCGTGGCGATAGCCAGCCCCCTGTTCATCGATGTTTGCAACACCGTCTTTCCAGACTTCCTCTTTCCATTTTTTGGTTGGATAGCGGTCTTTCAAAACGGCACGGTAGCCATAGAGTGTGCACAACTGCATGACTTTTTCTGCTTGAGTCATCTGCCCCATCAGGTCTTCAATACGCTCGTCTATAGGGGCAGAGGGATCTTCGTAGCGGTCTTTTTCCCCATTTTTGTTGAGGTCTATCCATCCTTCATGGTAGATTTCTGGTTTGGCCTCGAAGGGGTACGGATAGGGGTTGCCTTCAGGAAACCCGACGGCGGAGAGCGGAGAAGCCAGAGAAAACCCGGCTGCGCAGAGAAAAACGAAAGAAGTATTCATTACGGGTCTCTTGATTTGGGGTTAGGCCTGCAACGGATTGAGGTTTTCGCGCGGCTTGGCTTTTGGATCAACCGATTCAATTTTCCGAAGGGTTGTTCCATCAATGAGGATTCGCTGGCGAATATGCTGGGAGGAGACTCCAATACGGATCTCAAACGGCATCTGTGGAAGCACCCAAGATTGGTCGTCTAAAGCGATTTTCAAATCATCCATGGAGAGGTTGAAGGTAACGGTTTGGGTCTCGCCGGGTTTCAGATGAACCCGTTTGAACCCGCGGAGCATTTGATCAAACCAGCTGACACGCGGGGTTTGAGCATAGGCAATATAGAGCTGAACGACTTCATCACCGGCGCGGCTCCCGGTGTTGGTGACGGGCACGGTTACGCGCCAGCCGGTTTGTTTTGTCTCGTGCACGGTGGAACCGAACAGGCGGCCGAAAAACGTGCCGGACGGGACTTCGGTTTCTTCTTGCAGCGGTTCAGCGGCAGGTCGTCCGATGGAGAAGGTGGTATAGGAGAGTCCAAACCCGAAAGGCCACAGAGCGCCATTGTAGTGAGAACGTCCGCGGGCGTTTGGTTCTTCGTTTGAACGCGGCTTGGCGGGGAAGTTGTAGGGGATTTGCCCGGCACTTCTAAGCCAGGTGCCGTTTGTTTTTCCACCGGGGTTGTATGCGCCGAACAGTGCTTCGGCAATGGCGGTTCCGCCGTGACCGCCAGGGAACCCGGCTGAAAGGATGGCAGGGATATATTTTTCAGCCCAGTTGATTGCCGGCGGGCGTCCATGAAGCAAAACGAGAATGGTTGGCTTACCTGTTGCAAAGACTGCTTTTAACAGGTCTTCCTGACGCCCAGGAAGATTCAGGCAATTACGAGTTCGGCTTTCGCCAGAGGTTCGGCCGGAATCGCCCAGAACGACAATGGCTACATCACTTTCGTTGGCACACTTGACGGCAGCTTCAATACCGGAACGTTCTGTTTTACTCAGGGGTTCAGGAATGAGCTCGGAGTCGGGCCATCCGGGGTTGGTATGATCACACCCTTTTGCGTAGGCTACGTCAACACCGCTTCCCGCAAGAAAGGCTCGGATGCCCTGCAGAACGGTTACGGACTTAAACTCTCGGGGACCGTAGTGAACGGGCATGCAAGCCTTGCTATCGGCATTTGGACCAATGACGGCGATGCGTTTTAATTTTGCCGCATTCAGCGGTAGGGTTTGATGGTCATTCTTCAAGAGGACAAGGCATTCCCGTGCTGCTTGCAGGGCGATATCTTGAAATTTCTGATTCCCGACGATAGCGTTGGCGGCAGCGGGGGTTTTCACGTAGGGCTTATCAAACAATCCAATCAGAAACTTGACACGTAGAACATCGGCCACGGCGGAGTCGACATCGCTCATGCTGAGTGAGCCGTCCTGGATCGCCTCCACAATCCAGTGCGCTGGTTTGTCTGGCTGTGCGAAGTTTGTCCATACGTTGAGCCCGGCATGAATTCGCAGGGCGTGTGCTTCTTTGAGATCTTTAGCGATGCGCATTGAGTTGGCCAGCCGCTCCACGGTTCCGCTGTCGGAAACAACGTAACCGCGGAATCCGAACTCTTCCCGAAGCCGTTTTTTCAGGAGCTCTACACTGGAGCCTACCGGCACGCCATTCACATCGTTGTAAGCACACATGACGCCCAACGGGCTGATTTCAGAGAAGACACGCTGGAAGGGGTACATGTGAATGGCTTCAAATGTTTGTGCGGTGATATGCGGATCGGTTCGGGAATCCCATCCCCGCGCGCCTTTGTTTTCGCCATAGCCCACAAAGTGCTTGGGAGATGCAGCGATTTCCGTGTCCTGGATACCCTTGGCGATCTGCTTGCCGATTTCTGCAACGAGGAAGGGATCTTCCGCGATAGTCCCCTCCCAACGCCCCCAACGTTGATCGCGGGCAACGTCTAGAATCGGTCCGTAGACGTTGGTATAACCTACGGCTTTGGATTCCATGCCCATCACGTGGCCAATCTGGTAAGCCAGAGCAGGATCCCACGTCATGCCTTGGGCGTGCGGGCTGGGGAAGCTTGTGCCGTGCAGTACGTTGGCGCCGCGAATACCCTCGTTGGTCATGTCGGCAGGAATGCCGAGCCGGGTTTGTTCAACGAAGAATCGTTGCAGACAGTTGAGATAACGTGCATTGAGTTCCGGCGTTTTGTTATATTCTTTGACGCCGTTGGCAAAAGCATCTCCGGCCTGATCGATGTTGGCGATACCGTCTTTCCAGACACGCTTTTTCCAGTCGAGCGTAGGGAACTTATCTTTGCATGCACTGGGGTAAGCGTAGAGCGTGAGCAGCTGAACAGCTTTTTCTTCCGGCGTCATCTGCCCGATCAGGTCTTTAATGCGGGCATCCAGTTCTGCCGCCGGGTTTTCATAAACATCCATCTTGCCGTTTTTATTGAGGTCGATCCATCCGTCATGATAGATCTCAGGCAAAGGGGCAAACGGATAAGGGAAAGGATTGGGCTCCGGGAAGCCGGAGGCTGTTGCGACCGAAGCCGAAATTACCAGAATTCCGGCGAGAAGAGGGGATACATTGGACATAAACGAATCCTTCAAGAGGCGAATTGGGAATAAAAACCAACGCTATAAAGATAACACAAGCGATACGGATTTGCTCTCCGTATCGCTTGTGTTATGGGGATGTAGACCAGAGTACGCAGACTTCCGGCCGATGCTGTTCATCAAGAAGCGCAGGAGCTGTTCATCCAAACGAGTCCAAAAAACAACCCGGCCCACAACAGGAGCAACAGAAGCATAGGTAAATCACATAAAAATGCAGTTTCCGGATTTCCTCCGCGTCGTTCGCCATATGTTAAACGCAAATAACGGAAAAGGCCAAATAATACGCAGGGGATGGTCCAGACAAGGTAGGGCGAGCCCATATGCTGGCGCGTTTCCGGGGCGCAGACGTAGAAGGCGTAACAGGCGAGTGTGGCTGCAGCGCAGAGCCCGATCTCCAGATCCAGAATCCGTGCGTCTGCTGCAGTTGGCTGAGGAAGTGAGCGAACGAAATGCGCGCTTCGGCGTTTACACAATGCTACAAACAGTGCTGCTAGGAAAATGCATACCAAAAACCAGGATGAAATCTCGGCGCCAACGCTCGCTGCGCCGGATAGTGCTCGCAGAACAAATCCGGCGGCAAGCAGAGCTGCTCCTACTTCGGGGAATGCTCGTTTTCCAAATGTGTAAAGCGGCTGAATCAGAAGATAGGCTAATGCCAACCATGGAACCCAGCCAACGTGCAGAGGGGGAAGAGCTTCCGATGCCTGACATCCGCAGCGGGTGAGGAGAACGAGGAATCCGCCGGCTCCAAACAAACACAAGACCAACAGGATGCCGACTGCTCCGGTGGAAACTTTACGGGCAGCGATTGGCCGCTGTTTACGCAACGGGTTTCCCCGGTCATAGCGGGCATCCGCTAAATCGTTCAGAATATAGGCAGCACTTGAAAGCAGGCACCACATACCAAACGTCCAGGCTAATGGGGCGCTGACCGCCAGCAACCCTCGGGTGAAAAACGCTGGGCGGGCGGT
Organism: uncultured Lentisphaeraceae bacterium; assembly: GCA_937892925.1. Classification (GTDB taxonomy): domain Bacteria; phylum Verrucomicrobiota; class Kiritimatiellia; order RFP12; family DVOR01; genus Spyradenecus. The sequence continues at coordinate 25,061 of CALBHX010000037.1, forward strand.
ACTGATAAACGCCAATGCCGGCACCGCGCAGACCAGCAAATTCTTAACCCATTGCCACGGGCGAAGGCTTCTTATCAGATCTAACGGTTTGTTTGTGTAAAGCGCCTCACATCCCTGATGGTCTGACCATTCGGCACTTTCGCCAAATGTCCGCGATGCGCTCTTTCGCGGCTTTGCGGCGCGGTGATACACACGGCCGCTTCGTTGCTGTTCGCTCATGTTATTTTCCTTATTTGCCCCGCATCAATTGTCTTTGATACTCATCAGGAATTCCGCGTTTGATCCTGTCAGGCGCATTCGCTTCAATACAATGTCCATCGCTTCACTTGCGCCTACCGGTGTGAGGACTTTGCGCATAGCCCAAATCCGCGACAATTCATCTGGGTGCAGCAGGAGATCCTCCCGGCGTGTTCCGGACTGTTCGATGTTGATGGCCGGGAAAATGCGTCGATCTGACAACATCCGGTCTAGTCGCAATTCCATGTTGCCTGTACCTTTGAACTCTTCAAAGATCACATCATCCATTTTACTGCCGGTTTCAATCAGAGCGGTTGCAAGAATTGTCAATGAACCGCCGTGCTCAATGTTTCGCGCAGCGCCAAAAAATCGCTTGGGCTTGTGCATGGCGTTGGCGTCCAGTCCGCCGGACAGGATTTTTCCGGAATGTGGTGCGGCCGTGTTATACGCCCGTGCCAGTCGCGTGATGGAGTCGAGCAGGATGACCACATCCTTACCGCTTTCGACTTTTCGTTTGGCCACTTCGATGACCATTTCAGAGACGGCACAATGACGTTGAGGCTCCTCATCAAAGGTTGAGGAAAAGACGCGCGCCTTTGTATTTCGCTGCATGTCTGTAACCTCTTCCGGTCGCTCGTCAATCAATAGCACCATCAACTCCACTTCTGGATAGTTGGCACTGATGGCGTTGGCGATCTTTTGCAGCAAAACGGTTTTACCTGTGCGCGGCGGTGCCACGATCAGCCCGCGCTGGCCAAAACCGACCGGAGAAAAGAGATCCATTACCCGCGTTGAGAGTTCGGTTTTGGTTGTCTCCAGTAAAATGCGTCGGTCAGGGAAAATCGGCGTGAGGTATTCAAAATGCGCAATTCGTTTGGCCTGCTCCACCGGCAGCCCATTGACGGATGACACGGATGCCAGGGCGAAGAACTTGTCCCGATCTCGCGGTTCGCGAACCGGCCCCTCTACCAAATCCCCCGTTCGAAGGCCATGACGGCGGATCTGCTGCTGGCTTACGTAAACATCTTCCGGACACTGTAAGTAATTGTTTGCAGCTGAACGTAAAAAACCGAAGCCTTCATTCAGTGCTTCCAGTGTTCCCGTTGCAACCACCGTTCCCTTCCGTCGAAGGTAAACGCGGATTAACTCCATGATGACTTCATGGCGGCGCAGGTTGATGGCATCTTCGGCACGATCCTGCGGAAGCATGGCCACCAGATCTTCAAAGGAAACTTGTTCCAGTTCTTTCAGATAAAGCGGGGGCGCATCCGGCGGCAGGGGCTCATATTGCGGCATGGAGGCTTCTTGTCCGCTTCGCCCGTCGTTATTACCTCGCCCGCGCTTCTTGTCCCAACGATTCTGCCGGTTCCGTTCCCAGCGGCGGGAACTTTCTGCCGGGGCAGAGTCGTCTGGCGTGGCAGGTGCCGGCTTATCTGGAACCTGCCCGGCAACGGGTTCCGGCTGTGTTTCGGGTATGTTGTTTGGTTCGCCTTGTCCGGATTCCGAAAAGGGTTCGGGGTCTGGAAGTGCTTCAGCCATCTCGGGGGTGATCTCCGGGCCTGGAATCATGGAAGGGATACTATCAATCAATGGGCGTTCTCCTTCCCGCGGAGCCAGCGGCACAGGCGGTTCCCGCGTACCGTCACCGCGCATATCGCGGACAAAGTCGGGCATCGCGTCTTCCGGTTCTTCCCGGCGTGTCTGGCCATGAGGGCGCGGCACACAGGGCGGTTTAGAAGGTTTTGGGCGCACGGCTCGCCCGCGCGGCGTGGTGGAGCCTTCTTCAGGCACAACACTGGGGCGCGCCACCCGGCGCGCACGGATTGCAGGCCCTTGAGCCTGGTCTGACGTTTCGTCCATTGGTTCCCTCTTCAGAGCTCAGCACGCCACTGCGCCACCAAGCGTTCAACCTGTGCTTTTAGTGCAGGTAGATCATCTTCATCGTTGCGGAGCACCCATCGGGCGCGGCGAACTTTTTCGGCCACGGGCAACTGTGCGGCAAGCCGCGCTCGCGCGGCCGATTCGGTCATGCCGCGTGCAGACATCATGCGCCGGAGTTGCGCCGGTTCAGAGGCTGAGATACAGACCACATCTGGCCAAAAAGCGTCCCATCCAGTTTCATAGAGCAAGGCGGCAGAGAAGACCGAAATTGCCTGTGATACGGCTTCGGCCTGCCAATTCCGCACGGTTTCCAGTACAAGCGGATGGATGATGTGTTCCAGAGCGCGCCGGGCTTTTGCGTCTTGAAAAACAAGCGCCCCCAAGCTCTTATGGTCGATTCCGCCGGTTTGTGATCGGACTGTACTGCCGAAGCGGGCAACAATCGGCTCCACTGCCGCACCCCCTGGCGCCTCCAACTCCCGTACCACGGTATCTGCATCCAGGACACGGCACCCGCAGGCCGAAAAACATTGTTCGGCCATACTTTTTCCGCAGGCGATTCCGCCGGTCAGTGCGATTTCACGGGGCATAAATCAGGAGAGAAAACAGGGAATAAAAGGGAGGAAAAGAGGATGAGAACGCAAGCTGAAAACAACCATACTCGATGTTTTCACGCAACAAAGATGGGAGTAGCGTATCAAATGTGGGGACAGAAGGCAACAGGTTTAATGTGTTGAATTCTTGTCTGTGGGGGCTGATATTTGGGACATGTTGGAGGTGCGGCACGGGTTTGGAATCCGGGCGGTATCCTCGGGCAGACTGTGTTGCTGAAGTAGGGAGACGGATCAAGGAAAGAAACCGGGGCGGATTCACGGAGAACCCGCCCCGGCTCCGAAGTGAACTCGGGGCGGCTTTACCTTGAAGTACGGCTTTTGATGCAGTCTCCGCCCCGCGAGGCTCAATCGGGTGATGGAAGGAGGTGTCTGCGCGTGGGGCAAAACGGGTGTACACAGGGGGGGCAATGTCTGGCGGCAGAGAGACTTTTGTCTTGTTATTGCCTGTGGTACAATGCGCTTGTTATGGTTATGGATGCGATGCTTCTTGATTTGGTGCGGCGGGCGGCTTGTGAGCTGCCTGAGGATGTACTGCAGGCGTTGACATGTGCCCGGCAGATGGAGCGGGAAGCGGCTCCGAAAGGGATGTTGGAGACGCTTTGTACCAATTGTGCATTGGCGAGAGAACAGCAAACGCCGATGTGTCAGGATACGGGTACATTGACATTTTTCTGGCGGTTGCCGGCAGGGCAGCCGTTGGCGCCGTTGAAGGCTGCGGCCGAGCGGGCGGTACGGGAGGCCACGTGTCGCGGCTGGCTGCGGAAGAATACGATAGACACGCTTTCGGGGCGTTCGGTTGATGAAAATGTGGCGCCAGGCATTCCGGTTCACCATGTGGAAGAAGTCGCGCCTGGAGAACAGGGCGCGGTTACGCTGCTCCTCAAGGGGGGTGGAAGCGAGAATATGGGCTGTCAGTATTCTCTGCCGGATGTTCGGCTGGGTGTTGGGCGTGATTTGAAGGGGGTACGCGCCTGTGTATTGGATGCGGTGAATCGGATTCAGGGGCAGGGGTGTGCTCCGGGTATTTTGGGCGTGTGTATCGGCGGGGATCGAGCTGAGGGGTTTGCTCATGCCAAGCGGCAGCTGCTGCGCCCGCTGACGGATCGTGCACCGGAACCTGCGCTTGCCGAGCTGGAGATACAGCTTTTGCAAGAGGCGAACATGTTGGGTATTGGCCCCATGGGGCTGGGCGGAAAGACAACGCTGCTTGGGGTGAAGCTGGGTATGTTGACGCGGCTGCCGGCTTCGTATTTTGTGAGCATTGCGTATTGTTGTTGGGCATGCCGCCGCCAGACGGCGTTGTTGCCGGTACCGGTTGTGCATTGAGGGATTGAGGGCAGGACATGAGGACGTTGGATTGTGATTATTTGGTGGTAGGCTCGGGTATTGCCGGATCTATGGCGGCGATGGGTTTGGCGGGGCATGGGCGGGTGTTATTGGTGACGAAACGGGCGTTGGATGAGGCGAATACCAATTATGCCCAGGGTGGTATTTCTTGCGTGATGGGACGGGATGATTCGTTTGACTTGCATGTGGCAGACACGCTGGATGCGGGGGCTGGGCTGTGCAATGAGGCTGTGGTTCGCCGAATTGTCGAGGCAGGGCCGCGTTGTCTGCGCCGACTGATTGATATGGGTGTGCCATTTACAAAAAGTGTGGGCAGTACCTGTCCGGAAGGTTTCGATTTGACGCGTGAGGGAGGGCATACCCGGCGGCGTATCCTCCATGCCGGAGATATTACAGGGCATGAGGTGGAGCGGACGCTTGCGGCGAATGTTCGCGCCACAAAGGGGCTGCATGTATGTGAGAATACTCTGTTGATTGATCTGGTAACTACGCGTTTTCTACACGCCTCTGAACCGAATCGTGTGGTGGGCGCGTATCTGTTGAGCACGGAAACGGGGGAAATCTGGGCCGTCCGCACGGGGGCGGTCATTTTGGCAACCGGTGGCTGCGGCAAGGTCTATCAGTATACCTGCAATCCAGATATTGCCACGGGTGATGGCGTGGCCGTGGCCTGGCGTGCCGGAGCTGAGATTCGGAATATGGAGATGGTGCAGTTTCACCCCACATGTCTCTTTCATCCAAAGGCAAAGCGTTTTCTAATCAGTGAGGCGGTGCGCGGAGAGGGCGCTATTCTGGTTACGCGTGATGGAAAACCTTTCATGGAGCAGTATGACCCACGCGGGTCATTGGCGCCGCGCGATATTGTGGCGCGGGCGATCGATTCCGAGATGAAGAAGCGAGGTGATGCCTTTTGCTGTCTGGATATTCGGGCAAAAGGGGAGGCCTATCTGAAAACACGCTTCCCAGGCATTTATGCTAAGTGTCTGGAGTTTGGTATTGATATGGCGAAGGATTTGATTCCGATTGTTCCGGCGGCGCATTATTGCTGCGGCGGTATCGCGGCAGAAGTGGATGGACGCACCACGCTTCCAGGACTCTATGCTATTGGCGAGTGTGCCTGCACCGGGCTGCATGGCGCCAACCGGCTGGCGAGTAATTCGCTTCTGGAGGCGTTGGTCTGCGGGTGTGCATGTGCAGAGACGCTCTGTGCTGAGCCGACCCCCTCGGTGGCGCATGTTACGATTCCTGATTGGGTGTATGGCAATGCCGTGCCGACGGATGAGGCTGTGCTGGTGGCGCATAATTGGCAGGAGTTGCGTACGTGTATGTGGGACTATGTTGGCATTGTACGGACAAATAAGCGGCTTCAGCGGGCGTTGCGTCGGGTTCGGAACCTGCGCGAGGAGATTAACCAATATTACTTTGATTATTTGGTGACGGCAGATATTCTTGAATTGCGTAATATCGCTGATGTGGCTGAGCTGATTATTACTTCTGCCATGGCTCGCCATGAGAGCCGCGGACTGCATTACACGTTGGATTGGCCGGAACGGCAGCGCTTGCCTAAGGACACGCGGATGGTGCGTTCGCCGGAAAAGGAGTGGTAGGGAAAGCGTCAACGCCTGCGATGAATGTTTGGGTGAATAATCCGTTTGACAATCTGCCTGGCGAAGGCCGGCGCCCTCAGCGGTATACGCTGTTGTGCCAGGCCTTGGCGCGTGCGGGGCATCGAGTGGTGTTGTGGAGCAGCGACTTCGCTCACGCGTTGAAGAAACCCCGGCAGTTGGAGCCGATATATCAGGCGCCGGAGGGATTTCAAGTACGCCTGATTCCAACGCGCCCCTATCAGGACAATATTGGACTGCGCCGGGCGCGAAGTCATGCGGCGTATGCCCGGAGCTGGCAGGCACTTGGATTTCAGGTGGTGGCCGCCGGAGAATTGCCGCCGCCGGACTTGGTGCTGACCTCTTGGCCGCCTGTTGAAACGGCTGCTGTGGCGCGTCGTTTCCGTAAGCAGTGGGGGTGTAAGGCGGTGGTGGATGTGATGGATGCGTGGCCGGAAAACTTTTATCGGTTGATTCCGGGTGCGGCTTGGTTTAAGGAACTTGTTGGGGATTTGCTGTTCTGGCCGTATCGGCGGGCGGAGCGCGCCGCATTCCGCGGGGCAGATGCGGTTTCTGCCGTGGGGCTGACGTATCTGGATTTAGCTGTGCGTTTGGGATGCCGGGCTCCGCGGCATTTGTGCTATCACGGCATTACGCGTATGGGGAACGGAGCTTTTCGTTACAATTTGGATGAAACGGAACCGTTGCGGGTGGTTTATGTGGGGAATATGGGGCGGAGTTACGATTTGTTTACGGTAATTCGCGGGGTAAGAGCCTTGGCAGAAGCTGGGGAACACGTTCGGCTTGATCTGGCCGGAACGGGCCCCCGTGAACGGCAGCTTCGGGCGGAGGCTGAGGGCTGTGAGGCAATTCGTTTTTATGGGTATCTGAGTAATGAGGATATGCAGCAATTGTTGGCTGATTCGGATTTGGCCGTGGTGCCCATGTTCCCGGACAGTTGGGTGGCCGTACCCTATAAACTAGCCGACTATACGGCGGCAGGGTTGCCGATGTTGTGCTGTCTGCAGGGCGAGACTCAGCGGTTGATCGATCGCTATCGCGCGGGTACAGCTTATGCGGCGGGCAATGTGGAAGACTTTAAGCGGGCGCTGCTGGGGTATCTTCACGGGCGCAGCCGCTTGACAAGTGAGTCGATGGCTAGTGCTCGGCTTGCCCGCGAAAACTTTATGATGGATGACATTTACCCGGAGTTTGTACAATTTCTCTCCGAGTTGTAATAAGGATGCCGATGCCATGAATGCGCAAGACACTTTCCTCGCTAATCTGCTCCGTAAAACTGGGTTGTTTACAGAGCCGCAGCTGCAGACGCTGTTGTCGGCCGATCTGAGTGACGGCAAGGGGTTGCCGGGTGCGGTGGCGCGGCTGGAGATTGCCAAAGAGCGTGTATTCCTTGAAAAGCTTGCGCCGTTGCTGGGCATGGGGTTTGTGGATCTGGAAGCGGTACATCCAACGGATGAGGCGATCCGGCTGCTGCCGGCGCGGGCGGTAACGCAATATAATGCTTTACCGCTGGCAGTGGAGGGGGATACGCTTTCGGTGGCATTGGCAGATCCGCTCAATACGATTGCTGCAGACGGAATTCGCTTGGCTAGCGGAAAGAACATTCGAGTTTGCCTGGCACCAGCCGAAGAGATTGATAAGGCTATCAAAAAGTATTACGGGGTTGGCGCCGAAGCAATTGACCAGCTGATTAAGGACGGTCGGTATGAGGTCTCCGATGAGGCAAACATCTCGAAGATTGATGTTAATGAAATGGGGCAGGAGGCCTCCATTGTTCGCTTTGTGAACCAGATTATTGCTGAGGCTGATCGACAGGGCGCCACAGATATTCATGTGGAGCCGATGGAAGATGAGCTGCGGATTCGTTACCGCATTGACGGCATGTTACACAAGGTGGATGTGCCGCCGCAATTGAATCGCTTGAAGGCGGCGATTATTTCTCGTCTGAAGGTAATGGCCAACCTGGACATTGCCGAAAAGCGGCTGCCGATGGATGGGCGTATCGGGATTCGGCTCAATGGGGAAGATATTGATATTCGCGTGTCCACGTGTCCAACAGCATATGGAGAGAGTGTTTCGCTGCGTCTGCTTCAGAAGGCGGGGAACTTTGTTCAACTCAAGGATTTGGGTATGAGCCCGCGGGATCTTGCACTCACGGAGAAGTTGATTTCCCGCCCCAATGGCATTATTTTGGTAACTGGCCCTACCGGGTCTGGTAAATCCACGTCGCTGTATGCCTTTCTTCATGAGATCAATAAGGTTTCCGTACGTATCATGACGGCGGAAGATCCGATTGAATATGAGATGAAGGGGATTAATCAGGTGCTTGTCCGCTCGGATATTGGGCTGACGTTTGCCCGTGCGCTGCGAGCTTTTCTGCGTCAGGATCCCGACATTATCATGGTAGGGGAAATCCGTGATGGTGAAACGGCGGAGATTGCTATTAATGCTTCTCTTACGGGACACTTGGTGTTTTCCACGTTGCACACGAATGATGCCGCCGGCGCGTTTGCCCGGTTGATTGATATGGGGGCAGAACCTTTTTTGGTGGCCTCTGCCGTGGCGGGGGTGTTGGCACAGCGCCTGGCGCGCCGGCTTTGCCCGAAGTGTCGGCAGCAGGTGCCGTTGAAAGAGGCATGGTGGGATCAGCCGCAACCCCCGCCGCAGGACTTTGTGTATGCGCCTGGCGGATGTGATGCGTGTTCGCACACGGGGTATAGGGGGCGTGGAGCTATTTTTGAGCTCTTGGGTGTGTCGGAGCAGATTGGTTCGTTGATTATTGGGCGGCATTCTTCTGCTGAAATTCGCAAGGCGGCCATGGCTGAGGGTATGGCTACGCTTCGCCAGGATGGCTGGCGGAAAGTGTTTAACGGGTTTACTTCGGTTGAAGAGCTGATGCGTGTGACGGAAGATGCCAAGTAATACTAACCACTTCCTGTTACGTCTGCTGGTGGTGTTGTAATGGCGGTGTGAGGTCTTTCGGGGCATCATGTGTTGGGTCTGCGGGGTGGCAGACCGTGTGATTCCTGCATTTAAGTTGCCTTGGGGGTGAGGTGGTTTTTGGGTATGTCCATGGGAAGATAGCCGCTGGAGTGTATCTGGTGTT
>CALBHX010000038.1 GCA_937892925.1 uncultured Lentisphaeraceae bacterium
AGCCATTGAAAAATGGCAGACCGAGCAGCAAAAACGCCGCAATGAGGCGAAGGCTCTTCTTCTGGAAGAACACGGACAACCTCTGACGGATGAACTCATCCTGCGTTATATGCTCTGGAAAGAACAAGACGCGCGCAGCGTCTATACCGGGCAGCCAATCCCACAAAAAGGCGTGTGGAGCCCCGATTATGAAATCGAACATACAATTCCGCGCTCCCGCGGGGGTACCAGTGAACAATGGAATCTCACCCTCTGTGAAAAACATTACAATACCGATATCAAAAAGGAAAAACTTCCCAGCGAATGCCCTAATGCCGAGCATGAATGGCGCGACCCCGACAACCCCAACACCCCGTATCCAACCCTCTCGCAGAGTGCCCCCCTCTGTAAGTGGAAAAATGAATTGGGTCGTTTGGAGAAAAGCCTGGAGAAAAAACCTCGACGAAATACCGCAGGGTATGCACAAAAACGGCAAGCCTGGCTTGTTCTGAAACTCAAGCGGGATTATCTCGCCAGAAAGCTTGATACCTTCAAGAAGACGGCCGAAGACGTGGATAATGCCGGTTTTATTCCCCGGCAATTGGTGGATACCGGCATCATCACCAAGTTCGCCATCAAGTATCTCAAGCAACGCTACGCACACGTCTTTCCACGCAACGGTGCTACAACCGCCACAGCCCGAAAACTTTGGGGTCTCCAGCAGAAAGACGAAGAGAAATCGCGCGACAATCACATCCATCACGCCGTGGACGCCTGCGTCATTGCCGCGCTTGACCACACCGCTTACGCCACCCTGTGCGCGAATCTGAAAACTCAGGACGAAAAAGGCATACAAGACGAAACGGTGCCTCCGCCCTATCCGGATTTTGCCAGCCACGTCCACCAGGCCGCCGCCGCCATTCTTATCCGCCACTTACCCGCCAACAAGCAGCTTCACCCGTTCGGTACGAAAACATGCCGCATCCCGCCAGCCGTCATCCAGCGGCTTAAAAAAGAAAACCGCCCTATTCCTGTGCCTCCAAAAACGTCTGTTGTCCGTGGGAAACTCCACAATGACACGTTATATGGAAAGATCTCCGATAACGGAGAAGAAAAGACCGTTATCCGAAAACCGCTTGCGGATCTTCTGGCAAAAATCAAAGCAGAGAGAAAAGATGCCCCGCTTGATCTCGATACCGTAAAAAAGAGTATTGCGGATGCACTTAAAGACATTGTGGATGCCCGATTGAGAGAATGCCTCATAAAACAGGTTATGGATTACGTAACGAATGGCGTCAAAGGCAAAGACCTTGCGAACAAGCCCTACTATGCACCCCGCGCCCGTACAGAAGAGACAACACGCTCACCCATCCCGGTTAAGAAGGTTAGAATCTTCTGTGGTCATCACCCTAAAAACCCAGACGTTATTCGTAAACCCAATTCCAATTCCGTCACATATGGCTCAGGGAGCGACGCACTTTGCCTCGTC
>CALBHX010000039.1 GCA_937892925.1 uncultured Lentisphaeraceae bacterium
TGGCGCTGCTGACGCGCCGCTTTGATCTGGCTTCCAAGGCTTTTCATCTGTGCTCAATAACATACCGCATCCCTGCGCGATGCGCAAGCAAAAGTTATCGACATCTTATCAACGCTTGTTGATAACTTTGTTCATCCCGGTCGATAACCTGTAACACCCGCCCTTCTTTTCTTTAAACTTATCAACAAGCCGTCTACACCTGTCGATAACCTGTTATTTAAATGGTATATGAATGACCGAGATGCGTCCAGGTTATCGACAATCTATCAACAGGTGTTGATAACTTGAAAGCGTTTATCAACGGCGCATCAAACACTGTCGAAAACCGTCCCGCACACGGTTCATAACCTGCCTGAAAATATTTTTAAACCTGTCAAGAAGGCTTGCTGCAGTGCCTTGAAAACCACCCGTAATCGGTAATAGACGCTTAAAAACCTCAATCGATTCTCAACTTTATGGATAACTCCCCTTTTTTCCACTTTTCGTTCTCATGTATCCATTCCGCCAAAAATCACGTCAAAACCTCGCTATTTCAGCCTTTTCAAGCCTATTTCTAATGCTCACCGCAGGTGAGCCAAATCAGCTCATGAGCCTGCCCCGGCTTTGCTCTGAGCCCGGGGCAGATGGGTGCTCAACACGGGGCGGGCTGGGCGGCTTGAGTAACAGCATCTAAAAGAAATGCTTAAAATTACGAAAACGCCTTTTCAACCGTCTCGGCGTTTAGTCAGATGACTGCTTTTAAAAAAGAAGATGATTGGGCTGCCTGGATTCGATTGTTTTTAAGGATAACACGCGAATATCTTAAAAGAATATATGAAAAGGGCTGTTTTTCCTGAATCGTTTAAAAGAAGCCATGTTCTCCCGTGCGGACGGCTTGGTATGGGAAGAGGGTTGTTGTTCTCATACGCTGTTTCAAACATTTACCGCGTAATTCGGTGATTCTATTGTTTTTCTTTGCGATTTAATGAGGTTAGAAGCTACGCGGCCGAGCGGCTAACGTTTCGCTGCGCATTGGCTGGGTGCATGTTTCTAATTGGGGTTCGTTAGATAAGTTAAATGGCTATTGTATTGATGTTCACCGCAAGGATGATTTTCCCGTGCACCTCTAACGGTTCATGAAAGAGGATGTTCTCTGGATAGATAAAACAGCAAATACGTGAGAATACAGCGGGAAGTTGGTTCATGAAAGAGGATGTTCTCTGGGTAGATAAAACGCGGAAACTCTCTTTCATGGATAGTTAAACGATAATGGAAAAACCATTTTAAAAGAACGTTTTAAAGATAAAAAAATACAGCATAAACGCCTCTTCTGCGGGTGCATTCTTTCCGAGGCATCGATTGCCTTTGGATAAAAAATGCAGTAGGAACGGCTCTTCTGCTGGTTTGAACAGATGCGCGGCGAAGGAATAATAAATAAAAAGCAGGCGCGGCGATGATCCGCGCCTGCTTTATTCATGGCGTCTGCCTGCTGCGGGGTCTTAGACGGGGATACGCAGGGGCATAATCACGTAAAGGAAGGGGACGCCTTCGCATTTAACGACGGCGGGGTTGTGCCCTTCGGTCAGTTCGAAGACAACCTCCTCGGAGTCGAGGTTGCGGAGGCATTCCATGATGTACGTGGGGTTATAAGTGGCCGCGAGAGGACGCCCGGAGTATTTGATGGGAATGACGTCGCTGGCTTCACCCGCTTCGGAGCTGCTGGCTGAAAGCGTGAGGGCGCCTTCGCCGAAGACCATACGCACAGCGTAGGTTTTGTCGTTGGACATGATGGCTACGCGCTGGATGGAGGTAATAAGCTCCTCGCGGTTGATCGTTACGCGCTCATCGCAGGTGGTTGGAATAACAGCCTGATAGCGGGCATAGGCGCCCTCAATGAGCTTGCTGTAGAAGCGGAAAGAGCCGCAGTCGAAAAGAATCTGGCCAATCTGCCCATAGATGCGCATGGGGCCTTCCCCGTTGAGGAGGCGGGAGAGCTCGGCCACGGCTTTGGGCGGAAGAATCATGGAGCAGGTGCTTTCGGCTGGGAATTCAACTTCCTGCTCCACGAGGGCGAGGCGTTTGCCATCGGTGGCCACCATGGTGAGCTTGTTGTTCTCAAACTGAAGGAGCACGCCGGTGAGCACGCGGCGGGTTTCATCAGTGCCTGCGGCATAGGCGGTTTTACGGAGCATCTCGCGGAAAATGGCGCGGTCGAGCGTAAAGCTTTTGGCTTCGGCGGCGGGTTCTTTGATGACGGGAAACTCACGCACATTGAGGCCGTTGATGCGGTATTTGGCGGCGGGGGTGATCACACGGGCCACGGCATCGGCATCGATATCAAACTGAATTTCCCCCTCAGGAGCCATGCGGAGCATTTCCACCACTTTGCGGACGGGAAGCGTGGTGGCGCCGGGCTCATCCACTTTAACGTCTGAAGCGAGCGTGGTGCGCACCGAAACGTCCAAATCGGTGGCTGTCAGGGTAAGGGTGCCGTCTTCACCGGCCTCAACCATGGCGTTGGAGATGATTTGCAGGGCGGGTTTATTGGGCACCACGCTTTGAACGTTGGAGAGTAATTCCAAAAAGCGGCTGCGCATAACGGTGAATTTCATCTCGTAGACTCCTTGAAATGTGTTGAACTAGTGTATCAAAGTTTGGCAGGGTGTGCTTCAGTCAAGGGTTCAGCCGATGGTTGTCTTCGGTAACAATAAACAATATAGAGAATGTTTATTTAATATATATAATGGAGTTGTAGACAACAAAGATAACAGGGTGTTTTGTTTTTGTTTGAAATAGGTTATGTAAAAAAATACGGTTGATAATCTGTTGACAAGCGCGGTCATGGGTTGATGGGGTGTTGATGAATGGGCGGCCGGGCGCGGAGGGGGTGTTGATAACATGGGAGTTACGGACGGAGCGGCCGAGGTTATTGACAGGGTTATCGACAAAATGGAGTTATCGACGCCTGTTGACAGGGGTTCTCTACGAGGCTTTTGGGCTTTCTTTGTACGCCTTTTAAAAACGTGCCTTATTTTATAAATAATCACTTTGTTCTCAATAAGATAACTTAGTTTAACAGAGTCTTTTATGAAGGGCTGAAGATTGAAATAACGGCCTTCTATAAAGCCCATAAAATGGGTATGCGGATGTTTTGGTTGGAAATTATCGACAAAGTTATCGACAGGCGAATGAGGGGGGTAGACTGGCTGCGTTGTAGATAAATAGCGCGGGCGCGGCAAAAGGCACCGCGCCCGCGTTTAATTGAAGGGTTGCTTTTTTTGTTTGTGGGCTTATCGGATGAAGTTGGTGGCTATTTTTTGTTCGCGCAGGGGCGGCGGCACACCGGCTTCGCGGCCGGCCTGGATGGAGCGCAGAAGCCAGACGAGGTTGGAGGCAAGGAGGCGGAGGGTTTGGAGCCCCTCGGCGTCTTGCTCGACTTCCTGCGGGGTGTTGCCGTGGACCTGGTTCCAGTAGTTGGAGGGGACGATGGGCATCTGGTTGATGAGGGCATACATGTTCAGCTGGGCGAAGGTGGCTGTGGCGCCTCCCCGGCGGCAGGAGACGACGCTGGCGGCCGGTTTGCCGGAGAGAACTGCGCCGCCGCTGAAAAAGGCGCGGTCAAGAAAGGCAGTAATGGAACCGGTTGCGGAGCTGTAGTAGACAGGGGAACCGAAAATAAAGGCGTCGGCGGTCTCGGCCTGCTTCAGAAAGTCGCGCACGGTGTCGTCAATCACACAGTGGCCGAGCGTGCGGCACTGATAACAGCCGAGACAGGGGCGCACGTTGGCGCCGATCCAGAAGATGCTGGAGGTTGCGCCTTCGCGGGTGAGCTGGGCTTGAACTTCTTCAAGGGCGCGGTTTGTGCAGCCTTTGGCATGGGGTGAACCGTTAACGAGGATAACGTGCATGGGTTTCTCTCCTTGTATTTTTTCTTTAAACTGTATGGCAGCTTCGAATAGCGCATGTGCCGGGTGGTTTAACCACATCTTGCCTTATGGTGGCCTCTATGCCCTTGTGAAGCATACGGGGCGCTGTTTTTAGCGTTTGAATGAATAGCCGCCCGGCTGTTGACGTGCTTGCACCGCCTGCTTCACTTCTATATGTTACCACACACGTTCAATCTTGTTTGGTTGTGCTGCATGCCGGGCTGAAAGGAGAAAACGCGCTTCCGCCTATGGAAGGCAAAAGCGCGCATGAGGAGAACGGATGAGAGGCGGCGTTTAATCGAGCGCTGCAATAGGCTGCCCCAAGTCGTTCATGACGGCCCGCACATGCGCCACAGTGGAAGCTTCCCCGTCTTTATACTGTTCCTGAACCAGTTTGCACGCGTGGCTGATGGTTGGGTGCTTGCGGTTGAAAAAGCGCCCCAGCTCCTGCATGGAGTTAGTGGTCAGCTTGCGGCAAAGAAACATTGCAATCTGCCGGGGAATGGCAATTTCCCGCTCCCGGCTCTCCCCAAACAGCCGCTCTCGAACCACTTCAAAATGCTTGCACACCGCTTTGCAGATATCTTCACACGTTAGCTGAACAATCGATTGCTCGTTTTGAATATATTGCCGAAGAATGGAATTGCGCAGCACGTCTACTGTGATATTCTGCCCCGACGGCGTCGGGAAAATCTTTGCGTAATTGATGGTTGTTGAAAGCGCCCCTTCCAGAGCCCGCACGCTGCTGGTGACATTTTTGGCAATAAAGTCAATGACCTCATTGCTCAGCTGAATGGCAGGATACGCGTTCAGCTTCATCTTCAGAATGTTGTAGCGCGTAACATAATCCGGAATATCCACACTCGCGCTTAAACCCGATTGAAAACGATCAACCAAACGCTCCATCAGCTGCGGCATCTCCCGAGGCATCTTATCGCTCGTCATCACAATCTGCCGCCCATGCTGAAGCATCTCATTGAAAATATTGAAGAATTCCGTCTGAAAGCCCGGCGTATCCATATATTGAATGTCGTCCACCAGCAGGACATCCGTAGTCCAATACTTTTCGCGGAACATTTCCTTCGCCCGTTCAAGCTCCTCATTTTTAGCCTGCCACTGGCGGATATATTCATTTTTCAGATTGGCCGTTGTAGTGTAAAGCACCCGCAAATGTTCATTTTGACGGCGCACCAGGTTACCAATTGCGTGCAGCAAATGCGTTTTGCCTACGCCGGGAGGGCCATACAGAAAAAGCGGGTTGTTTCCCGGATTGCCCGGGTTTATTGCCACTGCCTGCGCCATATTTACAGCCAAGTTGTTACTCGGTCCTGTTACAAATTGATCAAAGGTTAGATTACTTAGCAGCGTTTCCTCTTTTTGGCTCCCCTTCCCTGCTTCTTCACGTCGCTGAAGCGCTGCGGCAGATACTAGAGACGGCTTTGGAGCAGGACGTGAAAAAACAACCTTTACTTCCCGCGCCCCAACCTGATCCAGCGCTTCCTGAATACAGGAGCCAAAAAGCTTTTCAGGCGAATTTTCCGTCTGCTGCATCAACTCCACATGCAGCACATTCCCATCTAGCGACACTCCCCTGCTGCCCCCGAAATACTTTAAAACTGTTACCTCCGAGAGAATATCCGAAAGAGCCTTACATAGATTCTCCCAAAGCGCCTCAGCATCCGTCATAACCTTATCCAATCCAAACTTTTCTCAGAAAACACCCCCATTATGGCACCCTTGTTTACATTTGTCTACAAACTTCTTTCGACAACTTATCGACTCCTTTATCGACTTCTGTAGATAATCATAGTTTATTGAAAATAATAAAGATAAATAAAAAAATGAAAAGTTATCTACAAGCTTTTACGGGTTCTTGTCGAAAGATTTCTAGGCGAGGTTATTCAGACTGTCTAAAATCGCTTGAATGAACCTCGCTGAGTTAAGAAAAAGCGTTAACGAAATCGCCTGAATGATTCAACGAATGATGTTAAAAGAATAGTTGCTATGCCTCACCAAAACGGATCAATGTGAAGCTTACATAAGCTTTGGTTTGAATAAGCCGCCCCGAGTTTGGATTCAACTTGCCCCAGGTTTTCTGTAAATCTGCCCCAAGACTTGTTTCAACTTACCCAAGTTTAATTTTTGACATGCAGGACGCTTTTCTCTTCTTAAAAACCCTGGTCATAAACCCCGCATTCCAGCCGTGGCGCGTTTTGTGCGCTTTTCTCTTCTTAAAAATAAAAACCATGGTCAGATAAACGTATCTAATGGGAGTTTTATAAAAGGTTTTAATTTATGTATTGAATAACTCAGTTGATGAGAACTGTATTTTGATTTTTAACTTGTCGAACCGTGAGTAAAAGGATTGATGGCTGTGTATAAAATAAGCCGTTACAAGATTGAAAGGCATTATTCTATTAAACAAATGATAAACCTGTTCCACGTGGAACAAACCCATAGAAAAGATTATAATTTAGTCTGTAAAACGACATTTCGTTATAGGATATTAAAATCAAAATGAAAAGAAATGGTTAAGTATGAAAACGGAGCAGATAGACCAACCTGACGAGCAGAAAAATACTGTTGCGGATGTGCTGGTGGTAGGCGCCGGGCATGCAGGTTGTGAAGCAGCTTTTGCTGCTGCGCGCATGGGCTGCCACACGCTGCTTATTACGGCACAAAAGGATACGCTTGGTCTGATGCCCTGTAATCCTGCTGTTGGAGGGCTTGCCAAATCACATCTTGTTGTGGAATTGGATGCGCTTGGCGGAGAAATGGGACTAAACGCGGATTTGACGGGTCTGCAATACCGTCTGCTTAATCAATCCCGCGGACCGGCCGTCCATGCCGTTCGTGTTCAGTGTGATAAAGCCGCCTACTCTGCCCGGCTTGCCCGCGTGGCACAATCCATTCAAACCCTCACCCTTGTTGAAGGTGAAGTGATTGATTTACTGTTTACAGAGCCCCCCTTCCCTGCCCCAAATCAAGCCTCTGTGGAAGATCTTTCGAAAGAAAAGGGTGTTTCTGCTTCCGAAAATACAACAGCACTTAACGTCAAGTTACTAAATGACGCTAAGAAAATAGAAGATAAAAAGAATGTTTTGAAAGGAAATCCAACGGGTGTTCTTCTAAAAGACGGGCGGCAATTTTTTGCCCGTCAGATTGTTCTAACGTCTGGAACAGCTTTTGGAGGAAAAATATGGGTTGGGCACCAATCCCGAGATGGCGGAGGGGACGCCCGGCCTGCCGTTTCGTTACCGGAAACACTAAAACGGCTTTCGCCTGCACTTGGCTGGCGCCGTCTTAAAACAGGAACGCCGCCGCGATTATGGAACGCCACCATTAATTGGCAGGAATTGACTGAGCAGCCTGGAGAAAGAAACCCCATTCCCTTCTTTTCGAGGCGAATGAAATTACTACAAGATATTCTTATTAAAAGAGATATTTATAAAAATGAAAAACAGAAAGAAGGTTATTTAGGTTCCGATGTTCCACGTGGAACATACCTTGAAACGCTTTTATCATCGCTTTCACCTGATTTATATAAAAAGTTATATGAGGCACTTCAAAAAAGTAAGCGCGCATCCATTTTAAATGGTGTACAGAATGAGAAAGATTCTGAAAAGAATAAAGAAATAATAACATCTGTTCCACGTGGAACAGATGTGCAGTTTGTTTCCTTTGGTGCGTCTGGAAAGGCTGTTTCAGCGAGGTCTGTTTGGCAGTCTGTGGATGACTACGCGACCTATCGTCAACCAAAAGAATTAGAGACTGAGTTGAACTGCCCTGCTGCCCTGCCCTGTTTGGCTAATGGAATGGGCGGTTTGAAAAATGAAAAAACGGACGAACGAAAACAAGT
>CALBHX010000040.1 GCA_937892925.1 uncultured Lentisphaeraceae bacterium
AGTTGGTGAAGTCCGTGGACACCACCTGTGTCACCAACCGCTTTGAGTACGACGCCCTCGACCGCCGGATCGCTTCCATCGATGGCCGCGACAACCGCACGGCCTATGCCTACGATGCGAAGAATAACCTGACCTCCGCCACCGATGCCGTCGGCGCTGTTACGGCTTACGGTTACGATGTGATGGGGCAGACGGTTGCCGTGACCAACGCATTGGGGAATGTGATAAACTACGCCTATGACCTGCGGGGCAGCAAGACGTATGAAGGCGGCGCGACTTATCCTGTGCGCTATACCTACGATGTCTTCGGGAACAAGACTTCTATGACGACTTACCGTAAGGAGGCTTCCGGCGTGGGCGACACCACCACATGGGCGTATGACGAGGCTTCAGGATCATTTCTCACTTGACCCAAAGAAAGCCGTCAAATTTCTCATTGCGTTCAATCGGGTATTCCTTTCTACTTTCAACAAATCTGACAGCTCTAAGATACAATAGACATGATGTACGCAAAATCATTCCCCTTTGCGGCATGTTCGAATCTTTCGAAATTTGTATTCGGTACTGCTGTTAGACTGTTTAGGCTGTTATCGGTTACGCTCTAGGGTATTTTTTTAGATTTAACATGTTATCGAAGTAGATACTTCAACAGCTTTGAAGTGTTCACTAAAGTGACTCGTTATCGTATCTCACGATATGTTTATTGCGAAAAGAATCCCCATGGATGCACGACATTGGTAAATGAAAATGGAGAGGTTTTGAGTACTGTGTGGTTTATCGCATGTTGTGTATTGGGCTTGTTGTGCTTTTCGCAGAAAAGGTTACGTGGAGATGGGGACTTTTCACAGGGAAGAACTTAATCTAATGGTGGAGGTACATGAGGTAGTTTTCTGATTGACAGTGAGGAAGTTTGGAATAACGTATCTCTCTGTTTGGGGAGACAGATGGTCGGGCTTTTGATAAGATAAAGCAGATTCACGGTATAATCGAGTCTTTCTTTCTGGGAATACGGAACAATGCGTTTTCGAATAGTGCTGATGGTGATGGTGGCGCTGACAGGTTCAGTCGGGTTTGCTGCTCAGACGGTGTTTGATTTGCCGGCACTCTTTCCGCAGCATGTGCGGTACCTCTCGCAATTTACCGCGGCACTTCGCCAGGGCGATTGGCTGACGGCGGAAACGGCGGCGCGGGCTGCTTCGAAGCTGCTTCCTGGAGATGCGAATTGGCAGTATAACGTGGCGTGTGTGTGTGCTCGCTCGGGAGCTGTGGAGGAGGCGTTGAAGGCACTTCGTAAGGCATTGGAGCTTGGGTTTTCCGGTGCGGCACAATTGGAGAAGGATGAGGATTTGGCAGCGTTGCGGGGGCTCCCGGCTTTTCGTGAGCTGGTGGCGCAGGCGGCGCAGTTGGCGGCTAATGCGCCAGAGAATCCGCTGGTGGCACAGGCTCAGCCTACGCCGATACGAATGGGAGGCGAAGCTTCCGTAACAGAGGCGAATACACAGTGGGCGTGGGATCCATCTTCAGGGGGGTATTTAACCACACTTTTCGCGTTGTTTTCGCCTTCCTCGTCCGAGTCTTCGGAATATCGTGGGCCGTATGCGGAAATTGTTCGCCCGTGGTTGGTTCCCAATGCCTTGGCGGGCGTGCTTTATGTTAATCGTGATGCGGATGCGTGCGTGGTGCGTTATGAGAACTTTCCGGGGTTGACGCCGGTGGTTTATAGTGAAGAGGCGCAGCGCGCCAAAGCCCATATTGGTGCTGCCAACGGACTCTTCTCCAATGGACGTACGCCGCTGCCTACAGTTGGTAATTCTACCAGCGTCAAAGGAAATTCTTTCTTTTGGCGTTCGATTGGGCGGAGTGTGTCATCCAGCCCGGATGCAATGGCCACGGCGTTTCGCCTTGCGGTAAATAACCAGTTGTATGTATATGACGCGACGGCGGACTTTTTGCCTGGAGAGGCTCCGGGTGCGGGGGATAACTTCCATACGTATAATCCGGCATTTCTGCTTTCGGTAGATGCCGATGCCGCAGATTTGAAACAGGCTCATCCAAAAGCGGTGCAGCGGGGGTTGACGGAGCTGGTGTTGGCGGCGGTGGCCGTGATGCCTCCGGAGACGCGACAGGCCATGTGGGCGCAGGGGCTTTTTGTACCTACGGTGCAGCGGTTGTTTCGGCAACACGTTAAGGGTTTTCCGGATTACTTCTCTTCAGGGGCACATCCCGTGGCGTTTGATCCAGAACAGTTGGAGGTGGAAGCGTTGCTTCAAGCGGCGCACACACTACGCCCTGAGCAGTTACCGCCTGCCATTCGACTGGCGGTGCGACAGGACTCGATGCCGATTCGTTATGTGGACTATTTTGACCTGACGACTTCGGAGGGGGTCGCCGATACACCGGTTTGCGTGACGCGGATTCTGCGTGGGCGTGGGCGAACGCGTCGTTTGACGGTCGAGGTGGCGCCGCTGCGTGAAGAGCCAGGGATGACATTTCGCTGGTTTGTGGTAACCGGGCAGGCCGAACATGTTCGGATACGTCCTTTGGTGGCTTCAGGCTCGTTGGTAACGCTAGAGGTGGATGCTCCGGGTGATTTCATGCAGAGTGGTGTTCGACGCCGACGGGTAGATGTGGCTTGCGTGGCGGTTCGTCCGGATGGCGTGGTATCTGCACCGGTGTTTGTGTCGTTCCGTGCGCTTGGAAATGAACGCCGGGTGTATGATGCGCAGGGGCGTATTCAGACGATGGATTATCTGATGCCGGAAGATCGGCTGTATGAGGATCCGGTGCTCTCTATCAGCAAACGGTGGCGCGATGATTATCTGTACGCGCCGGATGGTACGTGTAAGGGTTGGAACCGGACGCGTCCGGATGGTTCAGTACAGAGATTTGATCGTCTCGGGCGCCGGGTGGTAGAGCAGACGGCAGAGGGTGCACCCAAACGCGTGGTTCCAGTACGATATGCGCCGCGTACGGTGCCGCGCCAAACGACGGATGGTCGGACGGTGCAGGTGCTTGAGTTGATCCAGATAGATGCCGGAGAGCCGGTGGATGTAAACGGCGAGAGAGAGAGATTATGAGTGCATTGTTTCATGTTTCCCCATTGACGCGGAAGCGTTGGGAACGCTTCCGCAGGAGCCGTGTGGCCTTTTGGTCGCTTCGTTTATTGGCGGTGCTTTATGCCATTAGTCTATGCGCTGAGTTGATTTGTAATGCCAAGCCATTGGTGATGCGTTACAACGGGGAGTGGTCGTTCCCCTTCCTATGTACGCAGCCTCCCGCTGCGATCCGTGCGGAGCTGGGGGGGAATACGCATGTGGATTATCGGGCGTTTGTGGCCGGGAAGCTGTTTGGGTCTCACCCGGGAGACTTTGCGTTGTTTGCACCAGTGCCGTATTCTCCAGGGGAGACGCTGGATACGAAAGATTTGGAGGCGGATAAGCGGGTAACGCTCTCGTTGGTGCCGGATCAGCCGATTGCGCGATTCAATTTGACGCGGGATTTTGCGGTAGTTCGTCAGGATAGTTGCGCGCAGTTTTTCCCGGGGGTGGATATTCGGGACGGGCGTGCTAAGCTTGCGGATCTTGTAGCCGTTACGCCGCAGCTTCAGCGGGAGTTGGCACGTCGATTTCTGGGAGAGGCTTGCGAAGCGTTTGAGATGGATGTTGAACCAATGGAACTGCGGGCGTTCCCCTGGAAAACGCTGCGCCTGTCGTTGCCGCCTGGGGCGGCTGGAGCTCAACCCGAAACGCTTCGCGTAAATCTGCGGGAGGTATTGCCTAATGGGCTGCGCTTTTTGCCGAAACAAACCTTTGTCTTTTCTCGTAATGAGGAGGACGGACGGTTGCAGTTGCTTCGTTATTCCTCGGAAACAGCCCCTTCAGGTGAGTTTTTGGATCAATTGAAGGCTTGGGCGGAGAAGGGCTTTGTCAAAGATTTGACTGCGGCGGATAAGCTGACGTATACGAATGGGGGCGTATCTTATCGGATCTATTCTGGAAACAATCTGCGTTTTCCTTTCCCGCCTACGTGGCGGCATCCGTTTGGGCTTGACGGTTCAGGACGGGATGTTTTTTCGCGAATCTTGTATGCTACGCGCATTGCGATGAGTTTCGGCTTGTTGCTGGCGATAGCGGCAACGATATTGGGAATGATTGTGGGCTCGATTCAGGGCTACTTTGGCGGGAAGGTGGATATTTGTGTTCAGCGGTTCACTGAGATTTGGGCGGCGCTTCCATTCCTTTATATTATGGTTTTGGTAGGGTCGGTTTTCGGCCGTAGTTTCTGGTTGCTTTTGTTGGTTTATGGCTTGTTCTGCTGGTTGGGGCTCTCTTATTATATGCGGGCGGAGTTTCTGCGTTTGCGTAATCGACCGTTTGTTGCGGCGGCGCGTTGTCAGGGGTTGGGAAATGGGCGGATTATTTTCCGGCATATTCTGCCAAATGCGCTTACGCCTATTATTACGCTCTTTCCATTCCTGTTGGTAGGGGCAATCGGGTCGTTAGTGTCGTTGGATTTCCTTGGCTTTGGTTTGCCGCCGTTGACGCCAAGCTGGGGTGAGCTTCTGAATCAGGCGCAGACGTATCGGTGGGCCTGGTGGTTGATTCTGTTTCCTTCCATGGCCATTTTTACGGTGATGTTCCTGACGGTAATGATTGGCGAGGGCGTACGTAACGCGTTCGATCCTAAGCCGTTCAGTAAACTCCAATAAGCCTCGGAGGCCGTTTTTATGCTCAAGTCTGAACAACCGCTCTTACAGGTTCGCAACCTGACTATTGCCTTTGAGAATGATGAAACCCATGCGCTGTCTACCATCGTTCAGGATGTGTCCTTTAACGTTCGCCGCGGGGAAATCCTCTGTATCGTCGGGGAGTCTGGGTGTGGCAAAACGGTTAGCTCCATGTGTATTCCCCGGCTGTTGCCATCGCCTCCCGCGAAGGTATTGGGCGGAGAAATTCTGTTTGAGGGAGAAGACTTGCTCAAGCTGCCTATGGCTAAAATGCGGGCTTACCGCGGGCGGAAAATAGGTGTGATTTTCCAGGATCCAATGACGGCGCTTTCACCATTGGTGCGCATTGGCGACCAGATTGTGGAGTCGCTTCATATTCATTTTCCAACGATGGCGCGAGCAGAGGCGCGGGCCAAAGCATTAATCTGGTTGGAGAAAGTTGGAATCCCAGAGCCGGCTCGTGTGATGCGGAGCTATCCGCATGAGCTTTCCGGCGGGATGCAGCAGCGCGTGATGATTGCGATGTGTTTGATTCTTGAGCCGCAGCTGATTATTGCCGATGAACCGACCACGGCACTGGATGTGACCATTCAGGCACAAGTGTTGGAGCTGATGCTGCAATTACATAGTAAAGATTCGGGCATGGTTTTTATCACGCACGATATGGGTGTGGTTTACCGGATGGCTGACCGAGTGGCGGTGATGTATGCCGGGCAGGTGGTGGAGCAGGCGGAGGCAGGAGCCTTTTTTGCCGGCCCCAAACATCCTTACGCGCGGGCACTGTTGGAGGCGCTTCCATCGCATGCTACACGCGGTAAAACGCTGCGGGCTATCCCAGGGCAGGTGCCGCGGCCAGATAAGTTTGGGCCGGGATGTCGATTTGCTGACCGGTGTGATTGTGCACGCCCGGAATGTGCAGGAACGCCCCCCGCATTGCGAGAGATTGATGGGCGGCAGGTGAGGTGCCCCTATGCCTGAAAAACCAGTTAATGCCAATGTGTGCGGGGCTCCCGCACGGTTGGTGTTTCGGGGGCGTAAGCCTGGGCTTGCAGAGCAGGCGCTGACGATTCTTCGCCGCTTGCGGGAACATGGGTTCGAGACCTATTTTGCCGGAGGCTGTGTCCGCGATGCGTTGCGTGGTGCGGAGGTGAAAGATATCGATGTGGCGACTGCGGCCACGCCCGATGAGGTGGCGGCGTTGTTTCCTGCGCAGAGTGTGGGTGTTGGGCAGGCCTTTGGGGTTATGTTGGTACAGGCGGGAGGGCATTCCTTTGACGTGGCAACGTTTCGAAAAGATGGCGGTTATCAGGACGGGCGCCATCCTGAAACGGTGGCGTTTGAAGGAGCTGAGCAGGATGCTCTCCGGCGGGACTTCACGGTTAATGCGCTGTTTTATGATCCGTTGGCAGAACGGGTGATCGATTTCGTTGGCGGATTGTCAGATTTACGTGCTGGAGTGCTTCGTACGGTTGGGGATCCGGTGGCGCGTTTTCGTGAAGATCGGCTTCGAATGCTCCGAGCGGTACGATTTTCCGCGGTTTGCGGGTGGCAGATTGACCCCGGCACATGGGCGGCGTTGAAGGCCGAGGCTCCGAGTTTGATGTGTGTGAGCATGGAGCGTATTCGGACGGAATTTTTGCGAATGTTGGGGGAGGCGCCAGTACCCTCGCAAGCGTTGGAGATGCTTCAAGAGAGTGGGTTGCTGGCAATGTTTTTTCCGGAATTGACGGCACTTCGCGGGTGTTTGCAAACCCCAAAATGGCACCCGGAGGGGGATGTTTGGGTACATACGGCACGAATGCTGGACTTGGCTCCAGCGCCGCGTTCTCCACAGCTGGTGTGGGCAGTTTTATTGCATGATATCGGAAAGCCGCGAGCGTTGGTTGTGGAGACGCAGTCGGATGGGGCGTTGGCGTATCGAACGCCGTGCCATGCAGCAATCGGGGCGGAAATGGTGCCGGAGATTCTTCGGCGTTTCAAGGAGAGCCGAGAGCTTATGACATGCGTTCGTGAGGCCGTTGCCAACCACATGAAGTTTATGGAGCTGCCCAAAATGCGCCCTGCAACGGCACGGCAGTTCCTAGGGCGGTCAACGATACCGTTGGAGCTGGAACTGCACCGGTTGGACTGCCTGTCTTCGCATGCTAAGCTGGAGCTGTATGAGCTGGCTAAGGCTAAGCTGGCGGTGTACGCTAAGGAACCGATTCTTCCCTCGCCGAGTATTTCCGGGCGGGAGCTCTTGGCATGTGGGTATGTGCCAGGGCCGGCGTTGGGAGAACGACTAAAGATGCTTTATTCAATGCAATTGGAGGGAGCCTCTCGTGCAGAATTGCTGGAGCAGGCGCTTCTGGAAGCTCCTGTGGATGCAGAAAAACCACGAAGTGTATTATTTGTCGTGGCACCGGGGCATCCGTTCCCGTTGCGTTCGGCGTGGGAGGCTTTGTGTGCCCGGCCTGGCTGGACGGTGCAGTTGCTGGTATTGCCGGGTGTTTCTTGGCAGGAGCCGCCGCACCCTCAACGGAAGATTTGGCGGATGGTTGCTGATTGTGCAGGGTGTACGGAGTATCCAGATGTTTCGGGTTTTCAGCTGATCGTTGCGCCGAAAGGAGGATGGCCGGAAGATGAACGCCCGCATGAGGCGATGGTCTGGTTCGTGGAGACCGCAGTGCCCAAATGCACTTGCCCCGAGCTCGACACCCTGTCGGAGCGGGTTGAGGATGAAACCGGGGCGGGGGCGCCCCGAGGATGCTCCGGTGTTGTTGAGAAGGTTGGGGAAATGCCGGGTATGGAGGGTTTTCGAGCAGACGACTCGATGGCGGGGATGAGGCCGTAGTGCCGGGCGGTTTTGCTGTGGTATACTGAGCAAACGCCTAAGGAGGAAACGAGCGATGACTGATGCGCTGTTATTTGCTTGGAGCAACTTCGTTAAACTGTTTTTTCTTTTCTGTCCGTTTTTCGTATTGAACATGTTTCTGTCGCTGACAGAGGGTGTTTCGGCGCGTCGGAAGCAGAGCGTGGCGGTGCGTGTAACACGCGTGGTGGTGGTGATGGGCGCCATCTGTTATTTTGCCGGGAATGCCTTTTTGATGCTGTTTGGTCTGGATATTGAGGGCTTTCGTATTGGGGCGGGAATTTTGCTGATGGTGATGGCGCAGGGGTTGGCTTTGGGGTCAGATACGCCAACGGCGGAGACGCGCCCGCGTAACGTGGATGATATTGTGGTGGTGCCGCTTGGGATTCCGATTATCATGGGGCCGGCGTGTGTTTCGCCGATTATCATTATTGGAGCGGAAGCTCTGAAGAATCCGGATGTGGGGTGGGGGACGTTTCTCTTTGGCTTTGTGGGTTTTGTGGCGGCGATTGCTGCGTTGGGGGCAATTCTTTACTTTGCCGAGGCGTTGGAGCGAATGTTTGGCAAGAACGTGATTCGCATTTTCTCCAAGGTGTCGGGGGTGATTTTGATGGCCATGGCTGCGCAAATGATTGCGCGTGGCTTTTTCTCCTATTTGGATAGTTCTGCGGTAGGGCAGAAGATTTTGGAAAGTTTGGCGCAATGAATCCGCTTGAGATTTCCATTTCTGGAACGGTATGGACGCTTCGTCCGGGGACGGTGTGGGTCGTTACCGGGCCGATGGCTTCAGGGAAATCGTGGTTGGCACGGCAGATTATGCTGCGTGCGCCTGATGAGGCGGCGTTGGTGACGGTGGATGCGCAGGCTGCCTCTGCAGGAACGGATTGGGCGGAGGCTCGCTATCATGCGTCTATAGCCTATGATTTTCATACGGTGGCTGAGGCGTTGACGTTTGATTCGGTGATGGAAATTAATCCGTTTGAGGTACGGGAGCCGGAGCCGGAGAAACGGGCAGCTTTCGAACAAGAACGCGCGTGGGTGGTGCAGGCGTTGGAGATGGAATCGCTGATGGAGCGGTGGACGGTACAGCTGAGCAATGGAGAACAGCGGCGCCTGATATTGGCGCGTGCTATTTTGAAACGGACGTCGATTTTGGTTTTAGATGATCCGTTTGCCGGACTGGATCCGGAAATGCAGGGGCGCTTGCGTAAGGTGCTGGAGGAGTTGGTAAAACGAGGGCGGACGTTGGTGTTGATGGTGCGTAATGCCGATGAAATCCCTCCGTGTGTCACGCATCGGTTGCGGCTGGATGCCCGGAAGGTGGTTTCGCAGGGAGCCTTTCACGGAGGTGCAGAGCCGCCGCCTGCGGCGATGGTTTTTCCGCCAAATCCGCCTTCGCTGAAGACGCCGATTGTGCTTGCCGTTCGGGAACTGTCGCTCTCAGTGGATGGGCGGATACTTTTCGGAGGGTTGAACTGGGAGGTTCATGAGGGCGAGCGATGGGTTGTTGTGGGCCCGAATGGCTGTGGGAAAACAACGTTGCTCTCATTGATCACAGGCGATAATCCTATGGCGTATGCTTGCGACATGGAGCGGTTTGGCGTGCGCCCGGGGCCGGGGGTGCCACTGTGGAGTTTGCGCTCGCGGATGGCTTCGGTATCGCCGGAGACGCAGGCGTTTGCCGATTTGTCGCAGACGGTTGAGATGGCCGTTTATTCTGGATTGTTTGACCGGGAGGGACGGCGTAAACGGCCCTCACCGCGCCAGCGTAAACGAGCCTTGTCGTTGCTGACGGCATTGGGGCTGCATGAGCGGTTGAAAGCACCTTTGGCTACGTTGTCAACGGGGTTGGTGAGGTTGACGTTGGTGGTGCGGGCGTTGGTAGCGGAACCGGATTTGTTGTTGTTGGATGAACTATGCATGAACTTGGAGGTTCCGGAACGTAAAAAGGTGTTGCGACTGATTGATCGGTTGTTGGGGGAGATGCCAGGATTGACGGTGGTTTGCATTGCGCATCGGAAAGATCACATTCCGCCGCATTTTGATTATGTGCTGAGGCTGACAAAGCCCGGCGTGGAGGGATGACGCGTGCGGCAGAAAAGGAGCGGCGGTGCGCGGGGATTGGGGCGCGTATTGGTGTTGGGAGCCACATCGGGTATTGGGCGGGCGTTGGTTTTGGCTTTGCGGTCGCGTGGTTATGAGGCCGTCGCTGCGGGGCGTCGACGGGCATTGCTGGAGACTCTGGGTGGGGAAACACTGGAGCTGGATGTGACGGCACCGGATGCAGTGACGCGGATCGCGGCAGTTCGGGCGGATACGGTAGTGTTTAATGCCGGGTTTGGGGAACGATCCTTGGTGCCGGATGCGCGGCGGACGGCACAGGCATTGGCGGTAAATGTGTTGGCGTTTGAGCGAGTGGCGCAGTGGGCGCTGACGAATTGTGCGTGTTTTGCTGTAACGTCGAGCATCGCGGGGATACGTGGATTGGAGGGAACAAACGGTTATTCGGCATCGAAGGCGTATCAGATTTGTGCGATGGAGGGATATCGGCGCACAGTTCGGTTCGGCGGTGGCGGGTGTCGCATAGTGACCATATTGCCTGGATTTGTAGATACGGCCATGGGGCAGGCGTCAACTTTTTGGCGATGTTCGCCAGAAACGGCTGCTTGTTGTATACTGGAGGGGTTGGAGCGTGGTGTTCCTGTTATTTACGTAACGGGGCGTTGGCGCTGGATGGCATGGTTGATGCGTGGAATACCGCGTGCATGGTTTGAGAGGATTCGGCTGACATGAGGGCTTGGCTGCTGGCTTGTAGTATTGTGTTGGCTCTGATAGGAGAGGCGCGTTCGCTGGTGGTGGCTGGGGAGCGTGGGGCCTGTACGGTGACGGAGGATGGTCTGGCCGTTCACGTTGCGTGGGATTTAGAGGTGCCGGTTCAGGTGAAGGGGTTGAATGCCATACAGACGGCGAAGCTGCGTCAGATGATGTATGCAGATGCGTTTGGGGAAGCACTGGCCGATGATGGGCAGCTGCAGGCAGCACCATCGGATGCGCTGCAGGAGTGGATTTATCAGAAGATGTTGGATGTGGCGCGATTGCGAGGGGTGTCTACGGCCGGAGCACTTGATATTGCAGCCTATGCGCGCATGGTGTTTGCGGGGAAAAAGTGGTTGGGCTATGCCTATTCTGGTTATCTGAATCAGGGGGGGAATGGGTGTCATCAACGGGTAGCGTTGCGCGTGCTTTCCATTCCTGAGCTGGAACCGATGAAGTTGGCGGAGGGTATCCGCCCGGGGCAGTGTGATCGGTTTGTGGCATGGTTGGCGGAACGTGCGGGACGGGCGAACGGATTGCAGGAGAAGCCTGCGTTGCCGGCAGATCCGTCATTGACGGACTTTATGCCGTATCGCGAGGGGGTAGCTTTTCGATTTCGTCCATATAGTGTGTTTTGCGGTGCGGCGGGGGTGGTAGGTGTAATGGTGCCATGGGAGGAGTTAAAGCCGTGGTTCCGGGAATCATTTTGGGATATGTTGAGAACATTGGCGGAGGAAGAGGATAAATGATGACGTGGATGCGGAAGATGGTGAGTGTGGCGGCCGTTGTGGCCGGCAGTGTTTGCGCTTGGGCTGCGC
This sequence comes from uncultured Lentisphaeraceae bacterium, assembly GCA_937892925.1. Taxonomy (GTDB): domain Bacteria; phylum Verrucomicrobiota; class Kiritimatiellia; order RFP12; family DVOR01; genus Spyradenecus. The sequence goes on from CALBHX010000040.1 coordinate 11,210, forward strand.
CGTTGAAGATGAATTGGCAGGAACGGGCGCCGTTGCCGGCGGCGGTGGCGCGTCCCTTTGCCGGGCAGTTGGGGAATACACTCTTAGTGGCGGGAGGCAGTACCTTTGGCGAGGCTAAGGGGTATGTCTCGACCATTTGGGCTCTCCGGTCGGATGGAGAAGACGTATGGAAGCAGGTGGGTACACTGCCTCAGGGGGTAGCCGAGGGTGGTGCCGTGGCGCTGAACCTGGGCACCGCTATGAATACGGATATGCGCTTGTTGTGTGTGGGTGGAGTATCGGCGCAGGGAGCTTCACGCGCGGCCTTTCTGATTGATGCGGATGGCAAGGTGGAGGGTTTACCGGAATGCCCCTACGGCACGTTATCGATGACGGCGGCTGCGCGGTGGGGAGATGGCGCGGTATTTGTTGGCGGATTTCTTGATGGGAAGCCAACCAACCGAGTGTTGACATTGCGTCGAGTGGACGCGCAGTGGGTGTGGGGCGAGTTGCCGCCATTGCCAGGGCCGGCTCGGGTTCAGGCGGTTGCGGCGATGCAGAATGGAGACCAGAAGCATCCGGTATTGGTGGTCTTTGGGGGAAGTATTATCGCTACGGACGGTAAGCCGATGGCTGTTCGTGATGGGTATGGATATAGCGTAGGCTTCGATGGTGTGGCTGCATGGCATCCGTTGAATAGGGCTCCGGTTTCAACCATCGGAGCTTCCTTTGTACCGGTTGGTGACCAGCATATTCTTTTGATCGGCGGTTACAATGGGCAGGTGTGGGATCGTGCCAACCGGATGTCTCCGGAGGCATGGGCCAAACAGGCACGGGAGTGGTCGCCACGGGACTTTAAGTGGAACCGGACGGTTTACGCGTATCATGCCGTTACAGGTCAATGGAGTGAGTTGGGTTCGCTGCCGGAAAATGAGCCGGCGCGGTGTGGTGCGGCGGCCGTTGTTCGCGCCCCCACAAGTGGAACGCCGCAGGTGGTGCTTGTTGGGGGGGAAATCAAGCCAGCGGTTCGAACGGCTTCGGTTCAAACAATCGCGTTTACGCGGCAGGGTTGGTCGTTCTCTTGGGTAAGCTGGTTGGTTATCGGGGTTTACTTTTTGGCGATGGTAGGTATGGCTATGATCTTTGTGCTGCGCCAAAAGACGGCCGATAGCTATTTCCGCGGCGGTAAGAGTATTCCATGGTTTGTTGCCGGGATGAGTATTTTCGCGACCATGCTCAGCTCCATTACCTTTATTTCAATCCCAACGATGACGTATATCGGCGACTGGCGTTACTTCCCGATGGTGTTGTGTATCTTGGCGATGGCTCCGGTAGCGATCTATTTCTATTTGCCATTTTTCTGCAGGCTGAATATTACGAGTGCGTATGAGTATCTTGAAAAGCGCTTTAATCTGGCAATTCGTCTGTTTGGCTCAGGCGTGTTTAATATCTTCATGATTTGCCGTGTGGCTGTGGTGACGCTTTTGCCAGCGCTTGCGTTGGATGCCGTTACGGATATTGGAGTAGAGAATTGCATCCTGATTTGCGGAGTGGCCACGATTCTTTATTGTTGTGTGGGCGGGTTGGATGCCGTGATATGGAGTGATTTTGTTCAAGGTGTCGTGCTGTTGGGCGGGGCGATCACGGTGCTCGCGGTTCTGATTATGCATACGAATGGTGGGTTCAACGGCTTCGTTTCCATCGCCCAGGAACATGAAAAGCTTCGGTTGCTCGATTTTCGGTTCCTGCTTAAAGAGCCGGTCTTTTGGGTGGTAATTATCCAAGGGTTGGTGAGTAATCTCTCCAGTTATACCTCAGATCAATGCGTGGTACAGCGGTATATCGCCTGTACAAATGAGAAGAAGGCGGCAAATTCGATTTGGTTCAATGGCATTCTTTCTGTGATCGCATCTATTATTTTCTACTCTATTGGCACGGCGCTTTATACACATTATTTCAGCCATCCTGAAATGATGGATATTACGATGCCTAAGAGCGATTCGGTCTTCCCTGTTTATATGGCCATTGAGCTTCATCCTGTGATTGCAGGCTTGGTGATCGCCGCTATATTTGCGGCTACGATTTCCACGCTGTCGGCCAACTTGACGAGTGCCTCAACGGCCATTACGACAGACTTTGTGCTTCGTTTCCGACCGAACATGACAGGAGCGCAGCAGGTGCGTTGCGGCCGAATTTGCGTGATCCTCATCGGCATTCTGGGGGTTGGTGCGGCGTTGACCTTGGCGCAGCTTCCTTCGCGTTCACTCTTTGATGTGTTCCAGACGTTCATCGCCATTCTTACCGCGGGGCTCACAGCATTGTTTTTCATGGGTATTTTTATGCCGCGTGTAGGCGGTGGCCCAGCGGTAATCGGTCTGCTCGCCAACTATGTGGTTTGCTGTGGGTTTACGTTCATCCCGGATACGTGGGCGTTGGCTGTTTGGAAGCCTCACCCCTTTGTTTACGGCGGTATTGGCCTGATCGTGTGTATTGTGGTGGCATGGCTCTGTTCGCTCTTCGCGCCCAATGCCCGTTCGATCACCGGGTTAACCTTCGTTTCCAAACCTCAAGGAGAATAAATGAAAAGACGTGTCTTCTGGGTGCTTCTTCTTGGGCTTTTGCCGAGCCTGGGGGCGCAAGTGCCGGATGAACAGCGGCTGGCGCCAGTTTCAGTGGGATTTTCGTTCCCTTCCGTCAGTTACGTGATGGGAGAGGAAATTCCCGTCCGCGTTCTGGTTCGAAATAATACGCCGCGGGAGTTGGTTCTAGGGCGGGGTGATGCCCCCTCCGCCCTGTTCACGGTATCGCGTGTGAACGATGCCCGCCGTGCTATCCTCCCGCGCGAACCTGGCGGATGTCTGCCTCGGCCGCTGCGTCTTAAACCCGGAGAGGAGCGCGTTTTTGACTTGGAATTGGGTAAATCTACAGGTCTATTGGAACAGGGAAAATATTTCGTAACCTTTGGCGTTGTGGCCAATGGTGTTCGGCATGAAACGAATCCGAAAGTTATCGAAGTGGTTCCCGGTTTCATCGTGGCTGAGGGGGTTCAATTCTTTAAAAAAGACCCCAATCGGCAGCGCCACTTGAGGTTGGTGCGTTGGTCGCGTGATCATGTGGATCGCTTGTTCTTGCGTGTAATAGATTCTCCTGATGGTCAATATTTTCCAACCGTGATGCTGGGAGCCTATTTGCCCTTGGTCAAACCCCGACTGAATATTGCGGCCAACGGAGAGATTACCATCCTCCATCGAGCCACGCCAGATTACTATGTTCGTAATGTTTTCTGGTCTCTGCCAAGGGAATTTGTTCGGCGTTCAACGCAGGATTTGCTTGATCCCGCTACAGCAGATACGGCCCGTCTTAAAGGAATGCAGAAAGATCTGGATGAAGTTATTCAGAAGAATGAGCGATTGAAAGAAGCTGTTCGACTTCGTTGAGGGCATCGGCGAAGGTATTTCAGAGCATCAAACAGGCCGCGCGGAAGTAAGTTTGCGCGGCCTGTTTGATTCTATGATGTCGAAACTTTAGAACCAAGTGGTTATTTGGTACTCAATTCTTGCAACGTCTCTTCTGCTGCCGAAAGAATGGCCTCTACATCCGCCTCGGTGTGAGCCGCGGAAAGGAAGCAGACCTCGTACTGCGAGGGTTCGAGATATATACCCCGCGCAAGCATGGCGTGGAAAAATCGGGCATATAACTCAGGATTACTCTGGCGCGCCTCCGCTAGATTTCGGATGGGCAATTGATCCGTTGCAAAAGGTGTAAAAATCGTCTGATGGTGCTGAATACGAAGCGGCACACCCATCTGTTCGGCCATGGTGTTGATACCGCGGCTCAACCGCTCCACTCGTTGCGCTATGGCGGTATAAGGCGGAGAGGCTTCCAACCGATGGAGTACTTCCAGGGCTGCTGCCACGGCTACCGGGTTTCCTGAAAGGGTACCTGCTTGATAAACGTGCCCCATCGGCGCAAGTGCCTGCATGATAGACGCCTTCGCGCCGAGCGCAGCGAGCGGGAAGCCGCCGCCGATCACTTTGCCCATGGTAACAATATCGGGCTCGATCCCTTCTGTTTCACTCCAAAGCCCCAGACGGAACCGAAATGCATTGATCACCTCATCGCAAATCAGCAACGCTCCAGCTTCATGAGCAGCCGTTTGCAAAGACTTCAGATAGCCCGGCTTGGGTGGTACGCACCCCATATTGCCTGCTACAGGTTCAACAATGACTGCGGCAATACGCCCGGGGTGTGCGGCAAATGCCCGTTTCGCTGCTTCCGCGTCATTGTAAGGAATTACGAGCGTTTCCCCGGCTAGAGCCGGCGGAATACCGGCACTGGCCACTTCGGCTCCGTCTCCCGCCGTCAGAAAGCCGCTTCCGGCATTGACCAGCAAACCATCGCTATGCCCATGATAACACCCTTCGCACTTCAGAATCAGGTCGCGCCCGGTTACCCCCCGCGCCAGACGAATTGCAGTCATCACGGCTTCTGTTCCGGAATTGACCAGTCGGATCTGTTCTACAAAGGGAATGTGTGCGGTGAGCCATTCCGCCAGCTCAACTTCTCCTGGCGTACTGATCCCGAAGGTGGTGCCTCGTTCGGCGGCATGGGCCACGGCGGCGGTAACACCTTCATCTGCGTGCCCCAGAATCATTGCGCCCCAGGAACAGCAGCAATCAATCAATTCCCGGCCATCCGCCAGCGTGATGTGCGATCCTTTCCCGGATGTCACAAAAATGGGCGTGCCACCAACGGCATTGAACGCTCGGACAGGAGAATTAACGCCGCCCGGAATCACGCGGCGGGCGCGGCGAAATAAAACGTCATGTGTGGTCATACGTGTAGCTTTCTCAAATGAAAAAATCCTTAAGCGTTTGGTCGTGCAGTGATTCCTGTGGAGCCAAAACCGCCGACTCCACGCTCAGTGTCAGTGGAAATAGCTCCCTCGCGGATGGTTACACGGAGGATGGGGGCAATCACCAGTTGAGCAATTCGCATTCCCCGAGTGATGACAAAGGGTTCAGCGCCAAGGTTAATGAGCAGCACACGGAGCTCACCGCGAAACCCTGCATCGATTGTTCCGGGCGTATTGAGCAGGGTAATGCCGGCCTTGAGGGCGAGCCCGCTGCGCGGGCGCACTTGCCCCTCGGTACCTTCGGGTAGAATTAGGCGCAGTCCGGTAGAGATGGCTGCCCGCGCTCCGGGCGCCAGGCTCATTTCCATATCGGCAGAGAGATCCATTCCTGCATCGCCTGGGTGGGCATAGGCGGGAAGCGTAGCAGTAGGAGTCAGGCGTTCGAAAATCACATTCATAATGTTCTCTGGTGAGGGGCGGCATCAGAACAATACGGTTGTATTGTCTGGGTCAAAAGCCTGTCGAATACGTTTGCGTTCGGTCTCCGCTAGGGGACAACGCGAAAGTACTAGCGCCTTGAGCGTACGCCAGGACGCGAGATTTTGCGGAAGCACCCGGATGGACGTTTCGGAGAGATCAAGGAAGGTAAGCCCTGCACCTAAATCATCAGGCACCTGATCTAGAGGGTTCCGTGCAAGCGTCAGATGCCGCAGCGCGGCAGATTTTCTTGGTACGGCGGTCAGTCGATTGTTTGCGGCATAGAGCCGTTCTACTGTATCGGGTAGGGGGGGAAGAGAACTCAGGCGGTTTCCATTCAGGCGGAGCCACCGGAGCGGCAACTCGTCAAGTTTCGGTAGTGTTTCCAACACGTTGCGATCAAGGTTCAGATAAACCAACGCACGGAGCGCTTGAAATGAGCGCGGCAGATTGGCTAGGCGGTTATCTGCCAGCCATAGCTTGCGGAGACCTTTCGGAAGATAATGTTCGGGCAGTGCTGGCAGAGCATTGCCGGAAAGATTCAATGCGCGGAGGTTTTCCGGCAGATGCAGATCCAGCACGCGCGAAGCTCCTACCCCGCGGAGATGAAGTTCCTCCAGTGCCGGCGGAAGCGGCTTGGGAATCTCGGCCTGGATGCCCTCCAGACGCAGCACACCAGAGGCTTTTGTCTGGGGCTTCTCCCGCTTGCATCCGCAAAGTATCCCTGTGCTCAAAAATCCAAAAAGAAAAGTGCGCCGGCTCAATCCCATTGTGCAATTTCTCCGCAAATCAATGCTTCCACACCACGTTCCGTTTCCAACAGCAGGGCTCCATCATCACGAATCCCTCTGGCAATGCCCTGACGTTCACCGGAGCCTGGGCGCACGGTAATTGGGCGGCCGCGCTTACAGTCCAGTCTGTTCAGCTCCTCGCGAAGTGCCGCGAGTCCCGATGTTGACCAACGGGTATACAACGCTTCAAACGCTTCGCAGAACGTTGCCAATATATTCAGCCTGTCCGGCATGGAGGGTAGTCCGATGGCTCGGTGCGCAACGGTTTCCGGAACGGCTCCCGTGTTTAGCCCAACGCCTATTACAATCCCTTCAATCCCACGGGAAGACGTTTGCGCTTCACAGAGAATTCCGCATACTTTTCGGTCTTCAATGAGCACATCGTTAGGCCACTTGAGCCCGGCTTCAAAACCCATGCCACGCAAGGTCTGGGTTATGGCCAGTCCGGCCACAAGCGGGAGTGTGGCCGCGACTTCCGCTGGTAGCGCCGGCCGGGCAAGCAGGGAAAAGAGCAGCCCCTGCCCCGGTTCAGAGAGCCACGAACGCCCCAGTCTTCCGCGCCCGGCGGTTTGCTGTTCGCTGACGATGAGGGTGCCTTCAGGGGCGCCGGTTTCTGCTAGGCGGAGCAATTCATCGTTGGTGCTGGCACAGCTGTCCAGAAAGTACGGTGTCCGCCCAAATATCCGCGTTTTCAACAGCGCCCCGAAGGTGCGTTCCTTCAACCATAGAAGCAACGGTCGATCCGCTGCCGCAAAGTCCAGCTGCCATAAAGCATCCGCTCGGATCCATTGCGCACGAATGTGCTCGCGCAGCACGGGCGTTTCCCCGCGCTCCAACGTGCAGAGAATCCCATGCAGCGTGATGGAGAACTCCGGGTAAGAGTGGTCAACCACAGGGCCATCCGCAATCGGGATGATGCGGCAGCCCAATTCTTCACGGATTTCACGTACAGCTGCCTGGGCGGGCGTTTCCCCCGGCTCAATTTTTCCTCCTGGGAACTCCCATTTGTACGCCGTGGAAGCAAAACGGGAGCGTCCTCGCAAAACGCAGAAAATCTCCCCTGCAGAGTTCACAATCATGGCAGCCGATACGTTCACATGCATAGCTTGAGTATATCATATCCGCGCTGGGGCGAGAGGGGGCAGGCGTGGAGATCCTGCCGAGTCGGCACCATGATAGAGCTGCTTTTGCACAGTGCGAGCCCGGGGCATTGGCTTTTAGGTTGGGCTTGTGCCGGTCAGAAAGAGAAACTGCCCCGGGTTTGATTCGAACCCGCCCCGGCTTAGCTTCGGATCCGGGGCGGGCCGCATAGGTATTATTCGGCGTGGGTGGGGGGATACGATTCCTGCACAGCGTGTGAATAACGTGAGGCGTGATGGCAGGAGTAGCCATCTCTGTCAGGCGGAGCCCCTTTTCTTTTACGGAGGGAAGAAAGATTCTTGCAATTACCGGGAAGGTTTGATATCCTATGCGCACTTTATTTGGCGGAGCGTAGCGCAGCCTGGTAGCGCGTTTGGTTCGGGACCAAAAGGTCGAGGGTTCAAATCCCTCCGCTCCGACCATTTGAGGGTGTTGCACCCGTGGTGGAATTGGCAGACACGTAAGATTCAGGTTCTTATGCTGCGAGGCGTGTGGGTTCGAGTCCCACCGGGTGCACCAATTTTAGCGTGACGCTCCCATCGTCTATCGGTTAGGACACAAGGTTCTCATCCTTGGAAGAGCGGTCCGACTCCGCTTGGGAGTGCCAAGAGCGGAATTTGTCTAGCCCCCATCGTCTATCGGCTAGGACACAAGGTTCTCATCCTTGGAAGAGCGGTCCGACTCCGCTTGGGGGTGCCATCCGGAGAGGTGGCAGAGCCTGGTTGAATGCACATGACTCGAAATCATGCGTGCCGCAAGGTACCGGGGGTTCGAATCCCTCCCTCTCCGCCACTTTGTCAGTATGTTGGCCACCTCGCATGAGGCGGCCTTTATTTTCGGAGCAGTTGATATGGCGCAGCGTGGAAAAAATGAGAGCGGAACGGTTACCTGTTCGTTTTGCGGCGCACAGGTGGATCCTCGGGAGTGTTTGCACGGGCGCGAAGAGGGGGTGGTCATTTGCGGGCATTGCCTCGAGTCGGTATCGCGGGAGATGCTGCTCAACAGCCCGGAATACAGCCGTCTGATGGCCATGCTGGAGCAACAAGAGGCGCAGGCGTCTGAGAAAAAGAAACCGCTTGCTCCGGTGAAGGTGCCGCCGCCGGCAGAGATTAAAGCCTTTTTGGATCAGTATGTGATTGGCCATGACCGGGTAAAGAAGATCCTGGCGGTGGCGGTGCACAACCATTATCGGCGTTTGAATCAGAGTGCGCAGGTGCCGGATGCGTTTGCAGACGTGGAAATCGAAAAGAGCAATGTGTTACTGATTGGCCCGACGGGGTGCGGCAAGACGTTGTTTGCTAAAACATTGGCGCGAATGCTGGATGTGCCGTTTGCGATTGCTGATGCTACAACGGTGACAGAAGCGGGCTACGTGGGCGAGGACGTGGAGAACATTCTCCTTTACCTGCTTCAGAATTGCGGCATGGACGTGCGCAAGGCTCAGCGCGGAATTATCTATATTGATGAGATCGATAAGATTGCCCGCAAAACGGAGAATACGTCAATTACGCGCGATGTCAGCGGAGAAGGTGTTCAGCAGGCACTACTCAAGATTATCGAAGGCACGGTGGCGCATGTGCCGGAGAAGGGCGGTCGTAAACATCCGCAGGCGGAGTATATCGCGCTGGATACTTCAAATATCCTCTTCATCTGCGGCGGAGCATTTGTCGGGCTCGATGAGAAGATTCGCAGCCGTTTGGGGCGCAAGGCGATTGGGTTCGTTGATGCGGAAGCAGAAAGCCGGACGGAGAGTGACCGGATTCTCTCTCAGGTTCAACCTGAAGATTTGGTGAGTTTCGGATTGATCCCGGAGTTTGTTGGACGTATTCCGGTGATTGCCAAGATGGCGGATCTTACGGAACAGGAGTTGGTGCGGATTCTCACGGAACCCAAAAATGCGGTGGTTCGCCAATATCAGAAGCTGTTGGCCATGGAGCAGGTGGAGCTGTCGTTTACGGAGGGGGCTTTGCGTGCTATCGCGAGCGAGGCGATCAAGCGTAAAACCGGTGCGCGCGGTTTACGCTCAATCATGGAGCAGGTAATGGAGGGCTTCATGTATGAACTGCCAGGGCGGCCGGATCCCAAGCCAATGAAACTGAAAATTGACGAAAAAACGATTCGTCAGGCATTGAAGCCGCAGGGATAACCATAACCAATTGATTCTTGCAGCGCCCGGATCTCCGGGCGTTTTTTTATTCTACTGATGTGAACAGCGCCAGGAGGGCGGATATTGATGTTGAAGTGCGCACAGACAGGCGTTTCGTCAGGTAGTCAAGCTGTTTCCGGCGTTGGTTAGGAGATAGAAGGGGCGTGCGTCAGGTTTGCGGGCGGGGGGCCGGTTAGGGTATACTTGAGGGATGTTCCGCTGCGGGTTTATACAGAAGGCAGGGCGGCTGCTGCGGCCGCTGGCGGGGTGGTTCCCGGCCGTTTGCCTGATTTTTGGGGCGGTGCAGCTTTTGGGGGCGGAAGGGGGGGATGCGCCGCCGCAGCCGGAGGCATTGGGGGAAAGCGGGGAGGTTTCGGGCGGCGGCGTGTTGGCTCTGGGCGTGGGCGTTGAGC
>CALBHX010000041.1 GCA_937892925.1 uncultured Lentisphaeraceae bacterium
GGCAGGGAAGGGCATCCGGTTGCTGGTGGAGGGGACGCATGCCGATGATTTGGGGGTTTACCGCCCGGGACGCCGCGCCTTGCAGGAGCTTGGCGTTCGTTCTCCCTTTGCCGAGCTGGGTATTCACAAGGCGGACATTCGGCTGCTTGCGCAAGCGCTTGGAGTGCCGAATGCCGGACGCCCGAGCACGCCGTGCCTGGCTACCCGGTTCCCTTATCGGACGTGTCTGACGGCAGAAGCTTTACGGCAGGTTGAGCAGGGAGAAGCCGCGTTTCGCAGGATTCTGCCGCAGGTGAACTTCCGTGTGCGTGTTCACGGCGATCTGGCTCGGCTGGAGGTGCCGCCGGAAGCCTTTGAGCGGGTGTTGGCGTGCCGGGGAGAAATTCTGGAGGCCTTGCACGCGGTCGGTTTTAACCATGTTGCACTTGATTTACAGGGGTTTCGATCCGGCAGTTTCGATGTGGGGTCTATTATCGGCAGAGTCATGGAGTAGAGGGCGATGCTGCAGCCGATTCGATTGGTGGTTACAGACATGGATGGCACCCTGCTGGATGAAAACCGGCAGCTGCCTGCGGACTTTGCGTTGCGCGTACAGCAGCTGGAGGCGCGCGGGATTGCCTGGGCGATTGCCAGCGGCCGTCAGTATGATAATCTGGCAGAGGTCTTTTCTGCGGCGGGTGTGTATCCGGATATCATTGCCGAAAATGGAGCGCTTGCCTTTGCGGCGCATGAGACGGAGCCGTTTTTCTGTGATTTAACCCCGGCCTCCTTTTTCCGCCCGATACTGGAAGCGGCTTTGACGGTTCCGCGGGCGACACCGGTATTATGCGGGGTACATTGTGCCTGGGTGGCTGACTCTTATCCGGAAAACTTTGAGGCGGTTTCTCACTATTTTTCCAAGACGGAACGGTGGCATGCGCTTTCGGAGATAGCGTCGCTGCAGGTGTGCAAGGTGGCGGTCTACCATCCGGAAGCGGCCGCGGTGTTGTGGCCGGTGCTAGCACCGCTGTGCCGCCCGGATCTCGCGGTCATCCGCTCCAGCCCGTATTGGATAGACGTTCAGCCGATGCGGATCAACAAGGGGCGAGCCTTGGCGGCATTGCTGTGCCGCTTTTCCCTTGCTCCGGAACAGGTTGTGGTCTTCGGCGATTACTTGAATGATTTGGAGATGATGACGCTGGGTACACACAGCGTGGCCATGGGGAATGCACATCCTGAACTGGCTGCTCATTGTGCGCATCGGGCGCTCAGCAACCGGGAGAATGGCGTGATGCGTTATCTTGAGGATCTTGGCTTATTTGCGTGATGCGGAAGAACGGTTTGTTCCGGGCGGCATAACCCGTTGGAATTGCAGGAGTGAATAAAATAGACGAAACGCCGGTCAGTTGGCCGGCGTTTCGTCTGTCGGGTGAGCCGGAATGGGCTCATTCCGGGAGGCGGCTGTTGACTCAGGCTTCGGGCTCGGTTGGAGCGAGTGTAGCCTTTGCTGCGGCGCCTTCCTTTTCGGCGGCTGGGGCTTGCTCTGCAGCAGGAAGCTCAGCGGCACCGCCTGTACGGTACTTGGCACGGCAATCGGAGCAGTAGAAGAAGTCTTTGTCCCAGGTGGTTTCTTCTTCTTTGCCGCAATTGTCGCAGACGCGGATATGGCGAGCCCGCTTGGCGCGGCAATCGGAACAATAGAACTCCTCGCCGCCCCAGGTGGTTTCTTCTTCTTTGCCGCAGTTCATGCATTTCCGCCGAACGCTCTCGCGCTGCAGGCGGAACTCGGCGGCGTGTTCGTCCATGAAGATATGAGGGAAGTCGAAGCTTCCGGTGGCGGTTACGAGCGTCCGGCTGGAGATGGCGTGGCCGCGCATGGCGTTCATGGCTACGAGCTGCACACGTTTGCCAATCTGACGGATCCGGCGAAGCACCGGTACATAGTCTGCATCGCCGCCGACAAGAATCGCCACGTCATAGGCGCCTGGGATGGTGGCGTAATAGGTCATGGCCGAGGAAAGATTGGCATTGACCCACTTGTTATCCGGCAGGGCATTCGGCTCTTTGCGGAAATCGATTTCCATGATGTCCATCTCGTAACCGCATTGTTCACTGAGGAAATCGTAGAATACTTTTTGTTTGACGGGATTATAACCGACCTTGTTGACGGGGATTGTCCCATAATAGCAGGTACGCACCACGTCCACTTCCTGCCCGCTCATTTCTGCAAGCGTTTGGGCGATAATGTCGGGAATGCGCTTGTAATCGATTTCAAACCCCTTCTCGTTCAATTTGTCGAAGAGTGCCTGGCGGCCTTTGTAAAGCCAACAGCCATCAATAAAAATCATCGCACGAATGGCCATGATTGGAAACCTTCCATGTTATACTTTTTTTCAGCTTGTTTTTTACTCCCGATCCACCCGGATAAGGAGACTTCAGTATCTCAAATCCGACGGTGGTTTGCAACTGTCGGAGGGAGGGAATGATTTATGACAGAAAGGGTTAGAGAGAAATCTGCGAGGGTGGGTGGCATGCCGTGCTGTGCAGAGCGTTTTATTGTGGGGGGCGGGGGCGTTGTGTCTGTGCGGTGCGATGCGGGGTGATAGGGGAGAGGCGGCGCAGGGGGAGGAATATCCCTGGATGAAGCAGGCGGTTGGAGCGGGTTTGAGTGCGGGCTCTGTCTGCTCCAGGTATTAGGAGCGAATGGCAGCGGATATCCAAGGTGTTTTGGATTCATGCCGGAGGGATGGTCTTACAGGGGAAGTAACAGCAGAACTGTGCATGAAAGCGTATTTTTTGGTATGCTAAGAGCTATTGAAAGGATTGCCGAAGATGGACGATACGACTCAGAGTACGTTGTCGCAGGATGCACGTTTGACATCGATTCCGATTGAAGAGGAGATGAAGAACTCCTACATCGATTATTCGATGAGTGTGATTGTGGCGCGTGCGCTGCCGGATGCCCGGGATGGATTCAAGCCGGTGCATCGCCGGGTGCTGTATTCAATGTATGAGACGAAGTCTTTCTACACCACGCCTTACAAGAAGAGTGCGCGTATCGTCGGTGAGGTGATGGGTAAATATCACCCTCACGGAGACAGTTCCATTTATGACACGCTGGTGCGCATGGCGCAGTGGTTCAGCCTGCGGGTGCCGTTGGTGGATGGGCATGGTAACTTCGGCACGCTGGATGGTGCGAGCGCTGCGGCTATGCGTTACACCGAGAGCCGTATGTCCAAGGCGGCCAATGAGATGGTGCTGGATATTGACAAGGATACGGTAGACTTCATCCCAAACTATGACGGGACCACGAAGGAGCCGCGGGTCTTGCCCTCCAAGCTGCCGAATCTGTTGTTGAACGGTTCACAGGGGATTGCTGTGGGCATGGCCACAAATATCCCGCCGCATAACTTGCGTGAATTATGTGATGGACTGATCTATTTTGTGGATCACCCGGATGCTTCGGTGGATGAGCTGATGGCTTATGTGAAAGGTCCGGATTTTCCAACGGGGGCAACGATTTACGGACGCTCCGGCATTGAGGCCATGTATAAAACGGGGCGGGGCTCTCTAACCGTACGCGGTGATGCGGAGATCGTGCAGATCGAAAAGCATGAAGGGCTGATTATTCGTTCGATCCCTTACATGGTCAACAAGAGTGTGATGCTCAAGCACATGGGGGATTTGGTTAAAGGCGGGGTGATTGACGGTATCAAGGAGATTCGTGATGAAACGAGTCTCGAAGACGGCGTTCGTGTGGTGATTGAGCTGGAAAAGAACGCGAAGCCGGCCGCTGTGATTCTGAACCAACTGTATAAGCACTCAGAGCTTCAAACAACGTTTGGCGCCAACATGATTGCGCTGGATCATGGACGCCCGCGGCGTATGACGCTGAAGGACTTTTTCCAGTGCTACGTGGATCACCGGTTTGAGGTGCATACGCGGCGGTGCCGTTTTGAACTGGAAAAGGCGTTGGCTCGGCTGCATATTCTCGATGGTCTGCTGATTGCCCAGGATCATCTGGATGAAGTGATTCATATCATTCGCGACTCTCAGACGAATGATGAAGCGAAGACGCGTCTGGTTGATCGGTTTGGTCTTAGCCCAGTGCAGGTGGCGGCAATTCTGGAGATGCGGCTGCGTCAGTTGACCGGGCTGGAGCGCAACAATCTGCTTGCAGAGCAGGCGGAGCTTCAGGCGAAAACGGCTGAATTGAGGGCGATTTTGGGGGATCCGGCCAAGGTGTTTGCGTTGATTAAGGCGGATTTGGAAGATCTGCGCGCCAACTATACGAAGGAAGAGGATCGTCTGACCCAGATTGTTCCGATTAAAGGAGAAGTGAATCTGGAGGATTTGGTAGCGGATGAGCCGTGTGTGGTAACGCTGTCGCACCGTGGGTATATAAAACGGACGGCCTTGTCGGTTTATGCTGCTCAGAAGCGCGGGGGGCGCGGCAAGCGCGGCGTGACCATTAAGGATGAAGACTTCATTGAGCGTATCTATGTGCCGATGGCGCATGACACGTTGCTTTTCTTTACGGATACCGGGCGGGTTTATGCCGAGCGCGCCTTTGAGATCCCTGAAACAAGCCGGGTTTCGACCGGAACGCCGGTGATCAATATCCTGGAAGGATTGCAGGAGAAGGAACGGATTGTTGAGATTCTGCCGATCCGCGGGTTTGATGAGGAGCGGGATATTACCTTTGTATTGGAAGACGGAACCATTAAACGGACGCTGTTGGAGGCGTTCCGCAATATTAATCGCCGGGGAATCATTGCGATTGGCATTGAAGAAGGGAATGCACTGGTGAAGGTAGCGCTGACCAAGCCGGGCGACAAGGTGTTGATGGCCACACGTGAGGGATTCGTGAATGCCTTCCTGATCGATGAAGTTCGCCGGGTTGGGCGTACCGCGCATGGTGTGTGCGGAATGCGTTTCAAGGTGCCTGGCGATCGCGTATGCGGGTTTGCCGTGGAAGAGCCGGGTGCTGATTTGCTGTTTGTTACCGAGAATGGCCGCGGGAAGCGCAGCCCGTTCTCGGACTTCCGTGTTACGCACCGTGGTTCGATGGGTGTGACGGGGAATCCGCGTGGTAACGAGAAGAATGGCAAGCTGGTGGGTATTGCCGCAGTGAAGGGGGATGAAACGCTGGTGCTGCTTTCCACTGCCGGGCTGATGATCCGTACGCGTGTGAGTGAAGTGCGCACGATGGGGCGCACTGCAGCAGGGGTCACGTTCGTCAAGCTGCAGGAAGGCGTAACACTGGCTACCTTCTCGATAGCACCAGCAGAAGAGGAGCCGCAGGATGGAGAACTTGAGACGGGTGAACCGGCAGGGGCTCCTGAGGCGGATTCGGCTCAAGCGCCGATGGGTTCGGCCGAAGGAGCATCAGATGCTGGGGCAGCACCAGGTTCAGGCAGCGCGGGGGAGGTCTAATCTTCCCGGTGCAAAACTGATCGGCGGCGGGAGAGGAATCCCCGCCGCCGGCTGTTTCTCGGTTATGGGAGTACTGAGCGCGGATGATTTGGATCACTGGCGATAAACATGGAGATTTCGGCGAGGTAGAAACCTTTTGCCGTGTGTGGCGTCCGCATCGGAAAGATGTTTTGATTGTGTTGGGGGATGCGGGCATCAACTACTTTTCGGATGCGCGTGCAACAGCGCTCCGTCAACATTTGGCGCAGCTTCCGTTGACGTTGTTTTGTATTCACGGGAATCACGAGGCGAGGCCTGAGACCGTGCCGGGGATGCAGCTTCAGGAGGGTTTTGGCGGGCAGGTTTACGTGAATCCCCGGTTCCCGAACCAATTTTTTCCTGTGGATGGAGCCATTTATACGTTGGGCTCGCGGCGGACGCTGGTAGTGGGCGGGGCATATTCTGTAGATAAGTTTTATCGGCTTCGCAATCACTGGGCCTGGTTTGAGGATGAACAGCCTTCGGCGCAGATCAAGACACGGGCGGAACTGGCATTGGATGCGGAGGGGTGGCGGGTAGATGCCGTATTGTCGCATACCTGCCCGCGGAGCCGAATTCCGTTTGACCGGCTGCCGCCGTTGGGGTGTGGCGATGCTTCGAGCGTTGATTATTCGACAGAGAACTGGTTGGAGACGGTGCGGCAGCGGCTTCAGTTTGAACAGTGGTATGCGGGACATTTTCATATCGATTGGGAAGATGCGCCGTTTACGTTTCTTTTTCATGAGTTTCAGATTTTTGACATTTGAGTAACTTTTAAACCTGAAGGAAGACGAGTATGGCAGGAGAATATGTTTTCAATTTGCAGAACGTCACCAAGCATCATGAGAAAAAGGTGATCTTGGATGATGTGAATCTAGCCTTCTTTCATGGAGCGCATATCGGCGTGATTGGCGCGAATGGATCGGGTAAATCTTCGCTGCTCAAGATTCTTGCAGGACTTGACAAAGATTACATGGGCTCCTGTATGGTGGCCAAAAATCTGAAGATCGGGTATTTGCCGCAGGAGCCGGAGTTAGATCCTGAGAAGACGGTTCAGGCGTGTGTTATGGAGGGCGTGGCCGATGCGCAAGCCATGTTAGAACGTTATGAGGATTTATGTTGCCGACTGGATGAGCCGGGCGCGGAAGAAGAAATGGCCAAACTGCAGGAGATCATTGATGC
Source organism: uncultured Lentisphaeraceae bacterium (assembly GCA_937892925.1). GTDB lineage: Bacteria > Verrucomicrobiota > Kiritimatiellia > RFP12 > DVOR01 > Spyradenecus. Next base: position 6,616 of record CALBHX010000041.1, read on the forward strand.
GCGAGATCTGTGGAGTTTGGAGCATCAAGTAGAACTGGCGATGGAGGCCTTACGGTGCCCGTCTCCGGAGACGAAAGCCGGGGTGCTCTCGGGCGGTGAGAAACGTCGGGTGGCCATGTGTCGGCTTCTTATCTCCAATCCGGATGTTTTGTTGTTGGACGAGCCGACCAACCACCTGGATGCGGAGTCAGTAGCATGGATTGAGGCATTTCTGAAACGTTTTAAAGGAACGTTGATTGTGGTAACGCATGATCGTTATTTTTTAAATAATGTAACGGAGTGGATTCTGGAGATGGATGCCGGCCGAACGTATCCGTACAAGGGGAACTACGAGCAGTGGCTGGAGCAGAAGCAGGCAATGATTGCGGCACAGGCAAAACAGGCGGAAAGCCGCAAAAAGATGATTCAGCAGGAACTGGAGTGGATTCACACGAATCCTTCCGGGCGCCGTGCCAAAGGTAAAGCGCGGTTGGCGCGTTATGAGGAATTGGTCTCGAAGCAGGTGGATACACGGGAGGAAGAGCTGAAGATTCAGATTCCTCCGGGGCCTCGGCTTGGGAATTTGGTGGTGCAGGCAAAGAATCTGACCATGGCGTTTGGGGATAAAGTGCTTTTTGAGAATGTCAACTTCGATTTGCCGCGTGGCGGGATTGTTGGGGTTATTGGTGCTAACGGCGCGGGAAAGACAACGCTTTTCAAGTTGATTACCGGGAAGTTAAAGCCCACGGCCGGAGAACTACGGGTGGGGGAAACGGTGGTGTTGAGTTATGTGGATCAGACGCGTGAAGCGTTGGATCCAAATCATACGGTCTACGAAGAGATTACGGGCGGTGGAGAGTATGTTAACCTTGCGGGGAAGGGGTTGATGAATGGCCGTGCATATTGTTCCCGCTTCAATCTTCGTGGAACGGATCAGCAGAAAAAAGTGGGGGTTCTTTCCGGTGGAGAGCGGAACCGGGTGCATCTGGCTAAATTGCTTCGCGCTGGCGGGAATCTGCTTTTGTTGGACGAGCCCACGAATGATCTGGATGTAGGAACGCTGCGTTCACTTGAGGAGGGCATTCAGGACTTTGGCGGATGTGCGGTTGTAGTCAGCCACGATCGATGGTTTTTGGATCGGATAGCTACCCATATCCTGGCGTTTGAGGGGAATTCCTCTGTGCGTTGGTTTGAAGGGTCGTATTCCGATTATCATGAGATGCGGCGGAAGGAGTTGGGGGATGATGCTGATCGCCCTACGCGAATCAAATTCCGGCCGGTACACCATTGATGATGGAAGGTGCCTCAGATGTGGATGGCCGAAAATGAATTCGGAGATAAATTCCGACGGAAATAGGGAGAAGTTTGGTACAAAGTGAATTATTGTCCGATTCGCAAGCGCGGTTGAGCATGCCGGAGCCATCTGGAAGGGTGTCCTTAGAGTGCTTTTGTTTGACCTACATAGATGTTTGCATTTACATTTCGCCTTGACAACAGCACGATTAGTGTGCTATATTTCATGTGCGTTTTACGTTTATTCCGAAGTGGCGCAGTGGTAGCGCAGGTGACTGTTAATCACTTGGTCGCAGGTTCGAATCCTGCCTTCGGAGCCATTTATTGATTTGCCGCGCTCGATTCTGGACGCGGTTTTTTAGTTGACGAAGTCGTTCTTAGATGCCATTGGAAGTCTGGTGCGGTTCTCGAGCCTTGGCCGTTTGTATGGGAAGTAAGACTTGCGTGAACGGATGCAGCGGTGGGGCCGGAACAGGCATGAGATTTCCGTCTAGAGTTGGCGGGAGTATTCCTTCGATGTGAGGATATGGCAAGAGCTTTTTTTCTTGCGTTCTGAACGGCGTTTGAGATAATGAACCCGCATTTTCCGCAGTTGAAAGCGGTTCGGGAAGGATTTACGAGATGATACGTTGGACACAGGCGTTATTAAATACACTGCGAGAAGCTCCGCAGGATGCTGAAATTGTCAGCCACAAGTTGATGATTCGCGCGGGTATGATGCGAAAGCTTGGGGGCGGGCTGTACACGTATATGCCATTAGGATTCCGCGCATTAAGGAAAATCGAGGCGATTATTCGCGAAGAGATGGAACGTGCCGGGGCGCAGGAAACGTTGTTTCCCATTTTGCAGCCGGCAGAATTATGGAAGCAGAGCGGGCGTTGGGAAACGATGGGAAACGGCATGTTCCGTGTACGCGATCGTAAAGAAGCGTGGTATGTGTTAACGCCAACGGCGGAGGAAGCGTTTACTGCGTTGGCAAAGAATGAGATTGCCTCTTATCGTCAGTTGCCCTGTATTATTTATCAGATGCAGGATAAGTTCCGTGATGAAATTCGTCCGCGGTTTGGCTTGATTCGCGGCAAAGAGTTTATCATGAAAGACGCCTACAGTTTTGATGCCGATGATGCGGGTGCAGATCGTAGTTATCGGGCAATGTATGATGCGTATGTTCGGATTTTTAAGCGTGTGGGATTAGCGGTTAAACCGGTTGAGGCAGATACTGGCGATATTGGCGGGAATTTTTCGCATGAGTTCATGGTCTTTGCGGCGAGTGGAGAGGATGGCATTCTGAACTGTGAAGCCTGCGGGTATGCGGCTAATCAGGAGCGTGCAGAACGGCAAGAGTCGGCTTCTGAGTTCGGTGGCAAGGATGATGCCATTGTGCGTGTGGCAACGCCGGGAAAACATAGTTGTGAAGAGGTGGCGGCCTTTTTGGAAAAACCGTTGACTCAGGTGGTTAAGAGCTTGGTTGTGCTTGCGGATGGGGACCCGATTATGGTGCTTGTGCCAGGAGATCGGGAACTTAATGAGTTGAAGCTGCGTCGGGTTTTGGGAGGGGCTAAGATTGAACCTGCTGATGAAACAACGGTAGTACGGGTGGCGGGTCCCTGCGGGTCAATCGGGCCGGTTGGGGTTGAGATTCCAGTTTATGCCGATCAATCCCTGAAGGGGGCAGCGGATGTGATTGTTGGCGCGAATGCAGAGGGGGTACATCTCCTGCATGTATCGCTCGCACGCGATGCCCACATTACGTCGTATGAAGATCTCGTGATTGTAGCTCAGGGTGATGCGTGCCCGCACTGCGGAAAACCTTTGGGGCTCTGCCGGGGAACAGAAGTGGGGCAGTGCTTTAAACTTGGGCAGAAGTATTCTAAGGCGTTTGGGGCGACATTTCTTGATGAGACCGGTGCGCCGCGTTTGTTGACAATGGGGTGTTATGGCATTGGTGTTTCGCGAACCTTGCAGGCAATTGTGGAGCAAAATAACGATGAAAATGGCATTATGTGGCCGGCATCAGTAGCTCCGTATCAGGTGGCACTGCTGTTGTTGGATCCTGATAATGCCGAAGTAACAGCGAAAGCGGAAGCTCTGGCGGCAGATTTGGAGGCTCGTGGAATTGATGTTTTTATGGATGATCGAGCAGAGCGCCCAGGCGTGAAGTTTAAGGATGCAGATTTGATTGGACTGCCGGTGCGTGTAGTTGCCGGAGCCAAAGGGCTTTCCAAGGGAGGGTTTGAAATCCGCCGTAGGACAGAGAAAGAGTCCGTCATCGTGTCGCCAGAACAGGCTGCCGAAACGATTGCTCAATGGCTGAAATAAGTTTTCCCGAAACAAAAGGAGTTCGTAGTAATGAGTTCAGTGAACAATATTCCCTCCACGAGTACGCGACGCGATATCTCGATGGTTATTTCCAAAACCCATCACATCCCGCAATCTTTGGCTTATCAGATTATAGACACTACGTTTGAGGCTTTGTTGGCTAATCTGGTTGAGAATGGCCATGTTGAATTGCGCGGCTTTGGCGTTTTCGAAATTGTTGAACGCAAAGGGCGTAAAGGTCGAAATCCAAAGAAGCCTGAACAGGAAGTTTGGATTCCAGCGCGTAAATCAATCAAATTCAAAGCCTCACGGTTGCTGCGTAATGATTTGCAGGACGCGAAGGTTGTTTCTGAGAAATAAGTGCAGGTTCAACGAATCCCCGGTCGGGTTTGATTATTCGAACACCGAGCGGGGATTTTGTTTTAGAAGGAATGAAGTAGGGTGATGCGAATCGTTTGTATGTGAAGTGAGATATGGTGGTCTAGGGACGATTTTCAGTTGAATGACAGGAAGCCGAGGGGCTTCTTTTTGTTTTTCGGTAGTCGTATATTTTTGTGATACGGCCATGTTGACATGGGTGTAAGCGGGTTACCTGATGTGTTGCGTGCAGGTATTGGAGGGTGGTCAACGTAGGAAATGGAATGAGTGGATATAGCAAGTTTAGGGCGGGCAGAGGAACAACGAACGCCTCATTTTACGGTTGAGATTGGTGGCGTGTTTACGAAAGAATGTGTCGAGTTGGGTGATCGGGATTGAACTTTCGTCGATAAAACATCGATAACGGCAAGGGCCAAAAAGTGTCGTGTCTGCAGTGGAGGACGTTTTCTGTGGTTTTATGGAGGGGGTGAACGTGTGGGTGAGGTGGACGCCTGTGTTACAATATACGTATGGACTTTGATTTTGTTTTGCGTCAGGCCACTATTTTTGATGGGAGTGGCCGAGCACCGTTTATTTCGGACGTTGGACTTTCTGGTGAACGAATCGTTGCCGTTGGGGATCTGTCTGCTGTTTCCGGGAAAACGGAGCTCTCTGCCAAAGGGTTATGGTTATTTCCGGGATTAATTGATGTACATACGCACTCGGATGCCTTTCTTTTGTTAGAGCCATGGTGCCCGAGTAAGTTGCTGCAAGGGGTAACCACTGAGATTGGGGGGCAGTGTGGAGGAAGTGCTGCGCCACGTCTGAATGGGGCGCGATTGCCGTCTGATTGGGAAGCGCAGACGTATCCTGTTCGCCCTGGGCGTGAAGCAACGGGGCCGAATTGGGATACGGTTTCAGATTATCGTGCATGTTTTGATGCTGTGCGGCCAGCGACCAATTTTATTTTGTTTGCTGGCCATAACACGCTTCGTAAGGGGGTGATGGGAGATGCGCCTCGCGCGGCCACGGAAGTGGAGACGGCGGAGATGGTGCGGCGTCTAGAGGCGGCCTTGGATGAGGGGGCGTGGGGGGTGAGTACGGGGTTGGTTTATCATCCGGGGGTGCATAGTCGTCCAGAAGAGGTTTTAGCCTTGGTGTCGGCTTGTGCCCGGCGGGGCGGTATGTATGCCACGCATATGCGCAGTGAGGGAGATGGCTTGCTGGAAGCGATTGATGAGGTGCTTGATTTGACGCGCAAGACGGGTGTCCGCACGCAGATTTCACATTTAAAAACAAGTGGTCGGGCAAATTGGCCGAAACTACCCGCAGTGTTGGAGCGGATTGAGTGTGCGCGGGCGCAAGGATGGCAGATTCATTCGGATCGGTACCCATACCTCTCAGCAGGGACGGATTTAGATATTGTTCTACCAGAGTGGGCATCTGCTGGAGGAAATGCGGTTATTCTTCGCAATTTGGAAGATGCGCAGGCACGGGCGCGAATTGTAGCAGAGCTGAATGCTTCTGGGCGGGATCCTGAGACTGTGATGATTGGCGGCACCTGGAGTGCGCAAACGCGCCAATGGTCCGGTAAGACGTTGTCGCAGATCATGCGGGAGACAGGGCTCTCGTTTGGTACTGCGATTGTTCAGGTGCTGCGGGCAGATCAGAGTCGGACGGGAGCTTTCTTTTTTGGAATGTGCCAGGAGAATCTGGAGACGATTCTTCGGCAGCCGTGGGTAATGCCCGGCTCGGATC
>CALBHX010000042.1 GCA_937892925.1 uncultured Lentisphaeraceae bacterium
TACATAATTGCCTCTTTTTTGAGATAACCCGCACACCTAAAACCGTAAATCGGTGGTTACCAGGCATGTGTCACTCCAGGTACGCGGAGTTTTTCGCACTTAAGAGAGGACGGTGCCCACAGAACGCGTTGCAGCAGGTGATTCTGCTCCCAGGTGTGCATGACTGCTCACACCTGGAGTGGCAAACCATTGTCCGCTAGCCAGATGGGTTCCCAGGTGTGAGAAGCGTAGGATTTTTCAGCGTTGTAACTTGATTGCATTTGCCACGCGTTTCCTCCGCCATCTTTGTTTCCCAAAGGTACATCGCAGTTGTAACTTGATTGCATTTGCCACGCGTTTCCTCCAGCCGCAACTCCCGGCGCATGATGCCTCTGTCATGCTTAAGACCCAAAAGCATGACTGCCTGTTGCCGTTCCATGCCAACATTCAAGTCAAGGTTGGTGGCCAGTGAGGTTATCTGTCAACGACCAGCGACATTCGGCGATCGGCCCGAACATGGTTGCCTTTTCAGAAGACGCTGTATTGCCATTTTGCAAAATGGCGGCATACGATCATGCTTCTACGCCAGTGTGTGGCACGGTCGTATGCCGACTATGGATCCGGAAACCATAGGTGGCATATCCACAGGCTTCACGTCGTACCCAGAGCGGCTTTGTGTGCCGCCATATTCACAGAATTCGGCTACCGCCGACCTGTATTCACAAATAAACGCCAGTGGGAACGACAGCGATGACATTATGTCGCAGATGATTGTCCACGCAAACAATGCCAGTGGCAGCGAGATTGCTGACAATGAAAAAGGAACGTGATGGTGAATGGGGAACTGGCTTCATTTCAGTGGCGGCGAAATTGCAGACAATGAAAAAGATGTTGCTGTAATAAGATTGTTCCGCAACTGCTTACGTGTTATGTTGGTCAACTGTGATATGGTTACTTAATATGATACTTGCACCAAACAGACGGATTTTCAGAGAACATTATGCACCAAACTTAGATTTTTGTAATGGTGCGATTGCACCAGACTGAGAAATTTAGAAGCTGTTTTGATTTGTTTGTTTGAAGGTTAAGAGCAAGCTCTTTCCCTGCTGCTCACCTCGGCAATCCGAACAAGTTCGATTGCACTCGGTTCGGGCGCCGGGTTGAGAGTGAAAAACCTGACAGAAGAACTGGGAAGA
>CALBHX010000043.1 GCA_937892925.1 uncultured Lentisphaeraceae bacterium
TCTCCAATCACCTCGTGGTGATAATGCGATGGTGCCTACTTTTGGGCCATCCGGAATAGCAGAGCGTTTATATTGTTGCAGTACGAAACGCCGACAGAAGATGGTGAGCGTTTCATGAATGATCTCTTTTGTATACATATGCCCGAGCAGACGGATGGCTAACGTTTCTAAGTCGGTACGCGCACATCCATATTTGAGAAAATAGTAAAGGAAGAAGTCGTGTAACTCGTATTGGCCTACGATAGCTTCGGTATGTTGTTCCTCGGGAAGTAATTCCGGCGATATAGGCGTGTCGCAAATATCAGATAGAATACCGGCTAGAGTGGGATTACTGTCTTGGGCAACAGTATGTATACACCATTTGACTAATGTTTTCGGGACGCCGCAGTTAACTGCATACATACTCATATGATCCCCATTATAGGTGCTCCACCCTAGGGCAATCTCAGAAAGGTCGCCTGTTCCAATCAGCAACCCGTGTGTTTGATTGGCTAAGTCCATAAGTATATATGTTCTTGCACGCGCTTGAGCATTTTCGTAAGTTATGTCGTGATTTTTGGGGTCGTGATTAATATCGCGGAAATGTTGTTCTACTTCCGGAATGATGGAAATTGTTCGCAGTTCTGCTCCAAGATGTTCTGCCAGGTGTTCAGCATTTCGTAATGTTCGCTTAGTGGTTCCAAATCCCGGCATGGTAACGGCAAGGATGGTGGAAGGTGATTTCCCGATAGCTTGACAGGCTCGTACGCAAACGAGTAATGCCAAAGTTGAATCCAACCCGCCGGAAAGGCCTAAAACGAGTCTTTCAGCATGTGTAAAACGAAGTCGTTTGATAAGCCCGGTCACTTGAATCTGTAGAATTTCCTGGCATCGCATGAGGCGTTGGGCATCATCTTTTGGTACAAACGGATGCGTTTCCAATCCGGCTAGGCTCCCGTCTGCACACATAGGTAGTTCGCCGCATACGATGTGGCGCAAGGCTGGCCTTGATAGTTCTGGGAAAGAGGTTTCGCGTTGGCGAACCACATCAATCCATTGCGGATTGAAATCCATAAGACTTATTCCGGTTGTCCAACGCGCCTCTGCAAGCAGATGGCCGTTGTTCGCAAGTAAGCGATGCCCACCATAAACCACATCGGTGGTCGATTCTCCGCAGCCTGCAGCAGCGTAGGCATAGGCACAAACGAGCCGTCCTGATTGCATACGTACTAGATCTCTTCGATAGGAAGCCTTTCCAACAGCTTCAGTACTGGCCGAAAGATTTAGAACCAGGTGTGCGCGGCCAGCGGCTAAACGATTGGACGGAGCATCCACTGCCCATAGGTCTTCACATATTTCTACACCAAAACGCAAGCCATTAGTTTCAAACAACAGATCTGTTCCAAATGGAACGCCTAGGTATTCTGTTCCTTCCGGAACTGTTCTGCCGGAAACGAAATGGCGTTTCTCATAGAATTCACGATAGGTTGGCAAATACGTTTTTGGTACTAATCCAAGGAGACGGCCTCTTTGAGCGATTGCGGCACAGTTGTATAAGCGATCTTCCCATCGTATGGGTAGACCAAAAGCTACGATAACCTGATCTGGCAGGTGTTCAATTAGATAGGTCAGGGCGCTTTCTAGTTGTTGTTCCAGAGCCTGTGTGCCAAATAAATCTCCGCAGGTATAACCAGTCATGGCTAATTCAGGCGCCACCACGATGGTGGCGCCTGCATGCGTTGCTTCCTCAAACACATGCAATAAATTTTTTGCGTTGGCCTGAGGATTGGCCACCTGTACATCTGGCGTGACCGCTGCAACACGAACAAACTGAATCATTTGGATGACTCCTTTTTGTTGGCCGGGTAAAGACAGCAAAGGAGCCCGGTGCTGAAAGCAAGAACGCCTCCAATCAGTAGTGCCATCAGTACCCACCCGGAGGTTGGTTTTAGAAAAAACAAACCTGCAATGATTATAAATAAACCTTCACATAGGCCAAAACAAAACCACCGTCGTTTCATACAAAATCCCCCAAAAAGTCGTCTTGGATATACTGCTTGGATTCGGTTTTCGTTGCTGTTGGTGTCGTTACTGACTCCGTCACTTTTTCAGGATTCAGCTCGGTTGGGTGGTTGTTTTCAGAAATCATTGAAAGTAGCTGCGCTTCTGTGAGCTGCGGAATGCTCAGAGCCTGAGCTTTTGCATATTTTGTACCCCCTGGGTTTTCTCCTACTACGAGATAGGCCGTCTTCTTGGAAACGCTGTTCTGAATAACACCTCCCTGCGCACGAATAAATGCTTCAATAGATTCTCGCGGCCTGGAAAGTGTCCCTGTTAGAACAAAGGTCTTCCCGGTCAAAGCTGTCCCCGATTCTTGTGGCGCCTCTGAAACAGGGTTAATCCCAAGGGCTTCTAGGCGTTCGAACACATGCGTGGCATAAATCGAGGCTAAAAAACGGATCATCGTTCGTGCCATTTCAGGTTTTATGGTGAGGAGAAAACGATCACGTATTGGGCGAGCTGGATCATCGCGCAATACCAGCCCCCGGTGAGCCAATGCCGTGGCTCTGTAAACAATTTCACCTGCGAACTGTTCTTTGTTGGGTATATCTTCAGCCCTTCGTCCAACAGCGTCATAAAACAGGGTGACCTCGTGAAACAGGTGCGTCGTTTTCAATTCTGAAAACGTTTTGAACGGTGCAGCCAGTATGCGTGCTGCAGTTTCTCCGATTCCGGGAATCCCCAAAGCAAATAACCACCGATGTAAAGGTAAAGTTCGGGCACGAACCAGGGCGCGTTGAACGTCTTGTGCTTTTTTACCAAAGCGACGTTCCGAACCGTCTTCTGCAATCAGACGAAATGTGGCTAATTTTTGACAATCCAAATGGAATAGGTCTAGCGGCTGTATAACAAGCCCGGATTGTACCAGAGCTTCGGCCATTTTCCCGCCAATTGCTGCGATATCCAACGCATTACGCGAAACAAAAAGTTCCAGATGCCCAACACGTTGCGCAGGACATTCTGGATTGATGCACCGGGTAGCCACTTCACCTTCCAAGCGCATGGTTTCTCCGCCGCACACCGGGCAAACGGAAGGCATCTGAAAGGGGACGGTTCCCGCTGGACGCAATTCATGAACCACTCCATCCACAGCTGGAATAACATCTCCATGCTTGGAAATGATAACCGTATCGTTCACACGGATATCCTTTTCGTGAATCATATCTGCATTGTGCAGGGTGGCCCGTGCAATGACAGATCCTGCCAAAGATACGGGCACTAACTCCGCTACCGGCGTGAGCACGCCGGTACGCCCCACCTGAACTGTGATTCCCAGCAGTTTTGTTTGCGCGCGTTCAGGGGCATATTTGTAGGCTCGTGCTGAACGCGGAGCGTGCGCCGTGCTTCCAAGTTTGGCATAGAGGCGGCGTTGATTGACCTTGATCACGGCACCGTCCATTTCAAATTCGAATGCATGGCGTTGCAGTTCAAGTTCATCCAGCGCTTCCATAACCTGGCTCATATCCAGGCATAATCGCAGCCATGGCGGCGTTTTGAAGCCCCATTGTTTAAAGGTGCGCATCATTTCAGTATGTGTATCGAACGATACGCCTTGCAGTGATCCCGAAGCATAGAGCACAGCATCCAGGGGGCGGCGTGCCACTTCGCGGGGATCGAGTAATTTTAGGGAACCGGCTGCCGCATTACGAGGGTTGGCGAATGGTTCGCGCCCGGCTTCATCCTCAAGTCGATTCAGGGCTGCGAATCCTTCACGCGTCATGTATATTTCCCCGCGTATTTCTACCAGTTCAGCCTCGCAGGGAATGGACAATGGAATGGAACGAATGGTTCGGACGTTGGCGGTTACATCGTCCCCAATTTCTCCATTTCCACGCGTTGCAGCTCGAACGAAATGACCTTTTCGATAGAGTAGAGAAATCGATACACCGTCTACTTTCGGTTCTACCACATAATCCCATGTTTCACCGGGCAATTGCTGGTGAAGGAAGGAGTCAAACTGGTTCAATTCCCCTCGGTCATACGTCTTATCCAGGCTTCTCATCGGAGGATCATGCCGCACTTTGGCAAATCCTTCCAAAGGCTCTCCACTTACGCGTTGTGTTGGAGAATCCGGTGTAATGAGCTCCGGATGCTCACGTTCCAGCGCTTCCAGTTCTGACCAAAGCGAATCGTATTCAGCATCTTCAATGACAGGGTGTGCTTCAACGTAATACAGGCGGTCATGCCGGGCAATTTCACTCCGTAACCATGCCGCACGTTCTGCCACAGACATCACGATAATACCTCCTTGGCAAGTACGGCAAGAATGCCGAATAAGAGCAACAGGGTAATCCCAAGCCAGAATAGCAGACTTCCAACCCATGCCCGGTTTTGTTTTTGATGACGCTGTCGATAAAGTCGCAAGTCTTCTACGGAGAGACGGATCGTTCGCCCAGGCTTCGGGTATGCCTCTGGGTTTGGCGGTGCGATAACCGAGCCTGGATAAATCTCTCCGTTGGGCATAATTCCATGGCTTGCCTGGTGCAGGTCAAAAAGCACCTCATCCCAATCGGCATATCGCTTGGCTGCATCTCGGTGCGCTAACTTTGCTAATACAGCAGCCACAGTGTCCGGAAAATGCGGCGCCATGTCACACGGGGAGGGGATGGATGCCTTTAATTTTTGTTGCAAAATCTCATCTGGTGACAGGGCGCCAAACGGCACCTGTCCGGTAACTAATGCATAGAGGGTCATTCCCAAGGCAAACATATCAGCCCGTGTGTCTACGGTTCCCGGCGCTTGATATTGTTCAGGCGCCACATACGGGGCAGAACCAACCAATGTTTCTACAGGCGGATTGATGCCGACGCCTGGCTCAAACGTTACCACTGAGAGATCCGGCAGCACTGGCTCTGAATCTTCCGATATGTAAAGACTTTTCGGGCGTAAGCCGCCATAGACTAAATGCGCCGATTGAAGTTCTGCAAACCCAGTTGCTAGAGCTGTTGCGATTTGAAGCATCGGTTCAACGCGTAATCGATGCCCATTTAGCAGATGAAGGATGTTTTGTGCATGACAATCTTCCAGGACAACGTAAGCTTGGTGTTCCGAACGGATGACATCAATGATATCCGGGATTAGGCAGCTTCTGTGCTGCGCTAATGTACGAACAACGCCGAATAAAGCATCGCCTATACCCGCATTCTGCAAAACTTCTTCCCCAAATACGGCAATAAGTACATCCCGCTCTAATACCGTCTGTTCCGCACGCCAAAGCGTACATCGAGCAGAGCACATCAACTGCTGCTTGAAAACGAAACCGTCTATCTCCGGGGAACCAATCATGTCGGGCATTATCTTATCATAGCTGGAGGGATGTCGCAGAGTTGTTATCTACGTTGTCGTTACATAAAACACCAGAGAGACATTAGCATGGAAACGGATGAACCATTTCTATTCCACGTGCGAGGAATCTGGCTGTGTAGGAGCGTAACGTCTTGTAAAATATTCGGAAGTGATAGGTGCCGTCTGTTATATACACTGTTGTAACAGACATAGACGATTGAAGTCTACGATCGACAAGTTATAATGATAGTTTATGGAGTTTGAATATTTCCGGGTTTAAACATAGGCACTCAAGTCGCGAAGCGCGAACGGTGTGGGATACAGATTCCCATCATTTCATCGTGCTGGAGAATGTATCATCAAAACAAACACATTCGTGACCTCCGGTTGTCTCCTGAACAACAATCTGTCCCTGACAAGAATCAACTACGTCCCGCGGGCAACAATAAGATAAACTCGGATTAGGTCCTTCAAACCAAACACCATCACAAGAGTCGCCGTCGCCGCCAATACTGGTTACAACTTCATCATCAAAGGATGTGGAAGAAATTTCATCTCCCACAGAGATTGTGGTTTCCGAAATAGTCTCGGTCTCGGTCTCTGTGGTTGTTGATTCAACAATACACTCACATCCCGGTTGCATGACGCCACCTTCGTCTCCACAGGAGCGAATCACATCATCCGGACAACATTCACAGGTTGAAGAAGAATACGATACACAACTTTGTGTTCGAGTCAAATCGCCATACCGGTCTGCCACCATGGCACAAGTGCCACCGCACATACCGTTTTCATCAAAGCCGCACGTGTTTTCCTTACATTCGCATCGCTCATCATCAAATTCTTGTGGCGGATTCTTTTTAGCACACGCCTCCGCTTCGAATTCGGCATCACAGCATTTATAATTACCCCCAATTGGAACACATTCTTTCATGTCCTCATCCCAAGCCAAATTTCCACCGGGACATTTTGCATTATCCACGAACAAAGCAAATACCGGCAAGGATATCCCGACCATTGCGATAATTAAAATAATACTTAATTTTTTCATCTGTTACTCCGCTCTGATTCTTTGCGTTTGATCCCCGTATCCGGAAACAGCCGGTTGATGTTTCAAATGCATGTATTTTGGTAAGTTATGCACCTGAGTCGACAATCCTTGTTCAGGCATCCGTGCCAATTGCGCGTCCACCTTTTCGGTAATCATCCCCTTTAATTTACGATAAATAAAATCAGCCTCCTTGGAAAAAGATTCCTTCCGAATTTGATATTCTTCTTCTAAGCCCTGTTTCAACTGATTTAAAGAAACACGACGCACACCCGTTTGTACATGAAACACACGGATTTGAATATCATCCGCCGTCCATTTCGGATCATATCGGAAAAATCCGACAGACACACCCTTTGCACCTTGCAATTTACCGCGATAATTAAATTCAGAACAATCCGAATAACGATACGTGACTTTCATCTCGCTTAAATCATACACCGGCGCGCCCAAACGCGTTTGGATGTCATCCTTCAATCCGGGTTGATACCCCTCCGGTTTCGGCACACTGCCATCGGTAACCAAATATTGCGCCGGCACAAACTTTGCCCAATATTCCCCGTCTTTAAATTTTTGCGGATCCACCTTTAATAACGGATACGCCGTCAGGAAGTGATAGTTTTCATTTACAACATCCAAAAATGTTTCAAAATAAGCGCGCTCTTCCGGTGAAATCTGTTTCAATATCCGCTCTGGAACCCAAAAATACGGTTTCCCCGTCTTTTTGTCCACCGCCGGGGACGGGTCATACGACGCCATCACATACCCCTTTATCGATTGCGGGTGTTTCTCCATGTCAATCAGAATTCTCGGCAATTGAAGATTAGGCTCGGCGTAATATATCTTGATATTCTTATCACAATACAACGCAATATATTTAATTTCTGCCTGTAATTCGTCTTTCTTGCCCATAAAATAATTTTCTTGATTGCTGTCTATTTTCTCTTTTAACGCTTTGGGTAAATTTTGATACACTTCTGTCTTATGAAGATAATCGGCGATCGCCTTGGCCTCGGCCTTTTGATCAAACGTCGGATCATTCAGACGGGTGGCCGACATATATCGCATACCGTTTTCACGCTCCCACGGTTTCATACCGTAATTGCGGGACGGCGTGATACCATATAACGCCACCGCCCCCAATGCACAGGATGCCAAAATATACAACTTTAATAACGGCTTTAATTTTTTCATCATGATGATAGAGCCCCCCTTATATTGAGCGTTGTTCGCCATGGGTTCCTTTTCTTTTGTCGAGTGACTTATCCCTGTATGTAGCGACTTGCCCATCCCTAGCTGCTTCCTTTCTGATTAAATGATTTACCATCTATCGGGTAAGATGTAAATTGGTTTCAACAGATTTTTATGCGGGTATCGACGGTCTTTTGGTGTTTCATCGTTCAATACGTCCGATTTTCCTTACCTTTTTGCGGAGGAGACTTTCAATGTACGAATTGATATTGTCAGTGGTAGGTTGGGTGAGTATTTAATCATAATCCTTTTTTCACATGTTATCATACACTTTACTTGATGTTGTCCCCTCATCCACCTTCGCTATTTCTCAGTTCCATTTTTAGTTCCTTTGTAGATGTATGGTTAGAAGAAGCCGGAGCGTGTATTTTGCAATGGATTTGAGAAAAGTTGCGGGCTGTTTGAGACAAGAATGAGCGGATGCGAGGAATGTATGGTGTGGTGGAGATGTTATAGTTACTTTTTAGAATGGGTTTGAGGTACTATATGGAATGTTGGCGGTAACTCATGACTGCCTCGAGCAGTAGAGCCACGAGATAACGGGGGTATCTCCTGCCTCCTGGAACGCCTGCCCTTTTGGTTGGGCTTTCACGTTTAAGTTTTAACCTTTGGCGTGATATTTTTCATCGCCCTTGAATCGTCCATCTTTCGTTGTCTTACGCTTCTTTATAATCGTTCATTCGTAGTACGCGAAATGCCGATTCTCGATTGGAACTGACATTCCTTCTACAAGATTGTTGCTTCCTCAATTACCTCATTTCCTATGGTGTGAAATTAAACGTCATGATACGGTTTATGTTATTGTAGTGGGGATGAGAGTGTTTTTGGTTCGACATGGTGAATATCTACCCGGTACGTTTGGCGCGGGTGAACCTGCGCTCTCAACGCGTGGTTGGGAGCAGGCACGGGCTGTCGGGCGGTTTTTGGCCAGATTGGGCGTTCACTTGGAGAGGCTTGTGATGAGTCCTTATGTGCGGGCGCAGGAGACGGCACAAGCTATTGTAGGTGAGCTTGGAGAGAAGCCGGTGATGTCGATATGGCAGAATTTGGTGCCCGCTGGAGAGCCGAGAGCGGTGATGTTGGCGCTTGAGTCGTTGGAGGGGGAAACTTCGGAGGTGTTGGTGGTTGGGCATATGCCGTTGCTGGGTCGTGTGGCGCATGAATTATGCGATGCGGTGTCGTGCGGGTTTGCTTTATGTACGCTGATGCAGTTTGAATATGAACGAGGGCAGTGGGCGTTTGAAGGCCTTTGGAACTGCGGAGAGGAAATGTGATGACAATGGAAAAACGTGAATCTCTGGCTACGAGCTTGGGTTTTTTATTAGTTTCTGCCGGGTGTGCAGTTGGCCTTGGAAATGTGTGGCGGTTCCCGTTTGTTGTAGGGCAGAATGGTGGCGCACTGTTTGTTCTTTTGTATATTGTCTTTTTACTGATTTTTGGGCTTCCGATGATGACAGCGGAGTTTGCTATTGGAAGAGCGGCCAAGCGTTCATTAGCAACGGCTTATCCGAAGTTGGCTGCGAATCCTGGCGTTTTTCGGTCGATTTCCAAGTTTCAGGTGGCGGGAAATTGGTTATTGATGATGTACTATACAACGGTGGCTGGTTGGATGTTGGCCTATCCTGTTGCGATTTTGAGCGGGTGGTTTTCGTTTGAGGCGCCCAAGGACTTTTTTGATGCGTTTGTTTCTTCTGGATCAGCACAGTTTTTATGGATGGGATTAGTGAGCCTGATTGGGTTTGGTGTTTGTGCCCTTGGACTTGAAAAGGGCGTGGAGAATGTCACAAAAAAGATGATGGCGCTTTTATTTCTGATTTTGATTGGTCTGTGTGTCTATGTGCTGACGCTGCCTGGCGCCGGTGCGGGTGTCAGCTTCTATTTGAAGCCTTCACTTTCCGTGTTGCACGGCCCACAGGCTCGTCCGCTTTTTAATATCGTTCTAGATGCGCTTGGGCAAAGCTTCTTTACGCTGTCATTAGGAATTGGTTCGATGTCGATTTTTGGCAGTTATACTTCCCGTAAATATACCTTGGCAGGTGAGTCTGCAAAAATTATCGGCATCGATACGATCGTTGCGTTACTGTCCGGATTGGTGATATTTCCGGCCTGCTTTGCTTTCGGCACACAGCCGGATCAGGGGCCAAAGCTTATATTTATAACTTTACCGCAGGTTTTTGCCAAAATGGGCGCAGTCGGGTCATGGATTGGGGCTGTCTTTTTTACATTTTTGGCGCTTGCGGCATTGACAACAGTGATTGCCGTGTTTGAGAATATTGTGGCAATGACGATGGAAAAACGTCAATGTACACGGCATGGGGCGATCCGTAGAAATGCTCCGCTGCTTGTTTTGCTCTCATTACCTTGTGCGTTTGGGTTTGGGATATTGAAGTGGATACAACCGATGGGGGCGAACACAACGATTCTAGACTTGGAGGATTTCGTTGTGTCCAATTTAGCCTTACCGTTAGGGTCATTAGCTATTTTAATCTTTTGTGTCAGCAGGCGATATTGGGGATGGGAAAAGTTTCTTCAGGAAGCAAATGCTGGACGGGGCTTGCGTCTTTCCGGAAAACTTCGTTGGTATATTACCTGGGTGCTTCCTGGTGTGATGATTTTTGTCTTTGTGGCGGCATTGTTGGATAAGTTTGGGCTTTTATGAGCAAATGACTGATGGCATTTGCAATGAGATTGGGTTTACTATGGCAAAACGGATTGGTATCATAGGTTCCGGTCGTTTCGGAGAGGCTCTTGTTCAGGCGCTGGCTTCGCAAGGGTCAGAGGTTGTTTTGTTGGATACAGATCGCCGCAAGATTCAAGAATTGTCAGAATATGTGGCAAAAGCCGTTGAGGGAGATGCAACCAATATTCATGCGCTGGAAGAGGCCGGATTTGGCACGTGTGAAACAGTCGTTGTGGCGATTGGAGAGAATGTGGAGGGAAGCATTATGGCCACGGTGAACTGTAAGGATCTTGGGGTTCGGACGGTGGTGGCGAAGGCTTCGACGGAGGTGCATGGGCGTGTTCTTCGGCGTGTAGGGGCTGATGTTGTGATTTTCCCTAATCGCGATCGTGCACAGCGATTGGCGCGGAGCCTAGTTACAACCAGCCAGGTGGATCTTTTTGAAATCGCTGATGGGCTCTGTGCAGCAGAAATTTCGACGCCAGAATGCTTGGTTGATAAGACGTTGGTGGATGCGGATGTTCGGCAGAATTACGATATTACTGTGCTGGCGCTTCGCCGCCTGAATGATCTTGATCCGGCAGCACCGCGTCAACTGATCATCCCGACAGGAACAACACTTATTCGCAGTGATGATCGATTGATTGTATGTGGAACATCTGAAAAGATTGATGCGTTCGCACAAACTTGATTGGGGAATTGGAATGGAACCGGATATTCTTATTCGTCGTGCCACGTTGGAAGATGTGCTGGCTATTCATCGGTTGATCCAAAGTTATCCGCACGAATTGATTTTGCGCCCGGTAAACAATATTGTTGAGAATATTGATCGATTTACAGTGGCTGCGCGGGAAAATGAAATTATCGCGTGTGCCTGTTGGCAAATTCTCCCGGAAATTGGTTGTCCTGAAGGGGCGACTGTCGAGCTGCAGTCTGTTGCGGTTTCGCAGGCCTATCGAGGCCGCGGAATCGGTTCCAGGCTGATCCGATTTGTATTGCAGCGGATTGATGGATTTAAGCCGGTTCAAGCGATTGTGCTTACTTTTGAGCCTGAGTTCTTTGGGCGCCTTGGATTTCGTGAAATTGAGAAGAAGAAGATTATTCACAAAATATATCGCGGGTGTATTTACTGTACCAAGCACACCAATCCGTTTACTTGTCCAGAAATTGCGATGGCGTTGCAATTACGATGAAGGACGCCTTCAATTACAGGCGAATCGGACGAGCCAACGCTAAAACATAAACGGCTTTTGCGCCAGAATCGCGAAGATGTTTTGCGCAGGCATTGCAGGTGGCACCGGTGGTTATAACATCATCCACCAAAAGAATGGTTTTGCCGGTGAGTCCCTGTTTATATGTTGGGCGGTAGGCGGCTTCTGCATTGGCCAAACGGGCTGACCGGTGTAAATGTGTCTGAGAGGAGACGTCTGTTTTCACGCGGATGAGCCATTTCGATTGATAGGGGATGCCGATTGCTCGACTCAATGCTTGTGCCAGAAGCGCCGCTTGGTTATATCCGCGAGTCTTTAATTTGCGGCGTTCCATGGGCACCGGTACAATGAGGTCAATAGGTAGGTTTAAGGGCTGGATGCGTCCCCAATAGACAGCCGCCATGAATCGAGCCAGGTCTTGTAGAAGCCACACGCCTCGCTGATATTTGAAGAGATGTATTAAGTCGCGGATGGCACCCTCATAGCGAGCAACAATGAATACACGTTCAAATGCGGGACGATGGGTCATACAGTCCCAACAGATAAAAGCTTCAGCCTCCGGCTGCGCACTTTCTGCACCACAGATGGTGCAGGCGGTGTTGCGGTGAAAAGAGAGTTTCTCCAGACAGGGTTGGCAAATGTAACCGGCGCCGCCGGAGGGCGCCCTGCAAAAAACACAGTCTTGCGGGTAGAGCACATCTAAAATCCACGAAGCTAAACGTTGGATTTTTATTAGACCATTGTGAAAAAGACGCGTTAGCGAATGAATGCTCATACCAGGGCAAATCAACTAACTGGGTAGATCTAGAACGCCAAATAGCAAGAGTCCTCCTACGGCTCCGATTAGGATCACAAAGACAGCATTCAGGCGGGTGATGGCCGTAATTAACATCAATCCAATTGCCAAACCTGCAGAAGTCCAATGAAATCCCGTTGTGGGATCGGAAAGTGTGTGCGCCGTCAGAGTAAATCCCGCTGCACCAATCAATCCAACGACCACAGGTTTTGCACCTGTTAATGCTGAGCGGACGAGCCAGTGCTGCATGGCATAATGAAACAAACCTGCAATGATCAGAATAATAATCAGCGAGGGCAATACGACACCTCCGGTGGTGCATAGGCTTCCCAGAATGCCATGGCCGCCGCTTTCTTGTGCCGCATGAACTCCTACGAACGTAGCGATATTGATGGCAAAGGGACCAGGTGTACTTTCCGCGATTCCAACGAATTCCGTGAATTGGTCAATGGTCATCCAACCATGGCGTTCAATCACTTCTTGTTGGATCAGCGGTATCATGGCATATCCGCCGCCAATGGTAAATAACCCGATCTTGATGAACGTCCAAAAAAGCGTGAGATAAATCATTTCAGGTTCCTCGGTGTTCAAAAAGACGTGGTCTAACTCCGAACCACAAGACACCAAAAAATAATCCGCCAAGAACGATGAATATGGCATTGATTGGAGTGAAAACAACGAGCCCAAATGCTATGATCATCGCGGACAGATTTATCCACGATCGCCAGATGCTCTTCCCCATGCGCAGGAAGGCGCGAACAATTAATACCACAGCCGCCACACGAATTCCGGCAAGCGCCGCTGCAATCCAATGATTTTCTCGTAATATGAGATAACAGGAACTGAGAAGCACAATGACTAACCATGCGGGAAAGACCAGTGCAGCTGTTGCGACAATTCCACCCGGAAGGCCGGCCACACGGTAACCGACAAAGGTTGCGGTATTAACGGCAATGGCTCCCGGAGTACTCTCACCAACCGTGATGATATCCAACAATTCGCCAGAGGACAGCCAGTGTTTACGTTGTACAAGATCTTCTTCAAGCAGGGCAACGATGGCGTAGCCTCCACCGAACGTAATCCCGCCAAACTTGCCAAATGTTAGCGTTAAAGAGAGCAGCCGTTTTGTCAGAGACGGTTGTTTGGGGATATTTATTTTGGAGGGCAAGGGGGGGTGTTCTAATGGTTCATCCATAGGGGGCGTGAGTTTATCAAGGGGTGGTGGATTGGTGAACACGAGACTTCGTAAGTCTAGAGAATGTTCCATAAATAATAAGTGGGCGGCGTTTCTCACGCCGCCCGCCTAACTGGAGATGATTAAAGCCCGGCTTCCAGTTTTGCTTTTACGGCGTTTAGATCCGTATCGGGGGAAGCTGCGCCAGACTTTACCGCAGCTTCCGCTACGGCATATGAGACGACTTTGTATAGACGCGTATCAAAAGCCTTTGGAATGATGTATTGCGCTCCGAACGCCAACTTTTCTCCGGGATAAAGAGCCTGAACATCTGACGGAACAGGCTCACGAGCTAACATGGCTAAAGCTTGGGAAGCCGCGACTTTCATCTCGGTGTTGATGGTTCGTGCCCGAACATCTAATGCTCCACGGAACAGAAACGGGAAGCCAAGAACATTGTTAATTTGGTTTGGATAATCCGAACGACCGGTGGCCATGACATATGGACGCGTCCCCATGGCTTCGGCAACAACGGCAGGCTCAATTTCGGGATCGGGGTTGGCCATTGCAAAAATCGCAGGGAAATCGGCCATTTTTGTCACATCTTCTCCGGAAAGTACATGCGCAGCCGAGACGCCGATAAATACGTGGGCTCCGACGAGGGCTTCCTTCAGCGTTCGCTTGTCTGTGGAAACAGCATGGCGGAGTTTATGCTCCGTCAGGTCGGTTCGTCCGGTATGGATAACGCCATGAGAATCACATATGAGCAAATCCTGAACGCCTGCGGCCTTGCACATATCGGCAATTCGGATGCCAGCGGCGCCTGCACCATTTATGACTACTCGTACGGAATTCAACGGGCGGCCTGCAAGATAGGCATAGTTGATAAGTCCAGCCACTGTGATGACGGCTGTTCCCCATTGATCGTCATGAAATACTGGAATATCTAACTCGGCATCCAATACCTTCTCTATCTCGAAACAGGCGGGGGCGGCAATGTCTTCCAGATTGATTCCGCCGTACATGGGAGCAATTGCACGGACGGCTTCTATAACACGCTGCGGGTCGGTCTTGCCCGTATCCTTACCGTCTTTTCGGCAATGACCCAACGGAACCGGCCATGCGTCTACGCCTGCGAAACTTTTGAACAACGCAGCCTTTCCCTCCATGACCGGGATGGAAGCCAATGCACCCAAATCTCCCAACCCAAGGATTGCAGTGCCGTCAGAAACCACCGCTACCAAATTGCGCTTGCTGGTAAGCTCGAATACGCGTTGAGGCTCCGATGCGATCGCCTTCACAGCTTGAGCCACTCCAGGTGTATAAGCCAGACAAAGGTCTTTCTGGGTCTGCAACTGTTTAGATAAGGCAACGTGTACTTTCCCACCGTCATGAAATGCAAAAACCTCTTCCTGTGAAATCTGAATAGCCATTTGAAGCCTCCTCTGCAACGATAAAACGAGTGATTTTCAGTGTATCACATTTCTGCGTTCCACGATACTGTTTCGTGTATGCTCATGTACTCTTGAGATCCTTGTTTTTGGGTGATGTGTTATGAGGGATCAACTGGTTGGGTTGTTGCATTGGAATGGGTTCCCTATGCTTAACAGGTTTTGGTTCATATTAAAGTTGTTGCAGAGGCTGGATGAGCGTTGTGTGGATGGAAAAAACTGTATGACCGAGAGAAAATGAGCGCGTAGGGGGAGGAAGCCCCGATGAAACGCGACAGGAAAACTGTGCGGGATGGAAATGGGATAAGTTTCGCATGGTATGGTGTGAGATGGGGAGATTCGCCTGGAATCTTTCGATGCCGGAGGCGAAACTGTGGGCGGCAGGTTTCGGGATCCCGGGCGCGGCCTGCCTGTGTAAATATCCACTCAAATCCATTCGCTTTTGTCTCAAATTTATTTCACCTCTTCAAATGCTCAATGACTTCTCATTCTTGTCTCAATTTTTCAGACTTTAACCCGCTGGAACTGTGTAATAACGGGGCATTATTCCCGGTTACTCCCACGCTATTTCTCCCTTGTCTCACGTCTTACACACACTTCAGATCTCAGCCGGGGCGGGTTTGCCCGCAACCCGCCCCGGCTTTATCTTCAACTCGGGGCGGGTTGAGGGAATCTCCGGCATGAGTTACGATTGCGAATGGTAGGATACGGTAGAGCAGGGGGAGGGATAGGTGTAAGGATTGCCTAGATGCGGCGTTGTGAAATCATGCAAAAAATGGATACGATGCTGTTACGCGTTTCGTTTTGTCGATCGGCAACGTATTTTTGGAAATAGAAATAGCGTATTGCCGGTGTGAGTTGCAACAGGAGCTTACACTATGGCATACTTTACACGTTTATAGGTAGAAGGAGTTTAAAATGGAACAGTGGACGTTCCTGAATGGCGGCATTACATCTGCAAAAGGTTTCCGCGCTGCGGGCGTTGAAGCGGGTGTGAAGTATGCAAACCGTCGGGATGTAGCCTTGATCGCGGCCGATGTTCCGTGCGTGGCAGCCGGCGTTTTTACAACGAATTTAGTTGCTGCGGCACCGGTTGTGGTGGATCGTGCAAAGCTGGCTGCGTGTGCGCAGGCTCAGGCGATTGCCGTCAACACGGGGTGTGCCAATGCCTGTACGGGAGAACAGGGGCTGATTGATGCACAAGCCGTGGCAAAAGCTGCTGCGCAGGCATTGGGGATTGATGCGTCCTTGGTTTTGGTTTCGAGCACCGGTGTGATTGGTGCATTGCTCCCAACGGAACGTGTGATTGCCGGAGTGGAGCGTGCCGTTCAGGCGTTGGCTTCCGGAGCCGAAGCAGATGAAGCGGCAAGTTGTGCGATTATGACCACCGATACACGCCCGAAACGTGCGGCGGTGCAGTGTGTGATTGACGGTAAAGTCGTTACGCTGGGCGGGATGTGCAAGGGCGCCGGTATGATTGAGCCCAAGATGGCGACCATGCTGGCTTATGTAACGACCGATGCGGCAGTGGAGCCGGCATGGCTTCAACAGGCGTTGAAGCAGGCGGCCGATGTTTCATTCAATCGTGTTGTGGTGGATGGTGATGAATCCACAAACGATACACTCGTGTGTTTGGCCAATGGGTTGGCTGGGAATCGCACACTTTCGGCTTCGCACCCGGAAGCCGCAGTCTTTTTGGAGGCTCTGAAAGCTGTCTGCACTGCGCTCGCCAAACAAATCGTTATGGATGGCGAAGGGGTCAGTAAGTTTGTTACCGTTCGGGTAACCGGGGCGCGGACACAGGAAGATGCCCATTTAGTGGCGCGGGCGATTGCGCGTTCACCGCTGGTGAAGACTTCCTGGTTCGGAAAAGATCCGAATTGGGGGCGTGTAATTTGTGCGGCGGGGTATTCCGGTGCCGAGGTGGATGAGCGGCGCGTACGGATTTTGTACGGCGGTATTTGCGCCTATGACTGCGGACACGTTGCGGCGGAAGAAACCTTGGCGGAGATGCAGCGTTTGATGCGTGAGCGTGCATTTGATGTAACGGTCGAGTTGGGTCTCGGCTCTGGGGAAGAGACGATTTATACCTGCGACTTTACGTTCGACTACGTAAAGATAAACGCGGAGTACACGACATGATGCAGCAATTTATTGAAAAAGCCAACGTGTTAATCGAAGCAGTTCCGTATATTCAGGACTTTCGTGGAAGCCTTGTGGTGGTCAAGGTGGGCGGGAGTGTGATGGAATCGCCGGAAAATCTTCTGCGGTTGCTAAGCGATATTGCGTTTATGCGTACCGTTGGGATTAAGGTTGTGCTTGTGCATGGCGGCGGAAAGGCTATTAACCGCGCGATGGAGCGGGCTGGTATTCCGCCAAACTTTGTACGCGGCCTGCGGGTGACGGATGAGCGAACGGTGGAAGTGGTTGAACAGGTCATCAAGCATGAGGTGAACGCGAATATTCTGAAGCTGTTGAATCAGAATTTCCACGTATTAGCGCGTCCGCTTCATGGGGATTGGATTTTAACTACTCGAAAGGTAACCGGGAAAGATCCGGAAACCGGGGCTGAGCTCGATTGGGGATTTGTTGGCGACCCTGTGGCTGTAAAGACCGATGCGATTGCGCAGATGGCGGATGCCGGAGTGATCCCGGTCATTACTCCGCTTGGAATTGGCGAAGAGGATGGTCAACTCTACAACGTCAATGCGGATGTGGCTGCAGTGGCGATTGCAAAGGCCATGCGTGTACGTAAACTTGTATTTATTTCCGATGTTCCGGGGCTCTTGCGGAACGTCGCGGATCCCGCCTCCCTCATCTCAACTTTACGTCTTGGCGATGTGCCTGGGCTAAAAGCGGAAGGCGTCATTGCCGGAGGCATGCTGCCGAAAATCGACAGTTGTGCCGAGGCGATTGAAGCAGGCGTGCAGCGCGTTCACCTGATTGACGGGCGAATGCCGCATTCACTGTTGCTCGAGATATTCACCAAACAAGGCGTAGGAACGGAGATTAAAGCCGATGAGTAAGAAGACCGAAGCTGTTGCAGCGCGTTATCAGCAATACCTGATGCCCACCTATTCCCCGGCGGTGGCTCTCGTTTCGGGATCCGGAAGCAGAGTGGTAGACGTTGACAAGATGCAATATTACGATTTGACCGCCGGTATTGCAACGCTGGCGTGCGGTCATTGCCATCCGGCCATTGTAAAGGCGATAGAAACGCAGGCTAAGGCACTCACCCATTCTTCCAATTTGTATTTTAATGTGCAGATGGCAAACCTGGCACAACGGTTGGCTGAGCTTTCCGGCGGGTATCGCTCATTTTTTGTGAACTCGGGCGCCGAGGCCAACGAGAACATGGTCAAGCTTGCGCGCCTTTGGGGGAGTGATAAAGGCGGCCGCTACGAGGTGATCACGTTTAATAAGGGATTTCATGGGCGAACCCTGGCCATGTGTGCCGCTACGGCTCAGGACAAGATTCAGAAGGGATTTGACCCGATGCCAGTTGGGTTCGCCTATGCTGAATACAACGATGTGGAGTCGGTGAATGCTGCGATTTCCGATAAGACGG
>CALBHX010000044.1 GCA_937892925.1 uncultured Lentisphaeraceae bacterium
GGTAATACCCGGGAAAACTTAAGAAAACCATGCGCGATCTGGTCATTTTGGGCAGCGGCCCGGCAGGGTGCACGGCCGCTTTGTATGCCGCACGAGCCGGCTTTTCACCGCTCGTCTTGGAAGGAATGCAACCCGGCGGGCAACTGACTCAAACAACTGACGTGGAAAACTTCCCCGGATTCGAACAGGCGGTCAACGGGTATGAGCTGGTGCTCTCCATGCGGCGTCAGGCCGAACGGTTTGGCGCTCAGTTTGAGATGGATGAATGTACCGGGGCGGACTTCTCCTGCAACGTAAAACGACTTGAAACCGTAGTCGCTGGAGTTCTCGAAGCGCGTGCAGTTATTGTAGCCACAGGAGCCTCTGCACGTTGGCTTGGCTTAGAGAGCGAAAAAGCGCTCTTGGGGCATGGCGTTTCTGGCTGTGCAACGTGTGATGGCGCTTTTTTCCGGGGGCAGGCGGTTGCTGTTGTAGGTGGGGGCGACACGGCCTGTGAGGACGCGTTGTTTTTAGCTAAATTGTGTTCAAAGGTTATTCTGATTCATCGGCGTAACGCGCTGCGTGCCAGCAAGGTTATGGCTGACCGTGTATTAGCCTCTCCAAAAATTGAACCCATATGGAACAGTGAAATAGCGGAGATCCTGGATCCCGCGCAGGGGCATGTCCAAGCTGTCCGGCTCCGCGACACCCATTCAGGAACCCTGCGAGATCTCCCTGTGAATGCCGTTTTTATCGCCATTGGGCATCAACCCAACACGGCGTTCTTGCGGGGAGCGTTACCCCTGACTCCTCAGGGCTACATCATAACTTCCGGTGTTAAGACTTCGGCGCCAGGCGTTTTTGCCGCTGGAGATGTACAAGACCCAGCTTATAAACAAGCCGTCATTGCAGCAGGTTCGGGAGCGATGGCCGCATTGGAGGCTGAACGTTATTTGCTGCAATAAAATGCAAGCTCGCGCGCACGTGAACACAATGCCAAGGGGAAAACCTCCCCCTGCCGCATCCATGCGTCCTGTTTTTGATATCCTGTGAGACGAAAGGAACCCGTCATGACAAACCGTAGAGATTTTCTGAAAACCGCCGGATGCGGATTGGCTTTTGCCGCAGCAGCTTCCGCACCGCGTATTACCCGGGCAGGGCAATCGCAGAAAAAACGTCCGAATATCCTGTTTATCATGACGGACGATCATGCTGCACACGCGATCAGCGCTTATGGCTCACGAATTAATCGAACTCCCAACATGGATCGGTTGGCAGCCGAGGGGGCTCTTTTCCAAGATGTGTTTGTCACAAACTCTATCTGCACACCTTCCCGTGCCTGTATTCTAACAGGAATGTACAGCTGTAAGAATGGTGTTCCAGTATTTAATGACATTTCACCAAAAATCAAAACAGTCGGGGGAACACTGCGGGATGCCGGCTACTACACCGCTCTGATCGGTAAATGGCATATGGGTGGTCCAAAAACCGTCCGAAATGATGATTGGGATCGATGGGCAATCTATCAAAACCAAGGCGTCTACTTTAATCCGTACTTTTTTACCACGACGGAGAAGTGCCCGTTTGGCTTGGAAAGCCATCTAAAGAAAGGTATTCTGCGATTCCCAGGGGAATACGCATCTGAGAATATCACCCGCGTAACACAGTGCGTGATTGACGAGGCATTAGCTAACGACAAACCCTTTTTCGTTATGATGCTGCACAAGGCTCCACACCGGAACTGGATCCCAAGCGAGAAGTACAAAAAAGTCTTCCGCTCCAAAACATTGGCGGATATCCCCTGCCCAGAAACCCTGTTTGACGACTATGCCGGGCGAGCTTCGCCCATCAAGCATACACGCATGACGCTGGAACACCACATGCGAATTGAGGAGGACTTAAAGCTTACGGAATACTTTTCGGAAGGCGGGGTATTTCCTGGAGTAGATCCGGAGCAGTACAAGACAGGGGAATCCAAGAATCGTTGGCCAAAGGAACTGCGTGATCAGCCGGCATTATCCGATGAAGAACGAGAGCGCCGCCGCAAGGAACGTATTAAACTTTCCTATTTGCGGTATATGCAAGACTACTTGGCATGTGTTCAAAGTGTAGATGACAGCGTTGGCGACATGTTAGCTTACCTGAAACAAAAAGGAATCGATCAAGACACGCTTGTAGTCTACACGGCAGACCAAGGCTTTTTCCTTGGCGATCACGGCCTCTATGACAAACGTTTCATGATGGAGGAGACGCTCAAGATGCCGTTCCTGATTCGGTGGCCAAGCACCGTCAAACCCGGCACCGTAAACACCGACATCATCACGAACGTTGACTTTGCAGCCTTCTTTGCTGACGTGGCAAACGTGCCCCAGCCGGCCAATTGGCAAGGGCGCAGTTTCTTGCCAAACATCACCACCGGAACCCCAAAGGACTGGCGGAGAAGTTTCTATTATCGGTACTACATTCAGGGCGGAGAACATGGCACACCGGCGCATTACGGCGTCCGGACAGCACGCTACAAGCTCATTTGTTACTACAAAGTAGACGAATGGGAACTGTTTGACCTGAAAACTGATCCGGAAGAGCTCAATAATCTTTATGGGAAACCTGCCTACGCAGGCGTTACCGAGGCGCTCAAAAATGAGTTATTCCGCTTGAAGGCCGCAGTCGGAGATTCCGATCAATACTACAACTGTGGAGAATATGGCGGGCAAATTGAGCCCCCGTTATCAACAAACGCTGCAAATATCTTTGAGTAAAAGGAGGGTAAGACCATGCTGACCGAGTATACCATCAACAAGGTGACCAAACTTCCTGACTTCAATCCGGAGGATCCGATCTGGGCGAAAGCAGAGGCAGGAGAATATGCCTATTGGCATGAAAAGAGTTCTGCGCATCATCCCAAAACGGTTCTTCGGGCATTGCACGATGGGGCGGACATCATGTTTTATTGGCAAGTCTCCGATCAATATGTCCGGATCGTCCACACGGCACTTAACTCCATGGTGTGCGAAGATGCTTGCGTAGAAGCATTCCTTCAGCCACTCAAAATCGAAAAGGGATACATCAACCTTGAGATCAACGCCGGAGGATGCATCCATTCTTCACATATCCGGAATTGGACACGGGCGCCCGGGGGATTTGCAGACTTTGAGTACATCTCAAAAGATGCGATCCGCAAGTTAACGGCAAAAGGAAATCTGCCGCAAATCATTGATCCTGAGACACCCGTTCCCACCGACTGGTGGATGATTGTGCGGATCCCCCATTCCTATCTGGAGGGAATTTTCGGCCCGCTGGGGGATCTCTCTGGACAAACCTGGCAAGGTAATTTCTGCAAATGCGCGGATTGTTCAAGCCGCCCACACTGGGGAACACTGCTTCCGCAAAGCCCAGAATTGAACTTCCATGTACCAAAATACTTCAGCCCCATTCATTTTGCCAAAGAGGTAAAGTAATCACACTCTCCCCGCCGTAGCAACGGCGGGGTTCTGTTTTCCAGATACTCACCATTCTATACGCCACACCCTAAGAAGCCTGTGAATATGTATGACCTTGTCATTTTGAATGTGTTACACAGAGGAAATCGAGTAGATGTAGCCATTCAAGGTTCCATTTTCGCAGCCGTAGAACCTGCAGGCACTTTAATTCAAGCTTCATCCAAAATGCGTTGGGATGGGGCGAACTATTTGATTCGCCCCCCCTTTTATAATACACATACGCATCAGGCTATGACCCTTTTTCGAGGAACAGGTGATGATTGTTCTCTGATGGACTGGTTATCGCATCACATCTGGCCGCGAGAAAATCGATTGACCCCGGAAGCTGTTTATGCCGGAACGCGTCTGGCCATTGTGGAAGGACTTCATTCAGGATGCGTTGGATTCAACGATATGTATTTTCACCAACCGCAAACCATTCGCGCAGCGTGGGAAATGGGGGTACGTGCCCAAATCGGGTTGGTATTCATGAATCAAGTGTCGGAACACATTGAAAACGAAGCGACCCTCGCACTACGGGACACTTTACCCGATACTATTCATCTGACGCTTGCACCTCATGCCATATATACAACCACGCCGGCCCTTCTTCATGATCTATCGCAAAAAGCCGATAAGTTTGCATTGCCAATTCACATTCACGCGGCAGAAAGTTTAGCCGAACACAAACAGGCAAACGCTTTTGGCTTCTCATCACCTGTAACCTACTTGAAGTCTTGTGGAATATTACGCCCTGGAACGATTCTGGCACACGCCTGCCACCTTTCAGATGCAGACCGCGATCTTTTGGCCTCCAACAACGTCATCATAGCGCATTGCCCGCAATCAAATCAAAAATTGGCCTCCGGCACATTTGAATGGGAAAAAGCCGCAAAAGCTGGAATTTCCATAACCGTTGGAACTGATGGCGCCGCCTCCAATAACGGATTGTCTATGATTGCCGAAACCAAAGCCGCAGCTTTAACCGCACGTATTGCTTCTGCATCGCCGGAGGCGCTTCCCTTTGAAGCTTTGGATGCCGCCGTAACCTCCGTTGCCGCGCAAGCCCTTGGATTTCCTAACGCCGGGCGCATTGCCCCTGGGGCAGATGCAGATCTAATCTTGGTGGATTTACGAACACCGCCTTTTGCCTGCGGAGGGAATGCGGACGTTAACTTCATCTATGCGGCAGACAGTGCGAGCGTAGATACCGTTCTCTGTGCGGGGAAAATCCTCATGCGGCATCGACACATCGCAGGAGAGGGCAGAATTCAGGAAGCCGCACATCAAGCAGCTGAAGCACTCCGCCATACGTAACCACGAAAGGCCACTTTAGGCACGGCGGATAACTGCACCCAATGCACTGAGATGAGTCTCTACCGACTCATAGCCTCGGTCAATCGATTCAGCATTATGAATTACGGTTGTGCCGTGAGCGCAAAGCGCCGCGATAATGAGTGCCATACCTGCGCGAATATCAGGACTTGACACCACACTTCCCTGAAGCCGTGTCGGGCCTGTAATCACAGCTCTATGCGGATCGCACTGGACGATTTTTGCACCCATTCCAATCAGATGATCCACAAAATACAACCGACTTTCAAACATCTTCTCAAAGAAAAGTTCTGTTCCTCGTGTTTGCGTGGCCAACACAATAAGAACACTCTGCAGATCAGACGGCAAGGCTGGCCACGGGCCATCCTCAATCTTCGGAATCGCCGCGCCAAGATCATAGGCCGTCCGTAACTTCTGCTTGGCCGGCAGCTTCAATGTTCCAGTTTCATCAACCGACCAACGCACCCCAAACTTCTTGAATGTAGGCTCTAGGATTGCCATCTCCTCCGGTTCCACGCCCTTGAGCGAGAGCGCACCCCCAGTAACCGCCGCTGCAACAAGATAGCTGGCAGCTTCAATCACATCACCTTTCACACGGAATGTTCCACCGTGTAAACATGGCACACCGGTAATTACCAGTCGATTTGTACCCATGCCGCTGATTTGCGCCCCCATTCCACACAACATCTCACAAAGATTCTGAACATGTGGCTCACAAGCGGTATTGTAAAGCGTTGTAACTCCGCGTGCCGTAACCGCTGCCATAACCAGATTCTCTGTGGCCATAACAGACGCCTCATCCAACATAAAGAAGGTTCCCGAGAACCCCTCCGGGGCTCTCATGGAAATACTTCCCATACTGCTGGGCTTCCCGCGTGCCCCCAAGGCATGAAGCCCATTGATGTGCGTGTCCAACCGCCGCCGGCCAATACTGTCCCCACCCGGAGCTGCCCGCAAACGAACTTTCCCTTTACGGGCGAGTAATGGGCCAACAAACAGGAATGACGTGCGAATAAGCGAACAGATATCTTCCGGAAGAATCGGATCAGCCTTTAAATTCCCTGCATCGCAAACTAAGCGATGTTCTGCAAGTGATCCGGAAACCTTCACTCCAAGCGCTTCCAACCCCTTCACCATCACCCGAACATCGGCAATATCCGGAACATTCTCAAGGGTAACCGGCTCTGAAGCGAGCAGCACTGCCGCCAACATCGGTAACGCGGCGTTCTTATTTCCCGGCACTTGATGAACTCCGGAAATAGGCTTTCCGCCTTCAATAATGAATCGCGACATTTTGTTCTCCCCCTCAGCGTTAGACTTGAAGCCGAACTCTAAGCGCCTGCAGAACTCGCCAATTTTCCTGCTTCATTGGAACCGAAAGTGCTTCGCCCGCCAAAATTAAACGCATGGGATGATGCAGCGTCACCATAGGCACATTCCCCTCAAATACATGCCACAGGCCTATCGTTCCAGCCATGGCTCGCTCCCCCGGACAAAGTGTTTGCGCAGCCACAGGCCCCAACAACACGATTGCCCTAGGGTTGACGGCCTGTAATTCCTTTCGAAGCAGCTTGGCGCATGTGGAAAGCGCCGTTACATCCGCCTTCCCTCGCGGAATGCCGCACTTCAATGCTGGCGTGATATATAACGACTCCGGTTTCAATCCAATCGCCGCCATCATTTTGTCAAGTAAAGCCCCTGCTTCACCTTCCAAGTGAGACCCCACCGCAGGCGGCGTATCGCCAAGCAGGCAGGGGCCGTTCACAATGGCTACCGGCGGATTATACACATTCCCACGACTTCCAAAGCGAGCATTACCCGCATAGCAACAGGCTCGACACGTCGCGAACGCTTCGTTTACCAGCTGCATGACATGTTGACGGTCATCCGGTGTTTCTATCCGTCCGCTTCCAGACGGCTGCACCTCATTCGGTTGCGGAATCTGCGGCAAACCTGCGAGCCGCCGTTCAGATGCCGCAGCAGGCAAAGGCGCACAGAACTTCGCCCACACATGCGGATCCAGTGACACCAGCTTCATACCATTCTCCCGCAGAAGTGTTACTGCGGCAATCGCATCATCAAGCACCTGAACGATCGGATTCTCACTGAAATCAGATACCGGCATAACTGTGCATCCCCGGGAAAAGCTTGGAAAGATTGATCCACGTCACCGTCAACACAATGGCCAATAGGCCGAGCCCCAATAGAACCTTGCGTGCGAAATGTCGGCGCGGGAGATGCAGGCACGCCACATAAATCAACCACGTAGCCAGCGACCATTGTTCTTTCGGATCCAACTGCCAATAGGCGCCCCACGCCTCATTGCCCCAAACTGACCCCAGCGTCAACGCCAACGTCAACAAACAAAAACCCCACATCAAATTCCGTTCTGACGCCCGCTCATGCTTCCCGCACGCCAAAACAAATGCTCGCGCCAGTAACGCATAAGCCGCCATATACCCCAACACATGCGGAACAAAGAACGGACTTTGCAATGCCGGGGGCAACGGCACCATCTGTGCTGAAAATACAAACGCCAACGGAAACGCAACCAATAGACCCAGGCAGGCATCCAACCGCGTTGTATCCAACCCCTCCCGCAGCCGCGTCCACCAAGTTCCCATGACCAACAGAGGCGGCAGCCAAAGAAACGCCTCGAAAAGATTACGCATCGGCGGATGCCCTGCCACATACCAACGCAAGACCAAGCTCGCCACACCCAACGGGAAAACCAATCGCCACGCCCACACCCGAAACGACCGAGGAAGCAACACCCCAAATGCCGCGAACAATACCTGCGTATTCAGCAGCCACCCCAACGCGTCCGTCTTAACCGTCATGCCTGCTTCTCCACGCGGAGCGCCGCCAAAACAGATGCCGTCACCAACAGACCAAACCCCGCAAAAACAATCGAAGCTCCCGGATCTTTCCGCACAAGTAATTCCGTCTGCAATACCTCACGTCCATACGGATCCATCCCCTTGGAATATGACATCTGGTAGTATGTAAACCCCTTCCGCCGCACAGGATGATTCACCGACACTTCCCGCTCACCCTCCGGGAAAAAGAGCTGCGTACGGTATTGGCTCGGCATTCCGGAGGGATACCGCTCAATGTCAAAATGTTTAAGCGTTACACGATCCCCTCCGACAATCCGCTGCTTAAACTCCATCGGTGCTATAGGTGAATCCACCAGACCAACCCGACTCTCCGAAGCATACCCCGCCGTAATACCTCCTCCAATTCCCACACAAAGTGCCCCAAGATGAAAACAAGCGCTCACCCACCGGTGTTTCCAACACGCCCGCAGCGTTACCCCCGCCAGCGCCACAAGCAAGACCCACACAACCCCATCAAACACAGATGTCCGCAGCACCCCATGCGTAGCCGGGAAGGCTAATACCACACATCCTGCCGCAAGCATAAGCACCACAACCGTAACCGCCACCCGCAAGGAAAAATATTTTTTCAACGAAAAATCCATGTTGGCATTATATCAAAAGGCACTTGCTCCAAACACCTTCCCAACACGAAAAAGAATCCCGCTTACACGCCGCCATATCATTCTCGTGCGACCACGCCTCACCACGTCAACCGTTCCTTTTCAGAAAAAAGCTCTTTCTCCCCAGCGCTGACTCACTCAAAAGCCAGGGCAGGTTGAAACCCGACCCACACCCAGACGATAAGTTCTTTCAGCCCTCCATACCGCCTGCATTTCACGTCCCGTTCGGTCTTTCACTTATATGCCGAAGCGACACTCGGAAAGAATATTTTCTCTTTTCAGGGTCAACACGGCCATATTATTCTGTTCCTACTATTTCTTCTCACTCCCACCCCATCATGCACCTTTATTGCATACCACGTTACCGCCAAATTCTGCACATCCTTTGCATTCCTTTTGTACAGTCGTCTCCCATACATGACCCAGAATCATTCCAATCGGTAAAGTACAAAAACAAAAAAGTTGTCAATTTTCAAAAAAAGGCTTGCACTCTTTTTGCAGGCTTGCTATAATACATCCCGTTTTCAGCGCCTTTAGCTCAATTGGATAGAGCATCTGACTACGGATCAGAAGGTTGGAGGTTCAAATCCTCCAAGGCGCGCCATTCAGCCGATTGCGGGATTGAGCAGCCAGGTAGCTCGTCAGGCTCATAACCTGAAGGTCGTAGGTTCAAATCCTACTCCCGCTACCACTTTGAGTAAATCAGCAGGTCGCACACGTTTGGGTGCGGCTTTCTCTTTTTAAAGAAAGTACAATTCGCGTTCTCTGTACAAAACGTGCATGAAAGATGCAGCGGTTCTTTTCACCTTGACGGCTGTTTCCAATCTATGATACACTTGTTTGACTTTTGAGGTAGAAAGGCTTTATCGTCATGAAGAAAGACATTCATCCGAAATACGAAGACGCGACGATCACTTGCGCGTGCGGGAACGTCATCAAGACGCGTTCCACCAAAAAGGAAATGACCTGCAACGTCTGTTCGGCATGCCATCCCTATTACACGGGTAAAAAGACGGTCATGGACACGGAAGGCCGTATTGACAAGTTCATGCAGCGTTACGGCAAGAAATAATCGGGGCGTTTTCCGAACGATAGAGCCGGCCAGCGCACCTCGCGCCGTGTCGGCTTTTATTTTCCAACCTGCACCTTGGTTCTGACTTAACGTCTTTTTCCCCGGACATGTGATGATTGACCGCAAGCAGATTGATGCTCACCTTGCACGCCTGCCAGCCTTGGAAGCCGCGCTGGCGGATCCAACTGTCACCTCAGACCGTCGGCGATATCAAGAAGTTTTGCGCGACCATGCACATGCCAAACGAATTGAAGCGGCCGCTCAAACATTCTATGCCCTACAAAAGGAATTGACCTCCGCACGGGAACTATTGGACGATCCAGAGTTAGCCGAAATGGCACAAGAAGACCTCGCGCGCGTGGAAGCGGCTCTGCCTGCCGCAGAAGAACATGTACTGCGGGCAATGCTTCCAGAAGACCCGCTGGATAGCCGAAACGCCATGGTTGAAATCCGTGCCGGGACAGGCGGAAATGAAGCTTCTCTTTTCGCCGGAGATCTCTTCAGGATGTACACGCGCTATTGTGAGGCTCATGGCTATCACATATCCGTAGTAGATACCTCCATCGGTGAAGTTGGCGGTTACAAGGAAATCGTTTTTACTATCTCCGGCGGTGAGACACCCTATGGGCGGTTCCGTTTTGAGAGCGGCGGGCACCGCGTACAGCGTGTACCCATAACAGAAGCGCAGGGAAGGATTCACACTTCCGCCGCCACGGTTATTGTCTTGCCAGAGGCGGACGCAGAGGATGATCTGGTAATTCCTGACAGCGACCTGCGCGTGGATATTTTCTGTGCGGGTGGACATGGCGGACAAGGCGTTAACACGACCTATTCCGCCGTTCGCATCACCCATTTGCCAACAGGGCTCGTAGCGCAATGCCAGGATGAGCGCAGCCAGCACCGGAACAAGGAAAAGGCTCTTGCCGTGCTCAAATCCAGGATTTTGGACGCAAGGCGCCAAGCCGAAGAAGCCAAGGCCGGAGCCACGCGATTGACTTTACGGGGTTCAGGCGACCGTTCACAGCGAATCCGCACCTACAATTTTCCGCAAAATCGCCTGACCGATCATCGAATTAATCTGACACTTTATTCGCTAGATCGAGTAATGGAAGGGGAACTGGACACCCTATTCACGCAATTGGAAACGTTCGATCTCAGTCAGCGGCTGGCAGCAGCTGTGCAATAAACACGCCATGGGTTGTTTGTGCAAACTTATCCTCTTGATCCTCATCTATCCGCTCTTTATTCGGATATTGCAATGGCTTTACCACCATTTTAGATCATCTGCCCAAAGGGCAAATTCCAGCAAGGCATTTGACGCGGACACACAAACGGCTAATAGTCTTCCTCCAAAAATGCGATATTTGCGCGTCCTGATGCCGCTTCTGGCACGAATTGCCAAAAGCGATGGCCGTGTATCCGAACAGGAGATTTCCAACGTTGAACGCATTTTCGTAGAGCTGAATCTCTCTCCATCAGAACGGTTATTCGCGCAACGCATCTTTTCCGAGGCAAAAGACAGCGGCGCCCCATTCAGTTTGTTGGCGCAGCGTTTCGCCAATGCATGCTACGACTTTGAAATGCGAGTAATCACCTTTCAATTCATGGTTCGAGTAGCTTATGCAGATGGAACATTAACCAACCATGAAATCGCAGTCTTATTCATGGTTGCAAACCAATTTGGATTACCGCTTGAACTCATTAATGCTATTCTGATGAGTCTTTCTCCAGGAGCCCGAGAGCAATCGTTCCGCGGTGAAAATACTTGGGAGTATACCCGGCGACATCGCGGACAATCGCCAAGGAGAACCGCAGGTTCACAGCGAGCACAAGATTTGGCCTTACTGGGACTACCTCCCGGAGCCTCTCAGGAGGAGATTAAACACGCTTATAGACAAAAAGTCAAAGAACTACATCCGGATCGATTACAGGCGCAAGGGCTTCCAGAATCGATGCTCCGGCAGGCATCTGACCGAATGGCAAACATCAACGCTGCCTACGATCGGTTAAAAACCTGAACGTAGTACTACCGCAACCCGAGAGAGAAACACCGTATCTATCAACCGCTCCAGACGCCGGACAACGGGATTGATAAAATGGAACGTTGACGACCACAGAGCGGCTAAACGCCGCCATGAACGCCGCTTCACACATGCATTGGATGCTTGAATCGCCAGTTCGGCGGCTCATTCTGCGGTTGGCAATTCCAACGATTGCCAGCATGCTTATTTCCGCCTTCTACAATGTGGCCGATGCCTGGTTTGTTGGACGATTAGATACTCAAAGTGTTGCAGCTGTCGGCATTGCATTCCCGGCCATGGCGTTAATTCAGGCTATTGGCTTTTTCTTTGGACATGGTTCTGGGAATACCATGGCTCGAATGCTTGGAGCTGAAGATGTCAAAAGCGCACAGATCATGGCTGCCACGGGCGTGATTTGTTCCGCTTTATGTGGATTGCTTGTGGCATTCTGCGGACTCTGTTTTCATACACCAATGGCTTCTCTCATGGGGGCAACCGATTCCATTCTGCCCTACGCCGCACCTTACCTTCTCATTCTTTCACTGGGAGCACCTGCCATGTGTGCCGCTCTCACCTTAAACAATCAATTGCGGTTTCAAGGACGAGCCTCTTTAGCCATGATTGGAATTCTTTCTGGTGCCGTCCTCAACTGTTTTTTGGATCCGCTCTTTATTTTTGTCTTTGGATGGGGCGTTTCCGGTGCAGCATTTGCAACTGTTTGTGGGCAAATATTGAGTCTTCTTCTATTATGGAAAATGAATCGTCAGTACGGGATTGTGCCCATCCAACTCTCTGCTTTTCAACCATCCCGGTATGTTTTCGGAGAGATTATCCGCGGTGGGACGCCTTCCCTTTTTAGACAAGGGCTTGGATGCTTTGCAATGGCTGCCTTAAATCACGCCTCGGGAGTGTACGGAGATGCAGCAATCGCAGCCATGGGCATTGTAACGCGCCTGACAAATTTTCTTTACGCAGCGATTGTCGGCTTTGGACAAGGATTCCAACCTGTTTGCGGATTTGCTTATGGCGCCAAGCGGTTCAAACGTGTTTGCGATGGATTCTGGTTCCTTGTACAAGCTAACGCCGCCGTTCTATTCCTACTATCCCTAAGTGTCTGGATTGAAGCACCGGACATTATTGCAAGGTTCCACAACGCGGATCCAGCCGTTACCCAGATCGGCACACGCGCACTTCGCTGGCAAATGATTACGCTCGTACTTTCTGCATGGATCATCCCTTGTAACATGATGATGCAAACAATTCGAAAATCTGTTCAGGCCTCGCTCTTGGCCGCCGCAAAACAAGGGCTTTTCCTTATCCCGTTACTCTGGTTCTTACCGTCTGCTTTCGGGCTCTCCGGGCTTGTAGCTAGCCAAGCCGTTTCAGATGGCCTAGCATTTCTTTTGTCTCTTCCTCTTACGCTCCCAACCCTGTTCATTCTGCGTACCGCCGCAAAAACACAAGGCTCCATTCATCCGAAAACCTTGGCAAACAGTTCTTCCTAACGCGTCAATTCCTGCAAGACTTCAAGCGCACGAACAATCGGTTTATCGCCACATCCAGAAGCGGCCTTCCGTT
Source organism: uncultured Lentisphaeraceae bacterium (assembly GCA_937892925.1). Classification (GTDB taxonomy): domain Bacteria; phylum Verrucomicrobiota; class Kiritimatiellia; order RFP12; family DVOR01; genus Spyradenecus. The sequence continues at coordinate 12,967 of CALBHX010000044.1, forward strand.
CATAAGCCAACTCTTCACGAAACGCTTCTTTCCCTACCCCATTGTTATGTCGCAAATAAGCCACTGCCACATCTGAACACAGAAGGAAAAACCATGGGCTGCTTCCAACTGGAACCACCGGGAGATTCTGGTAACTCGGCTCTGGCGATCGGAACACTTTTGCCGTTGTCTCCCGCGCCGCTTTTGCCCCCGTTGGAGAAACTGGCAGTTTGAATCCCGTTACCCCATATACGCGCACCGCCGTCAACAAGCGCAACGTCCCCTTTACATCCCCAGATTCTCGATACTCTGCGGCCAGGCGATAGATCACATCCCCATGCAATGGGTTCGCCAGAAAAGCACTTTCCAACAAAGCGATTCGCTGGGGGCGCGACAATCGAAGCAACTCGATGATTCCCATTGCCATGCGACCATCTTCATATCCCTGAAGCCCTTGATTGAGCGTTGCCGCGAGCCCCATAAATACATTATGCCGAACTGCGCCCCTCAAGGGCTGAGATGGCTCTACGCTCTCCGCTTTCGGCAAAAACCACTGTGCCGAAGAACCTGTCCCTGTAAAGCTATTATCCGCACAAGACATATGATACGTATATCGGCCACGCTCCCCCATGTAGTAAAACTTCCCGTCCGGAGGCGCTGCCACAGGTGTTGCCGCCACATTTAATGCGTTCAACCCCCACGCCCAAGAACGCCCCCCCTGATCCTTTTTAATCCCATTATAAATACGGATAAACTTGCGCGGATTCCAATTACTCCTGGCATATCGAAAGTTGGGATCTCTAGGCGTCATGTCCGCCTGCCCGGATGCCGTTGTTTTCTGCCCAAGCCCAAGCGGCGGCACCTCTTTATGTGTAACAAAGTAGTTAAAGATAAAGCTTGTTTCATCTATCTCAGACAAATCAGCCACATAAAGCAAAATCGGCCAATCCGCCCTTTCCATCTTAAATGCAGGCCGATTCGTTTTGGCCGGGATCCGTCCATTTCTGTAAATCTTCATCAACAACGCTCGCTGAGGCGTCGGTGTACAATCCACATAGGGCGGAAACACCTTACCGCCAATCGCCACGCGTTCCCAATTCGGAAACTTCGTTACCATCGGGGGATCATCCGGCGTCCTACGCGTCATCTGATTAATCTCATGAAGCGGCATGTTCATTAGTTCGGGAATCGTCAATGGAGGCCGTGTATTCCCAAGCGACTGCGGCCCGGCCACCCACTCGCCCAACCGACGTTCCTCCTCCGAAACCTCCGGATAATCCTCCGGTGGAATCAACGCAAAGTCTCCCCCCCTTCCCTTACGCCGCTCCGACACCAATCGCTCCAATCGGGCAGGATCCCATTCTTCCTTCACCCGATCAATTGGGAAGAGCTGATCCCTATGCCGAATGGCGTAAGCCAGTGCCAGTTGCTGCCACTGATCTATCTTCTGTGTCCCCAGCGCAAGACCCAACCGTTGAAAGTTTAACAAGATATTTGGATTTATAGGATATTCTGCCGCCGCCGCCGCACTCAGGATCTGAGGACGTTTATGAAACCATCGCCACGTGTTTTCGTTAATCTTATTTAAACCATACTTTGCACGAACAACCGCCTCAGCATACCACAAGTATGCCTGCCGAACAGCCGGAGTAAAGGCATGATCACTTTTCTTCAGTGTTTCAGCCACGCATTCCCGCGCCTCATCCACAGACGATGCCGCCGTTAGAACTTCAGGCGAAACACTTACCGCCATAAACAGAATTGCACTTGCACACCACGCTCTCATGTGGTCAAGCCTAGCAAATCTTCCGCTCTCCCCGCAAGCACGCATCTTCTAAAACCTGTTATAATGCCTTCACTTGCGTGAAACATATGACCAAAAGCACCAGATTCTTCCATCCGCCTGCTATGAATGCTGCTCTTTTTTTCTCCACCCTGCTGCACCGTTTGCTCGCCCCTGCAAACAAACACCCCCGCCTACTCGCCTGTGGCCTATGTGTATTGTTTGCCTTCGCCGTTGCCATCGCCTTCCAATCAGTTCTTCCCCTCGACATCATCTTCGTGGCTCCGGATGCCCCCGTCTCTCCTTACACCTTTTCCAGTGCATTGCACCACCTCTTCACCTCACCTCCCTCCCTGCAAAACCTTATCCTGCTGTTTCCACCTCAGTTAGCTTATGAAGGGACCTTTTGGGTTGACTCCTGGGTCATGTGTTTGGCCGGCCTCTTCCTCTTGAGAAGTAGGGGGTATAGCTGGCCCGCCGCATGGGTTGGCGGTTTTTGCGCCGCTTTCGTTGGTTATTTCGCCACCCTCTTCTGTGCAGGGCACCGGGGTGTCATCGATGCCTTGGCCGTTACTTGCCTCGGATTCGGTGTACTCGCCCGCGGCATAGCATCTCCTTCCCCAGGTTCTGCCCAACGCTGGCCATGGTTTCTATTGCTCGGCGGCATCTTGGCCTTCGGGCTTGGTTCGCAGGCCGACATCTGGCTGCTCGTTGTCTGTGCCCTTGGAGCCTATGGCCTCTGGTTAACTTCGATTCAATGGCATACACATGGCCGCCGCATCCTCCGTCCACTTCTTCTCTGTACCGTCCTCACTACTGCCACCTTCGTGATCGTTGGGTTGCCTGCTCTCAACCACACGTTTGGTGCCGCCAGGGCCTTCCGTTCTGAACAACTCTCTCACGCCCAACACACAGCCGCCTCACCCAAACAAGCCGCCCAGGCTCGCTGGCAATTCATCACCGACTGGTCTCTCCCGCCGGAAGATCTCACCGAATGGATTCTCCCCGGGTGTCGTGGTCACACCTCCTATCCTTTCGATCCCGCCCCCTACACCGGCCGTATGGGCTCCGCCACACAAATCCTCCGCCAACACGCCATCCATGTCGGGTGGTTCACGCTCCTGCTTGCCCTCCTTGCATTTTTCAGGAAACGCTCCGAATGCCCCGACCGCCTCTTCTGGACTCTCCTCGCTGGACTCACGCTTTTGCTCGCCCTCGGGCGGTACACCCCCTGTTATCAACCTATCGCCGCCATTCCCTTTCTCAACCAGATTCGTGCCCCAATCAAATGGCTTCATCTCACCGGATTCGCACTCTCCATGCTCGCCGGCATCGGAGCCGACCGTTTCCTACGCAACCGCAGTCTCTTCTCCACCTGGGTTCTCTGCGGCCTAATCGCCGCAAATGGTATCCTCGTCATCCGCCCCTATGTTTTCCCCAGAGATCTCTCCCATAACGCACTCACCCGTTCCGTCCCCAAGAATGCCCACCTCTTCAACGCCGTCCATTGGCAAGCCCTCGATGATATCTGCCGATGGCACAATATCCCTCTCGCATCAACCCTGCATGAAGCCGATGTCGTTGTGGCGCCCGCGCCGCAACCCGGTCGAACCCCTCTTGCTACCCATACCATCCAGGGAATCACCCTCGGTCTCTACGCTCTAAAACAGGATCTCTCCCATGACTGACCCCACTTTTCCAACCTTACGCACACTTCTCGAAACTGCCGTCCAAGCTGTTCCTCGTAATCACATCTTCACCCGTTGGTTCGCCAATGGGGCCTGGCAACACCGTACCTATGCCGAAACACTCGATCGCGTCCGTATCCTCGCCGAATGGTTCGGCACACATGGGCTCATCCCTCGTAAAACACATGTAGCGCTCCTGCTTCCAAACGGTCCCGACTGGATCGAATCCTACCTTGCCGTCACCAGTATTGCCGGCGCTATCGTCCCAATCGACCCCAAACTTACCGCCCCCGAACTCCATCATATCCTGTCCGATTCCGAAGCAACCTTCCTCGTTACCGACCCCGCACACCTCCCCCTCGTCAAAGAAGTAGCTCCCACACTTCCCGCCCTTCAACAACTCCTGCTCACCGCCGCTCCCATCGATATTCCCGCTCCCCTTCCTACGACCCTTCTCCCTTCCCTCTTCCACGATTATCCAGATGATCACTCCCGGCGCGTTTGGGATGATCCATCCTGTATTCCCACGCCAGAAGACCTCTGCGGCATCCTCTACACCAGCGGCACCACCGGCAAACCCAAAGGTGCCATGCTCACCCACCGCAACTTTTCAGCCGATGCCATCGGTGCTCTCACCCTCATCTCTGAATACGTTACACCAAAAGACGACTTTCTTGTCGTACTTCCCCTCTTCCATGCCTTCGCCTTCACTGCCAACTTCGTAGTCGCCCTACGCGCCCACGCCAGACTCTCCTTCCTTCGCTCTCTGCGCACCCTCCAAGCCGATCTCGCCGCCCTCCACCCCTCCGTACTTATGACCGTCCCCCTCATGGCGGAAAAACTCCACAACCACCTGCTTGAAACATTCCATTCTACCCTCCTTGGGCGATTCATTCACCGCTTCCTGCCACGTCTCGCCGGTCGAAAAATCCTAGCTGCCCTCGGCGGACGCCTTCGGCTTATTATCGTAGGCGGAGCAAAGGCCGACCCAACCGTTGTGGGCGACTTCGTCCGCATGGGCATCCCCCTTTCCGAAGGATACGGCCTCACCGAATGTGCTCCTGTCGTCTCCGTTTGCCCGCCCAGCCACATCCGTGTAGGTTCCATTGGCCCCGTCATCGATGGCATCCAGGCTCGTATTCACAACCCCAATAACAACAGCGTTGGAGAGCTTCAGATACGCGGCCCGATTACCTTCCGCGGCTACTGGCACAATGATGAAGCCACTCAGGATATCTACGATGGCGACTGGCTCAAAACCGGCGACCTTGCCCGAATCGATGCACAGGGTTATCTCACCATCTGCGGCCGCGCGAAAACCCTCATCGTCAATCGAGAAGGGAAAAATATCTATCCTGAAGAAGTTGAACAAGCCATCGGCCGCAGCCCCCTCATCAGTGCCGTCGTGGTTCTGGCCTACCACACCCACGGTGAACCTGGCGAAAAAGTCGGCGCACTCATCGCTCCAAACCGCGAGGCCCTCGCCCGTCAATACCCCGCCGCCACCACACCCGAAGCGATCTCGGCGCTCCTGCGTGAAGCCGTCAAACATCAATGCCAGGCTCTCGCCGCCTATAAACATCCGCGAAAAATCGTCATCTCTCCAACACCCCTGCTCATGACCTCCACTCAAAAAGTCCGTCGACACGCATATGCCGGCATGCTTGACGAGTAAAAATCCCCTCATCACCCCGTATTTACCCTCCCGCTGCTTCTGATCCGCACAAAACAACACGCGCCCAAAGTATCAACGGGCTTCAATACCTGTACACCTTTCATCCTCAAACACACCAAACGAAAAAGAACCGCGCGGCACTAACTGCGCCGCGCGGTTCCAACAACACGAAAGGAGTGTGATCTCACACTAAAAATGGCGGGAAGGACGGGGCTCGAACCCGCGACCTCCGGATCGACAGTCCGGAGCTCTAACCAATTGAGCTACCTCCCCGGATGAAGAAAGTGCGTACAGTGTAGCAAATACTCTCCCTTCCTGCAAGTCATTTCTTTTAAAAAAGTCCGAAACGCCGGAAAACGAATTCCCGTTCATTTCAGACGCCGTAACGCAATATCTCCAACTCCAGTGCCCACAATCCGTCCCACCCCCCATTTATGCTATACTGTAAGAAAAGGATCACCATGAAATACTTGCTTGGGTTCTTGATGTTGTTCTGTTATACCTGCGCAGTGTACGCAGAGAAGGCTCTCGTCTTAGCCGCCGTGGAAACACCGGACGAACGAGCTGAACCTTTTTTCTCGGACATTTCACTTCAATCACCTAACGATGCTGTATGGGGAGACAGTGAAGCCTTACGCCTCGCCCGTTTCCAACGCCTGGCAGCACATCAACAAGAAGTCTATGCCCGCCATGCCAAAACACCGCGCGGGCGCGCGCTGCTCCTAGCGCGCGACGTCTTTACCGCCCGGCTTTTGCAGAAAATCGGCAGCAAAGTCCCCGTCTATGCCTCGCTCTCCACGTGTCCTCAAACCTCCGACATAACCTTCATTCGCCTAGTCGTCCACGATTCCACCGTGCTTCGCGAAGCTCCGCGTACCATCCGCACACAGTATTTAACCGTTTCTGTTGAGCGCCCCGATGGGCAGCTCCTCTTCTCCGCCCCCATCTCCGCCGTCTCCGTCAAAACCGGCGAAGACACCGCAGCCTTTGACGAACTTCTCCTTCGGCAGGCGCTTGAACAGGCGGCAGACCGCGTGGCCGCCTATACCCTCTGCCAGGATAACCCCGCTGCCGCCAAACCAACCTATGCCATCGACGCTACAGTTTGGAACCCTGCCTCTGCTCAAATAACAATCTGCCGCCTCACGAAGCACCCCCTCTCCCCAACCGTCTCCTCCCTGCTTCCAAACCTCCAACCAAACACGCTGTATAACGCAGAGCCCATACTCCACCCCATTGATGGAACTCTTCTTGATGTTCATGAAGAAACCATTGCCGGAGAAACCGTTAAAAATCAGTGTGCCCGACTGCGTGCAGCCCTCTTCAATGCCTGCAAAGCCGCCAACCTGCCCGTAGTGATGCGTGGCAGACAAAGCGATGCCGCCCGCTCCGCCCAAGGTATCAAACTGCCGGAACGCACCCTCACGCTCACCCTTCTCACCTACTCAGAAACGTATTCGCCCGCACAAAGCACCACGCTGCCGCTTGCCATACAAGGCCGCCTTGAGCTCAATGCCCAGCTCACCATACAAGATCGCGCCACCGGCGACACTCTGGAAGCCGTTCCGATCAAAATAACACTCCCTATTGCCGCCGCCCTAGATGAAGCCAACTCGGAAACCGTCCCCTTCCCACCTGTCATGGCACTTGATCTTCTGGCTAACCGCGCGGCCGAAACGCTTCAATCCTTGCACAATTGATCCGACCGGAGATTTCCCCACATGCCCCTCTATGATTATCAGGCAAAACACCCCGAACACGGGTGCGCTTACTGCAAACACCCCTTTGAAATGATGCGGCGGCTCGATGAACCCCCGTTGAAACAGTGTCCGAAATGCGGCGCTGACCTTGTAAAACTCATTTCTGCACCCGCCCTTGCCCGCAGCAAAAGTAAATTGGATGACCGTGCAAAAGCCGCAGGTTTCCATAAGCTCAAACGTGTAGACAAAGGCGCCTTCGAAAAACTCTATTAAACCCTCATGAACGACACTCCAGACACCCTGAATCACCATTTCGGCGCCCCCGGGCGAATCGCATTCCGTGAAGGCCCCGGCGGTATCCCCGTTGCCGCGTTGATCGCCCCCCATGGCGCCTGCGAACTCTCCCTGCTAGGCGGGCAAGTTCTGAGTTACCGCCCGCGAGGCTTTCAAGACGTCCTTTGGCTCAGCCCCCTAGCCGAATTCTCCGAGGGCAAGCCCATCCGCGGCGGCATCCCTATCTGCTGGCCATGGTTTGGAAAAGCTCCGGCAGGACTCCCCTCCGATGCTCCCAATCACGGGTTCGCGAGAACCGCCCGTTGGCGTGTAATCGGTAGTGAACAAGACACTCAAACCACCGCGATCACCCTAGAGCTTACCGATCAGGACGCCACGCACCCTGCGTGGCCAACCCCCTATCGCCTCACCCTCACGGTAACCCTCGGCGATTGTCTAACGCTTGATCTGCAAACCCGTAATCTTGCCGACTCCGCCGTCATTTACGGCGAGGCGCTTCATGCTTATCTGCGTGTCGCCGATAGCCGCCAAATCACCCTTTATGGACTTGGCGAAAAACCTCTGGTCTTCACCGATGATGCAGCTCATGACATCGTCTATCCGAAGACTGATCCCATTCTAGCACTGTGGGATCCGGTCATGGAGCGAATCCTAGCGCTTGCCGCCGATGATGCATCTGCCGTTGTTGTCTGGCACCCTGCTCTCGCGCACGCCCTGCCTGACATGCCCCTTGAAGGCCCGCGGCACTTCCTCTGCGTAGAACCCGCCAACCCCCACCATACCGGCGGGCAAATCACACTCCGTCCCGGAGAAGCCCACACGCTCACACTTCGCCTGCAAGCCACCCTGCCCCCAACCCAGAAAGCCCAGCCATGACCACAAAAGCCCTTCTAAAGGCCGTTGATTACGCCATTCTTAAACCCGAGGCCTCCATGCACGATGTGCTTCACGCAGCAGATCTCTGCCGTGAACACCACGTCGGGTGCCTCTGCGTCAAAAGCTGCGACGTCCGCTTCGCCGCCGAATGTCTGCAAGACTCCGATACCCTTGTAGCTGCCGTCATCGGGTTTCCTCACGGCAACACGCTCGGTTCATTGAAAGCCCTCGAAGCCCAGCTTGCCGTAGCTCAAGGTGCCAGCGAAATCGATATGGTCATCAACATCTCCGCACTCAAAGATGGCGACACCGAGGGGGTAGAAGATGAAATCCGCGCCGTGGTTACCGCCGCCTGGCCGCACCCTGTTAAAGTTATTCTAGAAACTGCGCTGCTCACCCCTGCCGAGATCCGCAAGGGTGTAACCTGCGCCATCCGCGCCAAAGCCGCCTTCGTCAAAACCTCCACAGGTTTTGCCCCCCAAGGGGGCGCCACCCCGGAAGCTGTCAAACTCATGCTCAGCGCCGCCAAAGGAAAAATCAAAGTAAAAGCCTCCGGCGGCATCCGCACCCGCGCCGATGCGGAAGCCTATCTGGAAATGGGCTGCAAACGACTGGGCGTAGGGAATCTTTCCCCTTTGCTTTAAAACCCCGTACGGTTCGATCCGCACCCGCGTGCGGGTCGAAACGAAACGGCTCTTCCCCGCCTCCATAAGACAAAAGACACCCCACCTCAGGATGCCCCTATGCGTAATTTGCGCTGAATGGAGCCTACGAACGGAATCGAACCGGCGACCTCTTCCTTACCAAGGAAGTGCTCTACCTACTGAGCTACGTAGGCGCAAAACGCGTTGTATCATAACATATCGCCGCATGGCACGTCAACGCTTTCCGTTCTAATGAAACCAAGTAAACACAAAACGCCGACATCCACCCTCTCATAAAAGTACGCGTCCCTCCCGGGAGGGACGCGTACACAGCAGTCATTGTTTAAACTAAACCCATTAGAACTTGTAGACGAGCTCCATCCGCCCGAAGAGCGCATCACCATCTTTACCATCGGCAAAGTAGTCGCCCTTAGAGAGGTATTCACCCGTGAACGCCATCGAAAGCCCTTTCAGGAAATCAGCGCCAAACGTCTTCTGGAGATCGAGGCTATACTTCACAGCAGCGTATGCGCCACGGAACGTCCCATAGGAACTTCCATTAGCGGCCTGTTCACGAACAGGCGCAAACATCGGGCCGGCCTGGAATGTAACTTTTTGCCCCTCGCCAGGCTTCAAATCCACCTTAACGTGAGGATAGAGGAAGTTATTATAAGCGTACTTGTTGAACATAGGAGCCACGGCCTCGCCCACACCCGTTTCACGGTTGAAAACAGGGTGCCAAGCATTCGAACCACGCCATCCGTCCTCGTCTCCGCTCATGTATTGCACACCCGCAGTAAAGGTGGGCTTCCACGCAACTTTCGGAGCATAAATCAAGCCGCCGTAAGCCATAGCAGCCGCAAGCGACTCATCCCCGGCCTGAACCGCGAACTCCGCCTCACCGGAGAAAGTTTCCGTGAAACGAGGGAGCAACCGCACGCCAACTGTATGACTGGTAAAAGAGTCGCCCTCCTTAATGACCTTGGAATGCGCGCCCTCTTCCACCTTCCACACGTAATAGGCTTCCCAAGGGAAGGCCTTATTACTCTTATCCGTATAATAAAGCCCGGCACCATACTCGTTGTGATTATAACCAGTGGTGTTATAATCATAAGATTTGGTATGTTTACTCTTGGCATCATGCGTTTTACCAGCCGTAGGAAGCCAATCCTCACGCGCCTGATAAACGGCAAACGCATCAAGCGTACGGGCGTTATCAAAGTGGAAGGTCAAACGCAGCGCATCAAAATTGCTGGAGCGTGAACCATCTCCACCGGTACCGTCACTGATAATCCGCTTGGCGCCAAAGGCCATATCCTGCCGACCGACCTTCACATCCATCACACCGAAGATATCCGAAGCCTTCAAGTACAGGTTGTCCACGAAGAGAACATCCGGGAAACGCTGTTTACCCTTATCTTTATCAGGGGAGCGATAATAACGGAACTCATCCGCCACACGCACAAACGCTTCCAAATTCCCTGCCGCCGCCTTTCCCCACAGGCGTGTACGAATTCGGGCATAATCGGTGTGTCCCTTTTCTCCGTGCTTTTCATCCGGCAGATTATTCGTTCCGTCATAACGCAGGCGTACATCCCCTCCGAAAGAAAACACATCCTGTGTTTTACTCTCAGCTGCGATCAACGCCAACGGCATCAGGCTCGTCAACGCGAGAGTTGTTAGTCCATGTTTCATTTCTGCATCCTTTCTGTTGCTCACTGAAACGGCACACAGAATAGAACAGAAATGTCAGACTCTTATCGCGTTCGTGTTAGGGTTCAGTTAGATTGCCTTCGTGTACGGCTTACGCGCACTGGCAAGAAAATGCGGCATAGGCGGAGGCACCGGGGCACAATTAAAGGCTTCCAATCCCGCAGCCGTCATCCAATTCCGCAGCTCTGCATCCGAAAACACCCATCCATGCTCGGTTGTAAGAGCCATGTTTAAGGCAAAAAGAGCGGAAAAAGGCGGCGTGGTGTGGTCAGAGCCGGTCATCATATCCAGCACATACACACGCCCGCCAGGCTTTAATGCCGCCGCTGCCCGGCGCAAAATATCCACAATCATCTCAGGCGTTTCCTGATGAAGGCAGCCAAAAAGGGTTACGGCATCATATCTGGCCTGCGGCCATACTTCCGTATGATAATCCCCCGCGTGGCAGGTAATCCGTTCAGCGCACGATGCCGTGATCTCCCGCGCCACAGCAGCAATGGCCGGCAAGTCATACGTGTCACAGGTCAACGTAGGGTCTTGCTGCGCCATCAGCAGCGCATAGGTTCCCGGACCGCCCGCCAGATCCAGCACGCGCGCCCCACTGGGAAGCCCAAGCCCCGGCACCACCGCCCGGCCAATCCCCAACGCCCGAGCGTGCATCGCTAGGGCAAAACGCCGCGTCCGCTCCGCATCCTCACCTAAATGTAAGGCCGGTTTTTCCACAGGGCGCCCCGTCCGTGCCAACTCCGACAAGCGCCCCCAAGCTGGGTAAACATCTCGGTTATAGGCAATCGCCCGCGTCAAGTCGTGCGGTGCCCCCTGAACCAACGTGGCCGCCGATGCCGGCGTCAAGAAAAAACGCCCGTCACGCTTTTCCAGCAATCCCACTGCTACAGCGCCATTCAGCAGCAGCTCAACCCCCCGTACATTCCCGTTCACCGCTTTCGCCACCCCCTCTGCCGTAGGATCTGCCGCCTGCTTCACTGCCGTAAAAACATCCAGCTCCAATGCGGCAAAAAGTACAGAAGAACCATAAAACGCACTGGCCAGCGACACAATGCCGGGGACATCCAAAGCCATTTCCTTATCTCCTTTTCGAAAGTTAAATTATACCACACCCCCGCCTTATGCCCCGCCTGAAACGCGCTAAAAGCCACTCTCTTTTCACGTGTAGCACAGGGAAAACGCGTTCCGCCTGACGTTTTCCCGTCCGTGGCCACAACGGGCGTTTCCCTCTGTTCAGCATATCCCAAAAAACACTTTTCCATGTTCCCACTCAGAAGCCGAATATATCCCAAGCCCCCCTGAATCGAACCCGCCCCGACTTCATCCCGAACCCGCCCCGTCCGCAACGCCAACCCGGGGCGGGCTCAAAACCCACCCATCAATCAACGCTTGTAAGAAAAATCTCCAAAACCGCCGCACAGAGCGCATATACCACCTTACGTCTTATCCCGTTTATTTACAAACAGGCTCAAGCGTTTTCCATGTCCTCATTCTGCAACTTCCCGTTGTGAACCTTCACCATCCGCAGGCATTCACAGTCGTCGAACGGGTTCAACACGTACGCCAGGCCTTGCCCGAGACTAGACCAAGAATCCCTTGGTATCCAGACATATGCATCGTAAAACCGGAAAATAACCCAACCTTACAAGAAAAGATGATTCCTTCAAAAGACATACGCTTTTGCACGTACAATTATCACGCCCCTGTAATTCTACTTGACGGGAATACCCCCATTTGATATTCTTAAACCTGATTTTCGTGGTTGGATCGTTCCGCCCGATTCTTCTTTGGAGAGGTGGCCGAGTGGCCGAAGGCAGCGGTTTGCTAAATCGCCGAGTTCAGCAATGGGCTCCGAGGGTTCGAATCCCTCCCTCTCCGCCATCTTTCCCACATTACGCCCTGTTTTGCTTGCAGGATAGACCAGGCGAACTGCGAAGTGTTTGCTTCCGAAAAGCGTCCAACCGCCCGCGCATAGGGTCTGCCGCCCATGGAGTTTCCGCCGGGCATTTCGATGCCAAGCGCCTCATAATCATCGCGCAGTGGAACGTAATGCGGCGACTTTTTCAGCCATACGCCCGCCTGTTCTTTGGCCATCACGCCATAAGACACCAGGCGCTCCAGGTTTGCCCGATTCATGGCATACACCTTTTCCGCTGCCGCCCCCAAAGCGGCAAACTGTTCCGGCGAAAGCTTCTCCTGCAACCCGCGCAGAAGCGAAGCCGCCGCTTCATCCGTCAGACCCGAACCGGAAAGATTCCCCGCCGGGTTGCGCTTCGTCTGCGTCCGCTCAGCAATCATGCGATTCCGCTCAGGGGCGAACTTGGCCATCAGATAGGCGTCCAGCTCTTCAATCTGAAGCCCGTGTTCAGAAAGCAGCGAAAGCACCGGGTTCACATACGTCTGGTCAATCGCAAGGTGCTCTGCAAAAACATGTCCATAGGACGTCTGCATAGCCAACGGGATATCCATAGATTCATCCAGTTTCTCATCCCCCGCGATTTCCTTTACCGCATCGATAATCGGCTGGCGCGCGTCAATCATTTTCTCGCTGACGAATGAGGCAATCGCTTTGGCCTTGCGCTTCCGCCAGGCCGCCCGGCTTTCATCGGGATTCCGCCGCAACGCCTGCTGAACTTTTTCACGCGCTCGGGCGACACCCGACTTCGGCAGCGCTTCCCGCCGCCGTTGTAAATGCGCTTCCAGGCGTTCCCTGTCAGAGCCTTCTCCTTCCTGCTCCCCCTCTCGAAGCATCCCAGAAGATTTCTCTTGCGTATTGAGAATATGCTGTAGTACACTCTTCGTTGTGAGGGGAGTGCGGGATTCAGTACCCTCATGCCCCGTGGAGTAATCGCTGCTAAAGGCACCCGCGTCTTCCTGCGACCGTCCCACGGGCACTTTGGCACTCCGACGGTCTTCGCTTGAGTGCCGACCTTTTCCCGTATCCGACATTGCATTCACATCGTTCAGGACGGTCATGCCGTTTTTAGGGTCGTACATTATGGTTACGATGGCGAACCACGGCTGGCCGTTATACGTAACCTTTGCCGTGTAGTTGGCATACCGTTTCCCGCCCTTCATCTCCTCATAGAACTTCACCGCCTCGTTTGCGAACACGGGAAGATTGAGCAGAAAATCTGCCCGAGCTCGCGCCAGCGCTCCATTCTTCGCATGCATGTGCGAGAAAACGCTCTCAAGACCGTTGAGCGTCAAAGTCAGCACGTTGCCGTCCGGCAGTTGGATGGAATGCCCCGATTCCCCCAGTGCGTCATACACTGCCCGCGCCGAAGCGCGTTTCCCGGCATGGGTCTGAGATCGGTTCCAACCATCCAGCGCATCCTTGACGGCTCCGGGGCGGCTTGCCAGCGATTTGAAGTTCACGCGCCGCAGTGCGGCGATGCGCCCGGCCACTTCCTCCGCGCTTTCCCCATTGCCGAAGACACCCGTCCCGGCCATAGCCGCCTCGCGCAGCATTCCCGGGACGCCCGCCCCCGCAGGCGTCTGCCCTTCCGGGTCAGCCGTTTTGGCCGTGTCCATCTTATCCCGAAGCGGCGTAGGCACGCCCGATTCCCCATAATCCGTTGGGTCAGCCCAGTCATACGGCGGCACATGCCCCTCGCCATACTTGACGCTCAGCGCATAAAACGCCTCCTGCCCCGTCCGCAGCAGCTCCGCCACATCTCCCACAAACGCACGAATCCGCGCCTCATCCATCGTGCGCCGATCATAACGATACTCCGTAATAACTCTGCGTGTCGCAGGCAAAGGCTGCGTAATGGCATACCGAGGCTGGACAATCAGACTGAAGGTTCGTTCATTCCCGGCAAGCTCTACTCGGCGTACATTCATCGGATGGTTGCTCATCCGAAGCTGCCGCGCCTCCTTCGGCGCCCCCGCCGGATTGAACGAACCGTACTAGCTCGTCGCAGACCCCCGCTTCAGCCCGAGAATGCTCGCCACGCTCACAATCACATTGCCCGGTGCAACGGCTATCGTCCCCCCGCGAAGCGCAGGCACACGAAGCGTCTTTTGAATTTTTTCCAAAAACGCAACTTTTTCTTGCACATCGCGAATACGTTTTGTTACAATGCGCGCATCGTTCTGTTGGACAGACGGAGTAGTACCCGGATTAAGTTTCGGCGAAGCATCCGTATGGGAGATCTTTCGCGATCGAATCTGCCCATCAGAACGATTTTTATTTTTCCGTCTCGCCTCCCGCAGCAATCCCACATCGGTAAGCACCTGTTCCACATCCTGAAGCGCCGCCGCCTGCTCGGCTGTCAGATGCACCTTTTCCGAAACCGTCTCCTGCCGCGGCGCATCCTGTTTTTCCTGAACCACAGGCTTTTCCTGCGCCCCTTCTTCCCGAGTCTGAAGCCAGTTGAAATAATCAAACTCCCCCTTCGTTACCGAGTAATATTCGTCTGC
>CALBHX010000045.1 GCA_937892925.1 uncultured Lentisphaeraceae bacterium
GCCTCCATCTGTTCCGCCTGTTCTTCCATACTCTGCACCATCTTAAACTGTGTACGGCACCTATCAACATTATGTCCTACACGCTTAATATGAAAGTATGTATCCCCAGAAAGATAATCCGTTAGGAAACGAATTCCAATCGTCATTGTGATTAATCGTGCAGAAAATGCCAACTCTTCCTTCTCTGCAGCAACCAAAAACTTTGCACCACGACAATATCCCGTAACAATGGATTCAAACATGTCCATACGCGAATAGACCTTAGACAGATCACGTTCATCCTCCGCAGCATTAGCTGTCGCTGTTCGGCACATGTCACCGAAATCATACAACGCCAACCCGGGCATCACGGTATCCAAATCAATTACACAAATTCCCTTCCCTGTCTCATTGTCAAGCATGACGTTGTTAAGCTTCGTGTCATTATGCGTGACACGTTCAGGAAGCTCACCTTTTGCACACCGTTCTAATAAATGCCCAAATGTATGAGCGCGCGCTTCAACAAACGCAATCTCATCCTCAACGTCCTTTGCACGATTGAATGTATCGTTACGAATCGCCGTCTGCAACGCCTCATAGCGCTTAAGTGTGTTATGAAAATTAGGAATTGTCTCATGCAATCGAGGCGAAGTTAAGTCCGCCACTAGATTCTGAAAATCTGCAAAAGCCTCCCCTACAAGTTCAGCTTGTGCTGGACTCTGAATTTGATCATACGTTTGCGCGCCCTCAATAAAAATATACATTCGCCACCAATTTCCCTCTGGATCGTGATGAACAGGCTCTCCATCTCTTGAGAGGATCAACGTCAACGTACGCCGTGAAATGTCCTGCTCCCCCCTTTCACGTAATTTATCCGCGATACACCGCGTTACACGCAAGATATTTTGCTGCACATTAGCCGGCTGCGTAAATACATGATGATTGATTCGTTGCAACAAATAATGCAACTGAATACCTCCAACAGAATACGTTACTCTATAAGTATCGTTAATATGACCACTTCCATACGGACATCCACAAACAAAATCGCCATACACCTGAAACGCAGAGGAAATTTTCTTCAGTTCTTGTTGAGAAGCTTTGCCGAGTTCTGCCATGGTTTAACAACCTTTCCTTAACGAAAGTAATCGGTACGTACTCTAACACATGGGTAGAACGTTGGCAAGCTTACAAAAACCTAAATAATGAATAAAATTGAATATAACGAACAAAGTATACACGGAATACTTGACTTTTATCAGAAAAGTGGAGTATCCTACCTCACATTCATTCGGCGGAGTCTCGGCGCATTGGTGCGGGGGGATGATCCGCAAAACGAATAAGGAGTAAACATCATGTCCATCAAAGTTGGCATCAACGGGTTCGGCCGTATTGGCCGTATGGTATTCCGCGCTGCTGTTGAAAATTTCAACGACGTAGAGATCGTTGGTATCAACGATCTGTTGGATCCTGAATATCTCGCCTACATGTTGAAGTACGATTCCGTTCACGGTCGTTTTAACCACGACATCTCTGTTGACGGATCGACGTTGATCGTTGACGGTAATAAGATTCGTTTGACCGCCGAAAAAGATCCTGCTGCCCTCAAATGGAATGAAGTTGGTGCTGAGATCGTAGTTGAGTCCACTGGACTCTTCCTTACAGATGAAACCGCTCGCAAACACATTCAGGCAGGTGCCAAAAAGGTTGTAATGTCTGCCCCATCCAAGGATGGCACGCCAATGTTTGTTTATGGTGTGAACCACAAGACCTATGCTGGACAAGACATCATCTCTAATGCATCCTGCACGACTAACTGCCTTGCGCCTATTGCGAAAGTCCTCAATGATACCTTTGGTATTAAGCGTGGGTTAATGACCACAATTCACGCTGCAACCGCCACTCAAAAGACCGTTGATGGTCCGTCTAAAAAAGACTGGCGTGGTGGTCGTGGTATTCTGGAAAATATGATCCCCTCTTCCACTGGCGCAGCAAAAGCTGTCGGCAAAGTTCTTCCTGCGCTCAATGGTAAGCTGACTGGAATGTCGGTTCGTGTTCCCACTTCAGACGTTTCTTTTGTTGATTTGACCTGCGAGCTTGAAAAGCCAGCCAAGTACGAAGAGATTTGTGCTGCAATGAAGAATGCGTCTGAAGGCGAACTTAAAGGAATTCTCGGTTACACCAACGAAGCGGTCGTTTCCACTGATTTCCGCGGCGAGCCTTGCACCTCGACCTTCGATGAGAAGGCTGGTATCCAGCTCGATGATACCTTTGTCAAGGTGTGCGCTTGGTACGACAATGAGTGGGGATACTCCAACAAGGTTGTTGAAATGTGCCGTGTCATTGCTGCTAAGTAAGGAATAGGGATATATTAACTTCGTTTGATGAAGATGAAAGAAGCGCACCCACTACGGGTGCGCTTCTTTCATCTTCATCAAACTTCATCGTTTCGACAAACCTGTATATCATTCACTCCGTTTAAAATAAATTTTTAATAAATACCACTGCTTCTAATCAAACTGTGGTTGCCAGTCTGGATTTCTGTATGCAGCGAAGCACATTCTTATTTGCTCAACAGTATTTTTTCTTCCGCCAACTGAGGCAGCGCACCTTCCGAAAAATAGTCATAACCCGTGGTTTCTAAATTCTTTTTGAATCGTCCGACAAGGAGCGAACATAAAACAAATATTTTACAAACACCATACGCATACAATGGTAGATTATGCTTAAATCGATCTTGGACAGCAATTAAACGATCTGCCGAAACGTCCAACCCTGCCTCTTCTTTTACCTCTTTAATGGTATTCTCTCGAACAGAGACATTTACGTCTACCCATCCACCTGGTAACGCCCATGTCCCATTTTTTTCATGAACCAGTAAAATACGCTCATCACAAAAAATTGCAGCACGCGAATCCAATTTTGGTGTTTGATAACCTGATTCATTACAAAAAATGGATCTAACCTGTTCAAGTGGCAATCCTGAACCTTCTGACAACATTTCTGTCGCAATTACACGGATTCGCTCGTAACGTTCACGATCATAATGATCTTTTCCATAAGTTAACCCTGCCTGTGCCAGACTCTGTAATTCCACTGACCAAGCCACCCATGCCCGCGAATTTTCTTCTCTCGCATATAACTTACCTCAAGCATATCAGTTTTTTGCCGTCTTGAAAAAGTAGAAAAATTGGTCATCTTGTGATATCAGCTGGAATCCAGAAGCTTCCAACATTCGTTTAGACGGAGAATTCCCCAAATAACATTTTGCCTTCACCCGCTCTAATCCCCAAAAACAAAGGGCATAATCCGCCATAGCACGTATAGCTTCTGTGGCAAATCCATGATGTTCGGCTTCTGGTAACAATCGTACCCCAAGCTCGACCATATTGTCATATGAAAAATTATGAAAAACACCTTCGCCAACCAACTTTTCACCGAAGTATATCCCTAGCGGAAGTTCACGATGTTCAACGAAATCCTTACGTGAAGAAGCTAAGAACCAGACATCCCTAGGATCTCCCTCACCATGCCAATCAGCACTCCAATCCCAACCCCACATGCGGCTTCGCTGAAGATCCCGCGCCAATTTCCCATACTCGTGAACATCACAATCTGCCACAGAACGCAAATCCAAGCGATCCGTATGTAACTCAGGCTGATTCGTCAAAGAATCAATAATTCGCTTTGGGATCAAAGTATACTTATCCAATACTTGAATAGGATTATATTGCAACTTTGATTTTCTTAATCCACAATCTCCCGCATCGTCTTCACGATTAATATAATCTACTCCGTCTTTGGCAACTTGTTTAGCAAATGCATGAGCAATTGCCGGATAGACACCACCATACTCTATCAAAGCTTTTTCTATATGGACAACTAATGTATCTCCAACCACCTCGCCTACTGTTATTGCGACAATGCGCCCGTCCACTTCCATTATACCACCACACAAACTCAATGAATCAAACGCCGCCAACAACTGTTCAGAGCCATGTAGTTCCTCATTGGCGATGAAAGAATGTTTAGCATATTGTCGCGTTGCGTACATACATAAAAATTTCTGTACTACAGCAATATCCTCAGTTGTCATTGGACGATAAACCGCCTGGGGATAACAGCGACAAAACTTAGAAAGATGGTTCCGTTGTCCCGCGAAACGTTTACCAGGATAGTCAACGAAGTCAGAAAGATGATATAAATAATCTCGCCACATTCGTGGATTGGAAAGCTCCAACTCTCGTCCATAACGCTGAACCAACACAGGCAGTCGTTCTGATGGGATAGCTCCAATCACCAGTGGCACCCCCTGCTCCACACACCAAGTCTCTAACTGCGCAATTGCTGATAACTCCGCTGCCTGGACAGAATCTAAATGAAGCGGATAATAAAAGTGCGTCTTACCCCCATACGCAGATTTAATCAATAAACACCCATCTACTTCTGCCACACATGTTCGCGCATATGGAAGCCACATCTGTTGAAACCCAAGCGAAAACTCGCTCAACCGAAAAGGTTGCCGCTCTACATATGAGCGCAATTTAGGTAGCATATCAGGGGTCAAACGCTTGAAGTCCATCGGTAGCTCCACGAGGAAGAGAAGTTAGTGCACGCCATCGAAATCGTCCAACCTCCAACACATAGTCCCCAATATGCGACAGCATCCAGGGGAACCAACGTCCAAACACATAGGGCAGTAAGTCAACCGACTTCGTCGAGAATGATTGTTTATCAACCCCAGGAACATACTGACGCGGTATTTTTGGAAAGTCAATATTATCTGGAAAGGTATAGGTGTAACGTAAGCTTCCACTCATCGAACGTTGTTTTTGCTCTGTCAGATGCGAACGAAATGTTGCACGAAGATTGTATACAGAACTCTGAACCGCTGTCGCGTGATTCGCCACCATGATGACTTCAGAAGAAAGAACAATTCTCCATCCTAGATAGATTATCGGTAAAATGTCCAACAACAATACAGGAATTATCGCAATACGCGGCATCAATACTACCCATGGCAATAATCCGGCAACCACCAATAACGGTGTATAACGCGCATACCCGATATAAAGAGACGGGATCGTCAACACACTAATCCATGACAACACCCATATTCCATACCACGGACGAAACGTTTTGCGAGACATCACGATTAACCCCACACCACCCCAAATCAGTGCTCTGAAAAGTCCACCAAATGCATCCACACTAGCACCGTCCACTCCAATTTGATGAACCCCGAAATCTGGCAACCGTGTCGTTGTCCAGTGTCCTACATAAACATACGCCAATCGTGCCAACCGTCCCATTCCGCGCGCATCGTCATTCGCACAAAGAAAGTCTGATGAAATATCCGAGAGTCCACCAGCCAAAATCATCCGTAATGTGGGCCAAACCAATGCCAAAGTTATTCCTCCCGCAAGGAGCACCTTCCATATATTCTTCGGGAACCGAATTATGAGCCATATAGTAATCAGTACCATCGGTAACCAAGCCGTAGGTTTGTCCACACACGCCACACATCCAGAAAGTAACACAAGCCAAAACTGATTCTTCTCCTGTAATGCGAATAACGCGATAAGCAACAATAAATAGACGACACCATCAGACATCAAACTGAAAACACTTGGAAACACTGCTGGCGACATCACAAGCAGCACCGTTTGTACCCTAGTTAATCGTTGCCGTAGTATCATCCATACCGCTGGAAGTAATAGGAAGAATGCAGACGATGCTAAATCCATGTTGCCAAAAATTCGATATAACGCCGCCCCATACAATGCCAACCCGTTAGGAAGTGTACAATGTACAACACTATAATCTCCATCTGGTACATAACCACTTGGAAGCGTCAACAGGCGAACCTGCGGCCCCAGATAATTATCCACATCAGAATGAATTGCAGCACCAGAATAAACCAGAAGTGCCAAACACATTGCCACTCCCAACGCCCAAATAAAACCACGAAGACAATGCGCCGCATACGCCACAAACAAAAAAGCTAATGAAACTATCCCAACCATCACCGGCGTTGCCGCCAAACCAACAGCAAGCGGAAAGACTACCAACAACATTGGCAACACATCACACGACAGGCACTCCATTTCCACTACACCTGAAGCACTCCCCTTTTCGAACATGAAGTGCCTTTTGGCCAGCAGATCCACGATTGTCTGGACACAGCGTCTAACTGAACTCAACCACATGACGCACACCCTTACAACTCCGATGGGTCATCTAAAATAACGAGTAATATTCCGTTGACGCTGAGCTTTAATTTTTGGATTTTCTAACCACAACGCATACCACTCATCGCCAAAACCTGCATTTGAAAAATGTGCCAAACGATTGTTCGCCAAAATCTCCCGATTTGTCTTTAAAACCGGATGTTCATTCTTATCGTTTGCTTCGATCAACACCTTAAACGCACCATCCACATCTCCACGTTTAACCAACATCCAAGCGAACGTTGCATAAAGCAAAGCACTCGTCCCATACCGTGCACGTCTGGACGCCTTTCGAAATGTGGCATATAACATCTCTGTTGGTACATTTTGTTGCCATTGCCGGGCTAATTTAATACATACCAACCTCGGGTCTAGAAGAAGGGCTCTGGAGAGCAGGGCGTCCACCCGATTCCAATCCTTACGTTGCCAAGCGAACTGTAATTCCATCGTGGCTAATTGCCGCCCAAGTAACGGGATCCACCAACGGTACCGTTCTAAGGGCTGAAGCTCAGATTGTACTTCTGCAATCAATACATCCCGATCATGCGCCAACTCCGCTTCTGCCGCTTTCGGATCCCCCACCTGATGTGTTCGCCAACGTTGCATCTTGGCCTGCATTCTTGCCTGTCCTCTCGCCATAATCGTCTGCACTTTTGATGAAATCGATGACATTCGCCAACGCAATATCCAACCCAACACAACTTGTCCAAAAATTAACGTCAAAACGCCCCAAAAAATCGACCAATACCACGGCGATACCCCTGTCAATGTCAAAAACACACCGACGCCTAAGGCCAATAATGCATTAATCAATACTGTAATCATCTGTTAACTTGCTCCAAGCATTCAACCACCCGTAGAATGAGCGCAGCTCCACGGGCAAGCGATTCCGCACTCAACTTATCTACCGTATCTTCCGTTGTATGCCACCAGGCATTTTCGGGTCCGTACTCAAAGTCAATCAAATCCGCAGCCTGCCACTGCTGCGCCAAGAAAGGAACATGATCGTCCACCACAACTCCAAACTCCGAAAGCGACACGCCTATACCCTTCGCCGCCTGCCTTATTACCTGCTTTAGATACAGGGTTCCATTTTCTGCCACACCAGGCGTAAATCCCCGATCACCCAACATATCCAACACAAGCACTGGTAAGCCGCTCTTAGAAGCCCATCCAAGCTCCGACAACCCTTTTTTTGCCGCGAACCATGCACCATGTAAACCATCTTCCTCAGAATATCGTTGCCGACACTCCTCGCCATCTAAAAACAATACCACAATGGGAAGTTCCGTCATCTCCACCAATGCAATCAACAGGCCTACCGTACTAGCACCATCATTCGCTCCTACAAAATCTGCAATTCCATATTTAGTGTCGTAGTGAGAAGCTAAAACAAGTACAGGAGCTTTCCGTTCAAGTATTCTCGATCGCCACGCCACTACATTGGTCATCACCCCATACGGAGTCTGAAACGTTTGCTTCCGAACTTCGCAAGAAGGCAGTCTACTAGCAATCCACGCCGCAGCATCTGCAGATTGTTCTCCCGCAACCCGCCTAGGGCACACACGCACCAATTCCGCAGCCTCAAACAACGCCCGCTCACCCAACTGCTGTTCCTGCCTCGTTAAACAGGCACGCTCACACCCCGAACCCATCACACAAATAAAAACAATAGTGGCACCAAGCCACCTTCCCAACCATTCCAGAAGTCTATGCGCAAACCTACCCATCAATCCATCTGAATACCAAACAACGAAAGAATTCGCCCCAGATCCCCATTACCATAGAAATCTACTTCCAACGTTCCTTTTACATGACGGCCGTTGGCCAGAGTTCGACCAGGCATTACACGGACGGCTGTCCCAAAATATGCATGCAAGCGATCTGTCAAATCCCGCAAATATTCCGGTGGCAAATCTGTCTTTGGAGCCTGATGCGCAGACACAGGCGCATTACACTGTGTCACCGCACGTTCAACCGCACGCACCGTCATGTTCTCTGCCACAGCACGTCGCCCAAGGCGAATCCGATCTTCCGTCCGCACCAAGCCTAACAACGCCTTAGCATGACCTGCCGACAACCGTCCATCCGCCACCATTGCCTTAGTCTCATCCGGAAGCTCCAACAATCGCAACGCATTTGCAATGGAAGGTCGAGCTTTACCCACACGCTCTGCCACCTCCCCTTGCGTCAACCCGAAGCGTTCAGCCAACGTTCGATACCCTTCAGCCTCCTCAATCGCATTCAGATCTGCCCGCTGAATATTTTCAACAATAGCAAGTTCCGCCGCTTTGCGATCTTCCGCCTCCACCAGAATCACCGGAACATGCGATAATCCTGCATTCATCGCAGCTCGTAACCGTCGCTCTCCACCAATTAACTCAAAACGTCCTTCCTTAGTTTTTCGACAAATCAATGGTTGGATAATGCCGTTAGCCCGAATAGAATCTGTCAATTCCTGCAGTGCGGTCTCATCGAACATTTGCCGCGGCTGCCACGGCGAACGCTGAACTTCCGTTACTGGAACAGTCAAAACACTCCCAGCCAACTTCTCTGCCACCGATCCAGCAACAGACGGTTGCGGGATCGGAGCCATTGCAGGGCGAATTGATTGCCGCGCCGGTGCAGGCGCGGCAATCAACACATCCAATCCGCGTCCCAGCCCTGCATGTTTACTGACAGACTTTTGCACAGCCTGTTTCGAAAGCGAGCGCTTGACACCGGTTGCGAGAGATTTTTTTTGCACCTTTTTCATCACATTTCTCCGCGCAGAGATTGGAATAATACATACACACGAAGTTTACGGATACATTCCTGAACGCATTAAACCCAACGTTTCTGGAAGTCCAGTCATCAAGTTGATATTCTGCAACGCAGAGCCCGCCTGCCCCTTCATCAAATTGTCGATATAAGAAACCACTCGCAAGCGGTTCACCCTTGTATCTACACTGACAACAAGATCACAGAAATTCGTCCGCGCGACACAATTACTCCCAATTGGCGCCTTTGAACCGTAAACGCGCACAAATGGTGAATCTTTGTAGAACGTACGGTAATATGCCACAGCATCTTCTTCCGTCATCGGTGTTTTCAGCTGGGCATATAACGTACTCATAATACCACGGCAAATCGGCAATACATGAGCCGTGAACGTAATCCGCACAGGCTCACCATACTGCAATGAAAGCTCACGCTCCACTTCACAGACATGCTGATGTCCGGCCATTTTATAGGCGTTCATATTCTCATATCGTGCCGGATAATGGAAGGTCGCAGCCAACTTCTTACCTGCGCCAGAAACACCGGTTTTACAGTCACAGATAACGCTCATTGGGTCAAACCACGCCGCTTTTGCTGCCGGGGAAAGCCCCAAAATACAACTACATGCAAAACATCCAGGATTTCCTACCACCTCGGCCTTACGAATCGCTTCCCGATGCAACTCTGCCAATCCATATGCATTTTTCCCCAACAATTGCGGCGCAGCATGAACAGGATCTTTTCCATGACGAATAGCATAATCCGCATACGCCTCCTGCGAAGTGAAACGGAAGTCACCGGAAAAATCCAGCACTTTAGCTCCGGTTTCCAATATTTTCTCCGCTTCATACATTCCAACTCGATCCGGCGTGGAGAAAACCACCACATTGGCAGGAGCCTCTTGGGCTCGCGGATCCGCCGCATCCAGAATTGGCAAATCACAAAACCCATCAAGATGTGGATAAACATCCGAAATCCTTTTTCCGACCTCTTCCCGCGCCACCAACGCTGTGATCTGCGCCTCAGGATGCTGCGTCAATAATTCAATCAAACCGATACCACCATAACCCGTGGCGCCAATAATCTTAACCTTGACCATAATAATGCCATGACCCTTGCAAGATAAGCAAAACGCCCGGAGTATAGCATAATTAAGCCCCCACCGCGAATAACACGCTCGATCTTATCATAAACATATACGTGGCAGTTCGTCCACCAAACCACGTTAAGTTAGTGCCCATCACGATACAACGAACACTCCCCCAACCCATCCATAAAAAAGAAGACTTCAATCCTCTAGTATGGTTCTCCAAATAGAACTTCTTGACACAACCCGTTTCTCACACTCTACTCAGTTGCTCCTGTACCCAACGAATGTCCGCAAACAAAGCCTCGGAAAGCGTGCACGTTCTAAGCGAAGAAGGATAAACAGAAAACGCATACGTTTCAACTTCAACTGGCCATCCTCCGGCACGAACATAACGCCAAAATCCTGGCGTTAACGTCTGCCGTGTACTCCGTAAGTGCCCTTCCCCAGCCCAAGCCAACGGTACATGATAATGAATTCGCGCAGAGCTGTTTAGCAACTCGTGAATTACTTCGGTTGTCAAATCCGGGAAACTGCACAACACTCCATTTGGCTCTAATCGACGCGTCTGATGTAGATAAACTGAATCAAGAAAAGGCAACAAATCGTCCACGGAAATTCCGGGTTCAACCTCCAAAGCTGCCGAAACCTGAATCCGTTCTACTGGAATATTGGCTGAGACAATTTCCCTCAACGCGTTCTGTGGATCTTCATACCCAAGCGCAAAGTGACATGTGTCAAAACACAGACCAATATAATCCCGATATGCCGGATTCCATTCTGGGTACTGCCATAACTCTTCAAAAAAATCGATCGTTGTACGTGTAGATTCCAATAGACAATCTGGTTCCGGCTCAAGAGCCAGACACAATCTATGCCCGGTAAATCCCTCCAATTTCCGAAGAAAAAGCGCCATCTCACAAAGGTTTTGAAACATACCTGGCACAAATCCTTGCCCCCTATCATAAGCCAACGGCATGGTTGTTACACTGGCGCAATGTTCTCCCATCCGAGATAACGGAAAATGCGTCAATGCATAAAACAGGTTACACGTGTATTGTATCCGTTCCCTGGCAGTCCAATCCGGCTCATACACTGCAGTCTTCACCATCTCATCATGAAATGCACCATAGGGGAACCCATTGATACCAATCACCGACAGTCGATTTCGCGCCAGAAAACTAGATAAACGGCGAAACTGCCCAGGGGATCGTAATGCCTCTGCTGCCAAATGTCCGAGCCGAAGCCCTATCGCAAATTCCCGTTCTGCCCCAAGTAGCGCATCGCGTAGTGGCAGCGTAACCGTTTTCAATGCATCAAATACCGACTCCAGTGTTTCTCCTGGATGAACATTCATACAATATGTTATCGGATTCATAGCAGCCAAGATGCGCACCCTACCTACATTGAAAGCATTTACAAAACACTCATATCCTTTTTCACTTAGAAATTATAGACAACTCACTGAGAGTCGCCCAAATATGACCCTTAACGGCAGGTCGAGTGGCTGTAAAGCGAACATAACGTGCCGGGGTGGCGGCGAACTCAAACGTTCGCCATACACGGGATTGTGGTTTCCAACCGGTATCTCCATCAAACACCGTCTTCCATGTCTTTCCATCACAACTTAATTCAACCCGACACGCACCGATCAGGCCGTTCAACTCATCTGTACGCGGCAAAGCCTTCAACCCGACAAGTTCCTGCATCTCGCCTAAATCAAGTGTAAAGGTATGCGGATAACCAGGTCGAATATTACGCCAATCCGTATGCCAATAGGTTTTAGGATTACCATCAAAGATATGCGCTACATTGCCTTCCCCTGGCTCTTCCGAAGAAACATTCAACACCTTCCATGCCGTTCGCACAACTTCTTTTACAAACGTCCGCTCTGTTGCAGGCATTGGAAGTTGCCCTACTTCTGGGAGAACTTGTGCAGAAACGGTACCGCTCTCCAACAAGAAAGGCGCTTCGTAACGCTTAGCGGGAGCACCATTCACCGATACCATCACCGTGGCTCCCGATCGATAGGGCTCTACCCTTACCAGATTTTTGGAATCGCGGGTAATTTGCGCCAGCCCTGCCGTTTCCTTGAATAAGCGTGAGCGATAAGGGCGTGAACCAAAACGCATAGCGAATCCAAACATAAATGGGCGATTAAATACCTGATATTGCATCCACGGGCGCGGCCCGCATGAACCATTCCCAAGCCCCGTCTGCGCATAATCCAAATGAATCCAGGTTTTCTCCCACGGTGGTAATTGCGAAGGCACCCGTGCTTTATGTAGGGTAACAGCGTCCCATTGATTCACAGAGAAAGCGAACGTCTGTCCGAACATTGCAGGGAAGAAAGAAATCGCGTTCGTACCATCCTCTAGGCGTAACCAATGAGCCTCCTCGCGGTTACCATACTCTTGAGTTTCCGAATACGGCACATAAAAATCTTTCACTTCGGCTTCGAATCGACCATGCCACATGGCGGATTTTCTATCGGGATAGTTCTCTGTTGGTCCGAGTGCTGCATACTTCACTTTGGACAACTCTTTCCCGACAGCCAACTCAAATCCGAGGCGCGGAATCACCTCCTCCGCCGATTGCGGATAAAACACGCCTTCACATGTGATCGTATTCATAAACACCGTCCACACCAACGTGTAACGATAGGGCACCGCCCCCCCCTGCGTAACCATTTTAGAAATTACCTGAATAGCCTCCTGCTTTCCTTCAATCTTACGCCACGTCATGGACTCACATCGGTTTCCCTGCTCCAGCAACGAACGCCACGTTACCGATCCGCGAATCCAGCGATCATTGTTAATCGGCGCACGATAAAGCGTAAAGCGAGGTGGCTCTACAAGGATATCCTTCCCGTTGCATCGAATTTCCGCTACCACCCCATTCCGAAACACCGAACGCGTCTCACTAGAATCCGAAGAGGTTACTTCCAACGCTCCATCTGCCCGTTCCCTTACACGCATCTTCACCGCCGGCAATTCTGCGACATCCTTGTATTTTGGTGGTTGAATTGAAACCTCTCCGGGAATAGCGAACCATGCTTCAACTGTTTCAAATAGCCGCTTGGGATCCGGATCAACAGTGCCAATAAAGACAGGGAAATCCGCCTCTTTTCGCGTGATCACAACCGGTAAAGTCACCTGTTCTCCCGGCTTCAGCGCAGGGATTGCGCTCATTTTTTGCCCTTGGGCATTATATAGGGCGTACCCCTCGGCTGTTTTATGAAAATACTTGCTAGTAATCGTTAGCATCTGTTTCTGTGCATTCCAGGAAAACCCAAAATATTGCTGAGCATGCTTAATCTCCCAAAACTGCCCTTTCGGCAAACGATCGGCTGTCACCACACCATTATCACAAAAACTACCAAAGTTAGGCACATCCCCAAACAGGCCGCCAAACGCCAAAGTATCGCCCGTTTTCGGCTCTACTCTGAACAAACCAGACACCTCATCCTTCCGCGCACGCAAACCCTGATCAACGAAGTCCCATATAAACCCGCCAATCATACGCGGATTCCGCTCATAGATTGCTATGTATTCATCAAAATTCCCACATGCATTTCCCATGGAATGCGCATACTCCACATGTAAGAAAGGCCGATGCGTGTTCCGTTTTGCGTACCCTTGCAAACTGTCATGAGAACGATACATTGCACTGTCCATATCATTATGCGGAGAGTTTTCCGGGAAATCACAGTAGTGAACCAACCGATCCGGATCCTGACGCTTCAGCCAATCCCCTTGATCAGCCAAATTCTTTCCGGCTCCGGTCTCATTTCCTAACGACCACATAATGATAGATGCATGGTTTTTGTCTCGTTCGAACATATTGCGTACCCTAAATGCATACGCCTCATGCCATGAGAGTACGTTATTCAGACAATACCGCGTACCGCGAATCTGATGAGCTTCGATATTTGCCTCATCCATCACATATAATCCCAACCGATCGCATAACTCATACCAGTATGGATGATTAGGATAGTGCGACGTACGCACAGCATTGAAATTCCCCTCTTTCAACAACCGGGCATCTTCCTCCATTCGTTCACGAGACACCGCACGTCCACGATCCGGATCCATTTCATGACGATTGGCGCCCTTCAGGATTGTCCGTACACCATTGACCAGTAATTCTCCCTGCTTACCGACTTCAATTCGGCGGAATCCGGTTTTGAAAGCCCGGCCATCACCATTAGAAAGCCGCACCGCTACATCGTACAAATACGGCGTTTCTGCTGACCACCGCAGAACATTCGGCACCTTCCGTTCAGGCAAAGTCACCCGAACTTCCGTTCCAGCCGCCAATTCTGGCACCGTCATGGTTTCCGAATAGATCGATCCCACCGTTACCGTAACTTGCCCTGAATGCACTGACGTCACGCCTGCATTACGCACCCAAACATCACCCGACACAGTCCCCGTTACATAGTCATCCGCCAATCCCGCACGCACCCAAACATCACGAATCTGGAGTTCCGGTGCCGTCCACAGCGTAACATCTCGGAAAATGCCCGCCAATCGCCAAAAATCCTGATCTTCAAGATAACTTCCGTCACTCCAGCGATAAACCTCTACAGCCAGAACATTCTCTCCAGGCCGAAGAGCCGCCGTCACATCATATTCCCCGGCCGTGAAAGAATCTTCGCTATATCCAATGAATATACCATTCAGCCACACATAGTAGGCCGATTCCACTCCGTCAAATCGCAAATAGACACGTCCCTTTGAAAACCCGTCCGGCAGCGTGAATGTTCGGCGGTAACTTCCCACCGCATTCCGCTCTTTGTACGCCGTCCAATTCTTTGGAGGCTCAGAAGTAACACGTGGAGGATCCACACGAAACGGATACTCTTCATTCGAATAGATAGGCGTACCGTAACCTGCAATTTGCCAACTTAGAGGCACTTCGATGGTTTTCCATGCCGAAACATCAAACGCTGGCTTCCAAAATTCGATCGGGCGTTCCTCCGGCCGCGGTACATAATGAAATCGCCACGTTCCATTCAGTGAAAATGTTGAACCCGATGCCGTTGGGAATAAAGCTGCACGTGCCGGCTCCCGATTTCGCTGGAAAATTGTTTCATCTTCCCATTCCGGTGCAGCAAATAATACCCCAACCCAAATCAAGCATATAGCAAATACCCAAACTTTCATGTTCATAAACATCCTCTCTGTATACTCTAAGCATATCAAAATATCTTCCAGCTCTCAACCCACCAGCCCGTCTGTATGCGGTATGTATATACCGTAATACACACAAAAAAATGCCATTGTGCCGGGTTGGAATGCGGGGCTGGGGCGGGCTGAGAACAAGGCGGGCGCTTCTTCGGAG
>CALBHX010000046.1 GCA_937892925.1 uncultured Lentisphaeraceae bacterium
TTTCACGTCATTAGCCTTCATCCCCACACGCGAGAAAACTTCCTTTTCATCGGCAAAGATTCGGAAGGTCACCGTACCCACATTTTCGTTCCCGGTAGCCATGCCTGCATGCCCCTTGAGCCGCTCCCAGGTGCCGTCTAAGTCGAAGACCCATTCCGTACCCACACGATCCTGCCGACAATATGGATAATCCGTGCCATCAACCGAAAGCTTCTGCTTCCCGATGGGCAACGTTTCATCTGCAAGCGGCTTGGCGTTCAGATCCTGCTTAACATCAATTTCCGCAGCAGAACCGAAGTTTTGTCCATTTTGCGCAGACGTGAAGGTGATACGCAGGTAACGCGCCCACGTGGTTGGGAAAGGCACAGCACGCGCCTCACACGTCTTAAACGGAGCGAATTCTCCTTCCGCAACAACGGTATATTTACCGGGGAATCGAGCCGCTTCAACCTTGTAGCCCTTAATGACACCATTACCCAAATTAGCCCGCGGCAAATAGGAGATGGCATTAATTGCGTAAAGCCCGCCCATATCCACATCCATGACATAGGGGAAAGCTGTCGGACGTTTCCCATCCTTTTGCCAATAAGAATGCCACATCGTCTCTTCCGTGCCATCAAAAGCCTGATTGGCTGGGCAGTCATTCGCCCAGGAATTGACTTTTACCACGAAGTCGCTCTTGTCAATTTCATCGCTTATTTCCGGCACCGGATATGGCGGCGTATCCGAAACCGAGCCAAAAGGTTCCGTCATCACGAGGATGGAAGTCGCTTCACGCACAGAGCGCCGAGCGATTTTCACGCGCAGCATGCCGAACTTCTCCTGTGGATCATACGTCCAGCATTGACGGCTGTTGGCATACGCCTCTGCTGCCTTTTCACCCGAAAGCGGAAGGATCTCCTGGCCAATGGTATTGTCGACATTAAGAAAAACCACTGATCGCGGCCTGGCTCGCGTATGGATTTGCAGTTCATAAGCGCGCATTTCCGGCATTTCGGCATATACGCCCTCAGCCGCGCCTAAACGAATGTGAATATAGCCGGAGCGATCCGATGACTTCTGTACCGTTTTCATCTCGATTTTCTGACGAGCAAAATCCCCGCTGCGGTAATCCTGTGTAGACCCATCGTCTTCATAAAGCGTAAATGATGACGTCGCCCCTTCCGGATCCGGATACAAATCGAGCGTCAACGGATCATAGGGCTTATCTCCCAATACCAACATCTCGGGATACATCGGCACAATTGCACCAGCACGAACAAAAACCGGAATATCTTCCAACGTAACGGGTACGGCGGGCAAAAGCACTGGGCCATGTATACGCCGCCCATCACGATAATCAATCCAGAATCCTTTCGGAAGGTAGACATTTTTCTTCCAGCCCTTATTGAGCTTCATAGAAGTATACACCGGCGCAACCAGGAAGTCGTCTCCCAGCATGAACTGATACTTGGTTTCTTCCCCCCAGAGGACCCGATCGTCTGGATAATTGTAGACCAATGGACGAACGATCGGCGCACCGGTTTCAGCCGCCTCAGCCATATAACTATAAACATAAGGTACCAACCGGTTTTTCCGAAGCAACGCCGCTCTATTCAAACGCTTGTAGGGTTCAGGATAGCTCCAAGGGCTCTTGTTCATGTGACTCCAACCATTCATCACATAGATGGCTGTCGTCCAACACTTCCACTGCAAATCACGCAGAAACGTCTCGTTGCTACCGCCAAAAATACCATCCACATCTGTCGTGGCATAGGCCTGACCACTCATGGAAGACCCGGTGAGCGTAGGAATGTGATAACGAATCAGATCCCACGAGCCAGACTGATCGCCCGTCCAACAAATGCCATAACGCTGCGTTCCTGCCCATCCTTGAACCGTCCAGACAAAGGCTCGAGCGTTAGCATTGTGTTCAATCCCCTCGGCGGCCACTTTGTTGCACTCCAATGCATGCTGATATGCGGCGCCCGACCACGCCACATCAATTTTCTGAACTCGGCTTCCTGCAGTTCCCACTTCCCATTTGATGCGATCCAACGCACCCTCAGTCCACAAACCCGTATGGAACCCCAGCCCAGCAAGTGCGTCCACCGTATAGCCAAGCTGCATGTGCCCGCACCCATAACCATCATTTACAAGCAACCAACCGCCGGGCATATTATTCTCACGATAGGCCTTAGCCACCTTGACGGCATCAACTGGCGTAACTTCCTTAAAAGAGCCATCCTCATTCTGTGCAGGGTCTTTAGTCGTTTTATCACGCGTGATATACGCATCTGCATCACCCAACTGTAACCCCCAGATCGGCAGAAGATTGGGGCGCCCGGTAAACTGCGTATAGAGGTTAAGTGTGCCGCCAAAGTCTCCGCCTACGAAATAAAAGGCGTCAAAGCGGTTTTCAGCATGCGTTGTCTTGATTACATCCGCACCGGAGAAGTCGTATTCTCCCGTGGCAAAGGTATGCCGCAACACACCATACCCCGTGTTTGTCATATACCAAGGTGCAGGGTTAGGATGGCCACCCTCGCCCCAGTTACCATCGGCACGAATCGCAATTTTGCGCCCTTTATGGGAGAAATAGCCGTTTTGCTGACCACCACCATAAAAATATTCATTAGAATCGGTCTTCAACGTTTGCGTTGTACCAGCCTTTGCATCCATATCCAAAGGAGCCGCTTCAGTCCAAATCGGCTCACCATCAACATACGCCAGTGAGAATGTACAGTCAACCTTATTCACCGTAAGCCTAAGTACCGATGTAGCGAAATGCAGCACGTCGGCTGCCCGATCATCAACAAAAACCACCTGCGTCTTATCTTCCGGCACGCCTACCAGAATTTGTGCTTTCTGCGGATTATTTTTGGGATCTGAGAAGTCTGCCGAAATATACGTCAGCTCCTTGCCTTCCTTGTCCTTAAGTGGACGCCCGGCACGATCAAGCTGCGGCTTCAGCTGTTGAGGCGCAGCCAAGATCCGAAAAACCTGCGGCGTATAGAACTGTACGCGGAAGGTAATACCCTTTTCAGTAATCAAGTCAAAACTTTTAGACACCCCACTCTGCGGGATCATTTTCAGCACTTTCCCCGGGGTAACCGCAAAAAGGCTGGCGGCAGATAACGCCAACACG
The DNA here is from genome assembly GCA_937892925.1 of uncultured Lentisphaeraceae bacterium. Lineage (GTDB taxonomy): Bacteria > Verrucomicrobiota > Kiritimatiellia > RFP12 > DVOR01 > Spyradenecus. Next base: position 3,128 of record CALBHX010000046.1, read on the forward strand.
CCTAGCAACCATTGTCTCATACTCACTCCTTGGCTTGAAACAGCTATCTTATTCAGCTACGGCAGAGCACTATAACACACTTTTACCACCACAAACAAACCCTTTTACCTTTACCTCCCCTCTGCCAAACAAACAACGCACCCCTTCCCCAGTACCCAGGGTTCATCCTCCAAACGCTCCACGATTCAATACATTTTCGCGAAGACGCACCCCACGCAACGTCGCCCAGACGTACTTCAACATCCCCGTGATGGCAGAGTAAAACCACTCCGGCTTTACATCAAACTCGGCTTAGAACAAAAACGGGTGGCCATGTCACACCTAAAGGGAGTCTTACTCAATCCAAGAAAGCCCACATCCTCACATTTTAAATCGGGCGAGGACGAACCTCCACCTGCATTCGTGCATATGCCTCACGCCGAGCAGGTTCCATCTCTGAGGAAAAAATCACAATCGGCAATCGCGCCAAACGAGTATCCCCACGGATTTGACATACCCAATCACTCAAACAGGATTCAGGAAGCGCCCCATCGAGCAAAAACCGAGCAGGGTGCAACGCAGCACATTCTTCCACCAGATCAATGGCTCTCCGATCCACCGAAACACTATGTCCGCACGCCATTTCATCAGCGGAAAGATGATGAATAAACGCCTCATCTCCTGAGACAAGAATGGAAAGGGGTCCAGCACAAACAGGAAATGATACGGAGACCCGCGTTCCACACGCCGTGCCGGGAACCGGAGAAAGCACGTTAAACGTACCCCCGTGGAGCTCAACAATTTCTCTCACAATTGAAAGCCCTAGCCCTGTTCCTGAGACTTGATCTCCAACACGAAAATATCGCTGGGAAATACGCGGCAAAGCTTCTGGCGGGATACCGATCCCATTGTCATCAACTTCAATCACGGCCTGTCCCTGCGTACTGCGGACAGCGGCATGTATTACCCCCCCATCGGGTGTATACTTAACCGCATTGGAAAGGATGTTGAAAAACACACGCTCAACTTTATGTTTATCGGCCTCGGCATACACTTCTCGAAGCGCAGGCTCCACAACAAGCGTCTGGTGTTTAGCTTCTGCCTGAATCATCACCGCATCGGCCACTTCCTGAAGCAACCGACGCAGCGGCACACAGGTTTTATGAAGCACCAGTGTACCATTCTCAATCTGACGCAAATCCAAAATATCGTTTACAGTTGTCATTAGACGCTTCACGTCCATTTGCAACCGCTCAATATAGCTAATGGCCTTTTCCGGGAGCGCCCCGCATAAACCTCTCCGCATATTTGTCAACGCATACGACATAGACGTCAACGGTGTACGCAATTCATGTGACACGTTAGAAACAAACTCCATTCGGTCACGATCCGCCGCCCGAAGCCGCTCATTGGCTTCTTCCAGCCGATGCAGGCTTTCGGTTTTAACCGTTATATCCCGAACCGTAAACAAAACCGTTTTGTCATTAATCCGATGAGCGGAAGCTTCGGCAAAGAATCGCGTTCCATCATCACGGGTCACTCGGCACTCCACAACCACAAAAGGTACTGCCGTCAATCGTTCCGAAAGGTAAGTTGGGTACTCTCCAGACAAGTCATGATCCGTAAGCATATCCGTGGCTAATCGCCCCTGAATCGCCTGTTCCGTTCCGGCTCTGAGTAAGGTTACTGCCTGCGGATTACAGGCTATCACATGAAATTCTGCATCCGTCAAGAATACCGCCTCTCCAAACGCATCCAACGGCACACGATTAACCAAGCTCATTCGTTCGTTCCCTCTTTCTCTGCCAAAGGTCGCACCAACAGCTGCGTCAGCTCACGGGATATTCTGTAAAGCACTGGCCGCCCCTGCACCAACACCGGAGCTTCTCCTGTCTCTAAGTCCGGCGTACCCAATAACAACACACGCCGCAATCCATCCTCCACTCCGGCCAAATCCAACGTTATCCGCGCATACGGAGTATCAATCCCATAAGCATGCAGCACGCCAAACGCCGTCGGCAGCTCGCGCAGCACCTGATCGGCACGCAACTCCGCAAACGCCGTCAACCACATTTCAACCGTCGTCTCATTCACATACAGCCCCACTGGATACTCCACAACCCACACCCCATCAGGCGACTGGCGCGTAATGGCGATCTCTTCTCCATCACGATACCTAACAACCATCCGCCTGACTCGTGCAGCAGGAAGCGAGAGAATTGTTTTATCAACCATTGCCCATGCGGCGTCCTTGGACATCAACGCTGTTGGAATCGCCGTTCGCGCCACATGGTAAAACCGCCCCACATCTTGTCGAAAAATCCCCAGCCGATCACTTTCTGGGAGCTCAAAGACTCGGAATTTTATTGTCTGTTCTGTCCCCTCAGGCGTCAGAGCAAAATCATAAATAGGCGTAGCATTTTGAGGCACTTCCGCGGCCACCCAATCCCCCACCATGGTGCATAAGGTCTCCACTGCAGCCTTGGCAAGCTGAGCATCAGCGGGAAGTTCAACCGGACTGGTTAAGCTCCACCTGTGGCGGCGCATTTCCAGTACCAGCGCGGATGCATCGCCTACCCGACGAACATCCACTCGACGAAGCGCCGCCACATCCCCGAAAATGGGCAATTGGCGGAAGTCTGTAGTAAACACGCCGCGTTCTCCAAATACTGCGACGAAAGCCTCCGGCACAGAAACCACCGACTGTGCCCCTTCCAATAGACAAAACCTGTTCCCCTTGCTTGTCGGATCAACTTGACCAATTCGAATCACTAACGGTTCCCCAAGTCCTTGTATAAATGCAGAAACTCGCGTGGCACTTTCTTCATCCAATCCATATCTTGCCAACATCGCTGTCGAAAAACCTTCCGCCACCACACCATCCCCTTCTGCCGCGATCGGAAAAACATATCGTACAATACTCGCCGGATCGGTAAGCGTTTTTAATGCGGCAGCAACTTGCTCCGCCTGCTTTTCAAAGGGTATCGGCCGCGTTATATTCCAATTACCGTTTGGCATTCGTTGCGCACGTGCAAACGGTTTCCCCGGGGTACGCCATTCAAAAGCAACAAGCTGTTCCGGCGAAACAGGGAAAACGGCTCGTGTACGCAGCGCATCGGCATTCTCAGGTAATTTGGCGATAGCGGCAGCTTCCACCGCCACCAACCACTCCCCAGTTTCCGCCAACGTCTGAGACAACCGCATTGGAGAAATCTCTCCGAAACCACACGTAACCGCCAT
>CALBHX010000047.1 GCA_937892925.1 uncultured Lentisphaeraceae bacterium
CGTGTATTCCCACCGGAGAAAGACCACTCGGCCATTGGGATAAACCTCCGGGTTCCAGTTGCCGTCCTGGTCAAACGTCAAGCGGCGGACACTCTTGCGGTCAGCAGAAATCAACGCCAAGTTCGCCACAAAGTCCTTTCCGCCCACGCACGGCACACCCTGATAACCCAGCGTAGCTGAGGATACAATACGCCCGTCAGGGAGGTAGCACGCATCGTAGAAGTCCACCCCATTACTGCTGTCCTGATAGGCCAAATGCCAATCCGACCCATCCACATTCACTTCATAAAGCCCCCAAGGGCCTTCTTTTTCATCACCGGACGACATCAACAGCTTTTTGGCATCCCAATCCAGGCACAACTCACCCATATACGCAGAAGACGTGCGCAGCACCGTTGGCCCGTTAGGCGCATCCTCCTGATTGAGCGGCCCACGAAGCAACTTGCCCTTATACCCACGCAACGAAGCATTGTTGTTGCCCACCCAGCCGGTATTACCGGCCCAGTTTGTGAAAAGTCCCTGCTTGCTCCCCTTTTCACGTGAAAGGAAGATGATTTCCTTAAAATCCACCGCCGGGTGCTGCAGTAGAACTTTCTTCTGGAGCTCCCGATAATCCTTATAAAGCGCAGCCATATCCGCCTTGCCCGACTCCATGGCCTTCTGCAACGCATCAATTCCAGCAGAAATCTCAGCAGCATTGGCATAATTCTCAGGATATTTTGCAGCATACGCCTTTAATCCATCGCGCAGCGCATTTACATTGATTGTTTTCATCAACGCCGCCACACGCTCACGCTTGGCACGCTCACCCAGCGTCTCCTGATATTGCCCTACACGTGCTCCCTTCCCCGCCTCGGGAACGAAGTAGTTCGCCCGCTCGGCCTTCAGACGCGAATCTTCCCAAACAATCTTGCGCGATGCATCCGAAAGCGTCACGCGAAAACCGTCCAACCGTGCACCATACACTTCGCCGCGGTTCCAAATCACAATCTTTTCAATCGGAACGCACTTCCCCAAATCCAACTCCCACGCCGGATTACGGACATTTTCTGACGTATGCGTGATGGTATTGCTGGCCCACCGATCTGAGATGTTTCCATCAATAGCACGCCTCGCATCCCCGCCATGCGCCGTATCCGTCTGCGATGCTTTCCCCTTAAGCGCCACATTCGTACCATCCGCCGTAAACACCTGCACTTCCGCCAACGAAAGCGTAGCCTGGTCTTTCGGAATATCCACCGAGACATACCGCGCCTCTACTGCCGCAAACCCGCAGGCAGCGCACACCGCAGCGTACACCGCCGAGATGAGATATCGTAACCGTTGCATAATTAGCTCCTTCGATCTAAACAGACCATAGCGTAACGCACCCCCCAAAAAAATGCAACCAACAACCAAGCGTTTTACCCCCTGCATACAGAAAACAGCACACGCCCCGCCGCCAATCATCTCACCCAACCTCTGTCAGCATCACTTTCCAAAACGCCGCTTCATATGATTCTGTCTATCCGTTCCCATACATTCTATTATCTATAGCACCCTCTAATCTCTCCACAATACACGAACAAGCCTCGAATCCACTCCGCCGCAACGCGAGGAGAAGGCTCCAACAGGATCGCCTACCTTTTCATCCTCTCACTCCACCGCCGAAGACTATTTTCTCCAACCAACCCATATGCTCATCACCCAAAAGCCACCGCCTCTATACGCAACCCGTCGTCCCCCTTTCCCCGCTCCTGATCCTATTCAACCCTGTTACTGCTCCTAAAAGCACAACCGCCCCTCTCCCCTTCCCCTGTCTGTAACCGAAAACGCTCCGTTCCAGGACAATAAAAGAAAGCGGCGGGTCTCTTTCGACCCGCCGCCCG
>CALBHX010000048.1 GCA_937892925.1 uncultured Lentisphaeraceae bacterium
GCGCAGAAGATTGTCGGCTTCCTGCTCGGTGATCGGGCGGGGCTTGGTGCTGGTGCCGCCAAGGAACCCGATCACCCCGGGAATGGACTGAATGAACTGCCAAAGCTCTTGGTGAATTTGCCGATGAGCCTCATCGGCGTAAAGTGCCATGCGAATGACAACGTAGCCAGGGCACAGCTTGCGCGTAACCACGCGCTTTTTCCCGTCTTTGATTTCGGCAACGCGCTCTGTGGGAACCACCACATTGAAATCATTGAGCACTTCGCCCTTCTTAGCCTCGACGGGAATATCAAAGAAATCGCACATGCCGGCCGAGCGAGCCTGCGCGACGATCTGACGCTGCGCCTTCTGCTCCTGACCCGTAAGCGTCTGGATCACATACCACTGCTTCTGCATGTCCGCCATTGTGCGCGTCCTTTAATGTTAGGCTTGATGCCCACCAAGAATCCAAGTGAGCACGCGCCGGATCGCCTCATCGCACACCATGATGACAAGCGCCATCAAGACAATGAACACGATCACCACGAGGGTGGAATCGACTAACTCACGGCGTGCGGGCCACGTGATTCGCTTCCCCTCGAGCACGACGTCCGCAATAAATTGTCTGATTTTCTGAATCATGATGCGTACTGTCCGGCTGATTTATGGCAGGGTGGGAGGGAGTCGAACCCCCATAGGCAGTTTTGGAGACTGCTGCTCTGCCATTGAACTACCACCCTATGGCAAATGGGATGCGGCGAACCGCGTTACTTGGATTCGCGGTGAAGCGTACGCTTCTTTTCGAAGGGGCAGAACTTCATGAGCTCAACGCGCTCTGTCTGCGTCTTCTTGTTCCGCGTGGTTGTATAGTTACGGCGCTTGCACTCAGTGCAGGCCAAAATTGCGAGTTCACGGGGCATGATCGCCTCCTTTTCTTCCTGTTATCCTGAAAGCAACCCCGGGGCGGGGTTTCCACCCCGGGGCAAGGCTGTTCACAGGAAGGTGTTACTTGATGATCTTGTCAACCGTGCCGGCGCCGACGGTCTTACCGCCTTCGCGGATGGCGAAACGCATCTTCTCTTCCAGAGCGACAGGGGCGATCAACTTCACCGTGATGTTGATATTATCGCCAGGCATAACCATTTCGGTGCCCTCAGGAAGGGTGATGTCGCCGGTAACGTCCGTGGTGCGGATGTAGAACTGGGGACGATAGCCCTTGAAGAACGGCGTATGGCGGCCGCCTTCTTCCTTGGTGAGGACGTAGACGTTGCCGGTGAATTCGGTGTGAGGGGTGATGGAGCCGGGCTTGGCGAGAACCATGCCGCGCTCGACATCTTCCTTCTTGGTGCCGCGGAGCAAGCAGCCAATGTTGTCGCCCGCCTGGCCCTGATCGAGGAGCTTACGGAACATTTCAACGCCGGTAACCGTGGTCTTCTGCGTGGGCTTGAGGCCGACGATTTCGACTTCTTCGCCAACCTTGATGGTGCCACGCTCGACACGGCCGGTAACCACCGTGCCGCGGCCTTCAATGGAGAAGACGTCTTCGATCGGCATGAGGAAGGCCTGATCCACCAGGCGAACCGGATCGGGAATGTAGGAGTCGAGGGTGTCCATGAGCTCGTCGATGCACTTGCAGGCAGGATCATCGGCGCTCTGAGCCTGGGTTGCGGGATAGGCGCAGCCGCGGATGATGGGGGAGCCTTCGTAACCATACTTCTCAAGAAGCTCGGTCACTTCCATCTCCACGAGGTCGAGAAGCTCCGGATCGTCCACGAGGTCAATCTTATTGAGGAAAACGATAATTTTGGGCACGCCGACCTGACGGGCGAGCAGCACGTGCTCACGGGTCTGGGGCATCACACCGGTATCCGCCGCAACGAGGAGGATAGCCGCATCCATCTGAGCGGCGCCGGTGATCATGTTCTTGACGTAGTCGGCGTGGCCGGGGCAGTCAACGTGTGCATAGTGGCGGGTCGGCGTGCAGTATTCAACGTGCGCAGTGGCGATCGTCACGATCTTCTTGGCATCGCGGCGGCCGGCAGACTCGGAAGCCTTGGCGACTTCGTCGTACTTGGTTTCAGCGCTCAAGCCCTTGAGCGCCTGCACGTGGGTGATTGCAGCGGTGAGCGTGGTCTTGCCGTGGTCGACGTGGCCGATGGTGCCCACGTTGACGTGGACTTTATCGCCGCGCTCAAAGTTCTCTTTAGCCATTTTCTCTTCTCCTGTGAACAGCAGGTGGTTTGGTTTCCTGTATGGAGCCTACGAACGGAATCGAACCGGCGACCTCTTCCTTACCAAGGAAGTGCTCTACCGACTGAGCTACGTAGGCACAAACGTCCGTTTCGGGACCCTTGCACCTTCACATGTTGGCCTGCCGCGGAGACAGTCCGCCATGAGAAAGTCCTCCAACAATATCACAACACCACCGGGCAAGTCAAGACTTTTTATTACGTCTTCCAGCCTTACGGTTCCGCCGCCTGCGCGGCTTCTACTGAGCGCCCGATGGGGCTCATCCGCCATCCGCATCCCCCGCAGGCGGAAAGACGGCAGCTCAGAGGCCGGCCTGTTTACGCAGGGCACGGAGTTCATCGCGCAGGAGCGCGGCGCGTTCGAACTCGAGGGCTTCGGCAGCCTGGCGCATCTCCTGCTCAATGGCGCGGAGGGCGCTCTGGAGGTCTTCGGGGGAGACGCTGCCTTCGGCGACCTGGCGGGCAGTAATCAGCGGGGGCTCCGAAACTATTTTGCCCTTTGTTCCGCGACGGGCGCGGGCAGAACCGGGCGCGCCGGGTGTTTCGCCGCCAAGATCTTCATTGATGGCGCGGCGGGCAGATTGGGGAATAATGCCATGTGCCTTATTGTAGGCCTGTTGTTTCTCACGGTGGGCAGCGGTTACGGCCAGAACGGCTTCAATGGCAGGGGTTCGGCGGTCGGCATAGAGGATGACGCGGCCTTCGACGTTGCGGGCACAGCGGCCGGCCGTTTGAATAAGCGAGGTTTCACTGCGCAGAAAGCCTTCTTTATCGGCATCCAGAATGGCCACGCAGGTAACCTCAGGCAAATCGAGCCCTTCGCGCAGAAGATTCACGCCGATGAGGGCGTCGAAGGCGCCGCGGCGAAGGCGAGCCAGAACGTCCACGCGGGCAATAGCGTCCAAGTCGGAGTGGAGATATTCGCATCGGAGGCCGACGTCCGTGAGATATTGGGCGAGGTCTTCGCAGGCACGTTTCGTGAGGGCGGCCACAAGGGTTCGGCCGCCGATAGCGGTCTGTGCACGGATCTCTTCGATGAGATTATCGATTTGGCCGGCAAGGGGGCGGACTTCAACCACGGGGTCGAGGAGTCCGGTGGGGCGGATGACCTGTTCAGCCTGAACGGTAGAGACAGCGCGTTCCGTCTCGCCGGGCGTGGCTGTGGTATAGAGAATACGGGGGACGCGCGCATCAAACTCATCATAGGTGAGCGGGCGGTTGTCCTTGGCAGAGGGGAGGCGGAAACCATTGTCCACAAGGATCTGCTTGCGGGCCTGATCGCCGTTGTACATGGCGCGGATTTGGGGAAGGGTTACATGGCTTTCGTCAACAATACAGAGGAAGTCCTTGCCGAAGTAATCGATCAGCGTGGGGGGCGGCACACCCGGAGCGCGACCGGCGAGGGGAGCGGAGTAGTTTTCAATACCGGTGCAGTAGCCCATTTCCGCAAGCATGGCCAGATCATATTCCGTGCGCTGACGGAGGCGCTGAGCCTCCAAGAGCTTCCCGGCGCGGTCAAAGGCCTCCAGTTGTTCTGCGAGCTCCTGGCGAATACGCCCAACGCCGTCAAGGAGCTGATTTTTTGGCATCACGAACTGTTTGGCGGGCGAAAGCAGGCAGGAAGGAAGCGAACCGAGGACTTTGCCGGTGGTGGGGTGAAAGCTCTGGAGAGACTCGATTTCATCTCCGAAGAAGCTGACACGGATTCCCTCGGTGGCGTAGGAGGGGAAAATATCCACCACATCGCCGCGCACGCGAAAAACGCCGGGGCGCGGCTCGTAATCGTTTCGCTGATATTGAATCTCCGTGAGTTGTTCCGTGAGGCGTTCACGGGGAAATTCCTGCCCCACGCGCAGGGAAATCATGAGCCCGCGGTAATCTTCGGGCGAGAGCAGACCGTAGATGCAGGAAACGGATGCCACGATGATCACATCGCGCCGCCCCAAAAGCGCATGGGAGGCGGCCAGGCGAAAACGCTCCAGGTCTTCGTTGATGGAGGCGTCTTTCTCGATATAGGTGTCTGTCTGCGGAAGATAGGCCTCGGGCTGATAGTAATCGTAGTAAGAGATGAAATACTCAACCGCGTTATCGGGGAAAAAGGCTTTGAGCTCGGCATAGAGCTGGGCGGCGAGCGTTTTATTGTGCGAGATAACCAGCGTGGGGCGGCGGAAGCGGGCGATGACGTTGGCCATTGTGAAGGTTTTGCCACTGCCGGTCACCCCGCGCAGAATCGCACGGCGGGCGCCCTGTTGAAAAGCGTTCACCAGTGTATCAATGGCCTCGGGCTGATCGCCCATCGGCGCAAAGGGTGCCGCCAGACGAAAATCCGCCGGGCCGCCGTGCATTTCGTTCTCAAAAGCTGTATCGAGCATGGCCGACAAACCCCGGCGGGGGCACGGAAATGCATCGCCCCAGTGGGGCGGCAATTACTGAATACCGATCCGCTGGGCGTAAAGGACTTCCTTTTCGTTACACCCGAGCGCCTGCGACAGTTTGCCGCGGTCGATTGAGCCAAGGAAGACAGTGGGCCACCCCTGAGAGGTACAGTAGAGGTAAAGATTCTGCCCAACGAACCCGGCATCCACCAGCGCATTCTCGCGCGTTTGGTTCGCACTGTTGTAATGCAAAATCACAAAGGCCGAAGCGCCGCGCAGCTGATCAGTTAAATCCACGCAGGCGGGAGTAGGCGTGAGCGTATTGGCTACAGGGTCATAGGTAAAAAGCCCCTCCGCCGTGAGTACCGCCAGCTCAATCTCCTGCTTGTTCATCGCCGAGGGCGCCGTCCGCTTACCATCCGGGCGTGTTACGCCATTGGCCGCCCAAAGAAGGTTGGAGAGCTGCTGCAGGGTTGGCTTGGCGCCGGCCGTGCGGCGGTTGCTCTTTCGGTTGGCGAGGGCTTCCATGAGAGGCATTCCGCCCGTTTTTACAGGCGCAGGCAACTTCACAGCCTCTTCCGCGCACACAATACACGCAGCCAGCAAGGCAGGGATGAACATCAAAGCAGACTTTCTCATCGTTTTTTTCCTTTCCAAACGCCTGCTATTATAGCACTGCGCGCAGCCGCTGACCACCTGCGCGGCGTGCCTATAACCGCCTGCACACAGCATGACGCTCCACGTATCTCACAAAAAACGAGGATTCCCCTGCTCATCAAACAATTGCCCCGGCAGGCTTCGTTTTTCTTTCGGCGGGAACCCCGCGTCAAACGCCGCTGCTTCCTGGGGTGATACCGCATAAACCGCCGGCGGAGCATATTCCCCAGCCGCCGACTTCAAAAAATCCGGCGCCAGCTCCCGGCACAAAAAGAAGGAGGTATCTGCCCCTCCGGTAACCCCTGATAGCGAATACCGTAACGGCTGGCAGGTTCGAACCCGCACTTGCCGTAAAACCCGATCGCTCCCTCCAGAAAAAGCGCCCGCGCGCCCCACGTCTCTGCACGGGCAATCAGAGCCTGCAGCAGCTGCGAGCCTAACCCCTGCCCCTGTTTCTCCGGCACAATGGCAATCGGCCCCACGTGCAACACCGGCAGCACGCGCCCATCGTCCGTGTGCAGTTGGGAGCGGACACAACAGGCCTGCCCGACCAGCTGCCCCGCCAACCGCATCACCAGATTCAGCTCCGGCACGAAGTCCGCATGAGGCCGCAACCGGTGCAGCAGATAATGCTCCACACATCCTGGGCGATAGACATTCCAGAACGCCTCCCGAACCACCCTTTCCGCCATTTTGACGTCTTCCGGGCGTTCCCGGTCAATCAAACCCTTTTCCGCCATGCCTGCTTCTTTCATTCATTACCCGCGCCTGGCGCTGAACCGCCGCAACACCATCCCTATACGCCGACTGCGCTCCATTTCGCCATAACATAGCACAGATCGCCCCGCCAAATACAACCGTGCGGCCAAACACGCCGGGGCACAAGAACGCCCCTCATAACCGAAGAGGTTCCCAAACAAAACCGGCGGCCTGAAACCCAGGCCGCCGGTTTGCCGTCTCAATCTGCGGTCATCAGTCGCGCGAAACGCGGGCACGGAAGACCGTCCCCGATGCCGGGAGCGGGAAGGTAAACCGGCGCACGCCAGGTTCTGCATCGGCAGGCGTTACGTCCGTCAACCGCAGCGCCGCATCGTCTGCATCCTCTGCGGCCAACACCACACCTTCGGGCGTTACAAGGGCAAAGCGAACCCCTTCAGCGAAGTCTGCGGCATCGGCTTCTGTCCCGATCACACGGAAGCCCACATACACCACACCTTCCACCACCGACAGTTCATGGATACCGAAGTCGTAGGCCACGGTTACGACAGCCTGAAGCGGATCATCCGCCACAGGCGAAGCCGTGACCACGCCCGAGAAAACAGCCGCCACATCGTTGGCCACGGCCACATCTGTGGTAATGGCTTTACCTGCACTGTTGGTAACCGTTACGGAACTCACGCGCGAAATCACGTCCCCGCCGGGAAGCTTGGCTACCGCGGCCGCCACAGCGGTCTTCACCGCCTCGGAATAGTCTTCCGCGGCGCCCTCGGGCAAATCGATCTCAGGCGAGCCGGCATGTTCCGGGCGCACCCAAATCTCGATCGAGCGGACGGAGTAAGCCGATGTATTCAACGTGGGGAATCCGCACGTGAAAATACCTGTAAGGGAATTGGTCTGATACCAGCTCTGATACCCCTGATGATTCGCCAGATCACCCAAAAGGATCTCATCGTTATCACTTCCGGTCGTTACCGACCAGTGGCTGTAGGAGAAGAGCGTGGAGGCAGGCATCCCGCTGTCTGCGCGCCCCACACCCTCCTCATAGAGCCGGAACACCTGCATGGCGCCATACCCTCCGAAGGCGGTATTGAGCGTGCTGTTCCAATCAAAGACCGCGCCTTGCGAAACCGGGTGTGCCGAATCTGCAGCTCCTGTGCTGAGCGTACCGCCGCCGAATTGAAGCAGCCCCTCCACGCCATCGGCCTCCACGGGCTCGATCCCGGGCATGTTGGAGGCCACGCGCAAGTTGCTGACTTTGGTGCGCAAGGCCGTTGTGGGCAGTCCTAAAGCTTCGACCGTGGTATAAGCAGAGGGGCGATCCATCGAAACCCAGAGGTAGCGCAATGCACCGTCAGGGCGTGCGAGTGTGACGTAATACCCCACACGGTCAAACGCTTCCACCTTTTCCGCCACCGCGGTGGAGGTGAAGGCGGCCTGCGCCGCCGCGGCATTGGCATAGGCCGCCCGTAGGGGCACATCATAGGTCTTCACCTGCACATAGCCCTTGCGGAGCGCCTGCGGCACACGGCTGGCCACCGCCCTGCCCTGCGCGGTGAAGGCGGCTTTGGCCGCACCTTTCACTACGACGACTTCCGCTCCGTCGGCGAGCGGCGAGCCCAGCGTGAGCGTTACGCGGCGGCCATCATCCGAGAGCGCGGTGGCCGTTACCTCCACCGTTTCCCCGCCCGCCGTCACCGTCACCGCGGCGGCCTCGCGCTGCTGCCGGTTGAAGACCACGGTCAGGGAATCCATTGCACCCGCCGTCTGATAGGCTGCCGCAATCGCTTCCTCATCCTTGAGGCCGCCCGCGTCTCCGCGAATGGTTTTGATGGCTTCAAACCAGACCGCCGCCATACGGTCATACCCAGCCTTGTTGGGGTGCAGGTCGTCAATGTAATACCCTTTATTATCCGCGGCGGGGAGCGCATCATACATACTGGCCATAATCACGCGGGCATTGTCGCCGAAGGCAGCCTTACCCGATTCATTGAGTGTACCCAGCACGCAGGGCACTTCCTCCCCATTCACCGTGAGGGTGGTCGTCGTCGCCGTGAAGAGACTCTTAATACGCTCGTTATAGGCCTTGATGTACGCATTGATCTTTGGGCGCGTGATGCGGGCCGGCGTAATGGGCGAAACGATGAACCACGTATTCGGGCGGAGGTCTGCCATCGTTTTGACCAGGGCTTTCCAGTGGGTGAAGACATCCTCCGCCGTGGCGGCGGCCACCGACTCATCGGTGGTGTCCACGCTGTCATTGGTGCCGATCATCAGCAGCACGGCGTCAGGATAACCCGCCTGTTCCAACCAGTTGGGGGCGCCCTGCAAGAAGCCGGAGCGGCCATTATTACCCGTCTGCACCCGCTGGCCGCTGAACCCGGAGTGATAGCGGCAATCTTCCACTTCAATGTAGGAGCTGCGGAAGAGGCGTGCGCCAACGAACCGCGGGGTCATGCCGGAGGCGGCCATCATCCGTGCAAGCGAGCGGCGGTAACTGGGCGCGTCTTCACTGGAGTTATACCCCTCGGTGATGGAGTCGCCCATCGGCATCACGATAAAGTTATCTGTTGTGCGCTTCACCGTGAGCGTCCACACGCCGGTGGCGGCATCCTGCGCCTTAGCAACATGCGCGGCATTTTCCAGCCCCTTCCACTCAATCCGGCTTTCATCCGTTTCGCCGGGGATGGTGAGCACGGTGTAGACGCCGTCTGAAAGAATGGCGTAAGCCTCCACATCAACCACCACCGTGGCCGATGCCGGCATTTGGGCAAACGTCAGCGAGCCGCCGGGCACCACCGTCAGCTTGCCGGTGGTTGAAACCTCCCCTGTGAGCGTTACCGGAGCCTGCGCCGTGAGCGACACCGCGCCCGAGACCGTGCCGCTGAATGTGGAGGCCGCCGAGACCGTAAGCGAAGCCGCCGAAGACGATGTGAGCGTGCCCGAAGTGCCGGAGAACGCCGCGGGGAGCGCCTGCGAGGTGCCGTTGAGATCAAGCGTGCCGCCATTGAGCGTGAGTGTGCCGCGCACAAAGGCATTATCGCGATTGAGGCGTACGGTGCCCTCCGTAACTTTCAGCCCGGCAAAACCGAATTGCGAAGAGAGCTGCATGGCGCCTGCGCCCTTCTTCTCAATCGTTGTGACGCCGCCGTCTTTCCAATTGTCCACATGCAGGCCGCCAGTGAAGTCCACTTCCGTCTCTGTGGCAGAAGAGTCGCCAATGGTAAACGTATAGGTAGCCGTGCCGGAAGTTCCGGTAAAGTTATATGCGGCAGCAATCGTTGCCGTGCCGGGATTGTTTGCGGCGTCATAAACCAGCGCGTCCTTTGTTCCAATGCCGAAGACACCGTTGCGGATGGTCATCACGCCGCCGGCCTGGCCGCCCAGCGTCAGCGTCTGCACCGAGAGCCATCCTGTTGGCGTGCTGCTGTCGGCGCCGTTCGCATAATTCTTCGTCTGATTCAAATCAAAGATGCCGTTTTTCAGGGTGAGCTTGTTGGCCCAAGACCCGTTCTTGCCCGTGCCGAGGGCGGCCTGTTTTTCCGTTACGCCGCTCTCAACCACCGTGCCGCCCTCAATGGTTACGCCGCCGGAGAAGGTGTTCTTGCCCGTCAGCTTCAGAAGACCGGAGCCCTGTTTCAGGAGGCCGGTTGTGCCTCCAATGGGCTCGCCCGAAATCGTGTAAGCCGTCTTGTTGTTATTGACCGTGAACGAAGCAGGGGACGAAGCGGCCGTCACAGTAACCGGCTGCAGCCAGACATCGGCCACATCCTCGAAAAGCCAAGCGTCGCTGCCCGACTTCTCGATTGCTTCACCCGCTGCCAATTCCTGCACCGCGTTCAGCATCTCATCATCCGCCGGGCGCCCGGCGTAAATCGCCAATCCCTTGAGCGTGTAATTCAGCCCGCCAGAAGACGCATTAAAGAAGTTACCCAAGTGCAGCTGGGTCACATTAATGCCCCCCCCCGTAAGCCCCGACAATGGCGTCCAGGCCACCGTTCCGGCCGCCATATCCACCACGCCAACCGCCGAAGGCGTACTTCCATCCACGCATGTAGAAAACGCAACATAGACCACGCCGCTGCCTGCCAACGCGTTCACCTGCGCCCGCGGCGTGCCCCATGCGGCATTCGCCCATGTTCCCCGCAGGGTGGCCGTCTGCGCGGAAGCATCCAGCGCGGCCAACGCCATACCAATACTGATCCCGCTCCCGTTATTCAAATCCACCAGCGGTTTATCCACCGTGGCCGGGAGGGGAGCCTGGACGGCCAGCAGCACCGTCATCGGCGTGCCGCCGTTCGTTGCGCGCCCCACATTGATTGAAGAACCAAAAGCAACCGAAGGCGCCGTGGTGGCGCCTGTGGTCAGCGCCTTCCCATCCTCCGCCGCCTGCGCTTCGCCCGCAAGCTTCAGCCGCCAAGCACTCCCGTCAATGGAGCTTTGCGTGGAGGCCGCCTGCGGCGCAAGCCCGCCCTCGGCCTCCGCTCCGGAAAACCGCGTCCACATTGCCCACGGCTCTGCCGCCGCGCCCATTCCCACTGCGCCGGCAGCGAACACCGCCGCCAGCAGACCTTTAATCCAGCCTCCGCTCATATTGCCCCTTTCGATTGCCTGCGCAACCTTGAACTTCCTAATACATCCGCTTTCAGTGTACACAAAACACCCCAAAAAAGAAAGCGTTATTTTCACTTTTTAGGCGTTGTTTGAACAGGTTACGCACAACACGCCGCGCCGAAAGACAGTCATCCCTCCGCACCTTCTCCCCCCGACTCTCCCGCCACGCCCTCATGGCCGGCAGCGAAATGGCTGCACCGCCCTGCTCGCCAGGGTCTCCTCTCGCCAAACATCCAAACGCGCTCAGCCCGCTTGGCGTTTTCAGGAAGATTCAGCTCTACCCATGCAAGCGAAACGGCGCGTTTTTATGCTATGATTAGCGCCTTATCACGGAGTTTTTTATGCGTATTCTCACCGGCATTCAACCCTCAGGCAAGCTGCACTGGGGCAATTACTTCGGGGCCATGAAGCCCATCATCGACCTGCAGGACAAGGGGGAGACGTTCGTCTTTGTGGCGCAGTATCACGCGCTGACCACGGTGCATGATGCCGCCGCACTCCGGCAGTCCACCTTGGATGTGGCCTTGGACTTTCTGGCGTGCGGGCTTGACCCGGCTAAGGCCTGCCTCTTCCGGCAGGCAGACGTGCCGGAACTGCATGAACTCACCTGGTTACTCTCGGTCGTTACGCCCATGGGGCTGCTGGAGCGGTGCCATTCCTATAAAGATAAATTGGCGCGCGGATTAGCCGCCAGTCATGGTCTCTTTGCCTACCCGGTGCTCATGGCGGCGGATATCCTAGCCTACCAGAGCGATCTCGTACCGGTTGGGCGCGACCAGAAGCAGCACGTGGAAGTTACGCGCGATATCGCCGCAAAGTTCAATCAGGCCTTCGGCGTAGACGTCTTTCGAATGCCTGAGCCGCTGATCTCCGAAACCGTAGCCGTCATTCCGGGATTGGACGGGCAGAAAATGTCCAAAAGCTACCACAATACCATTGGGCTCTTCGAAGCGCCCAAAGAGGTAAAGGCTAAGATCATGCGCATCGCCACCGACTCCACCCCCCTGGAGGAGCCGAAAGATCCGGAAGCCTGCCGTGTTTTTGCCCTCTACAAGCTCTTCGCCAATGCCCAGGAACAGGAGGAGATGCGCCAAAACTACCTGCGCGGCGGTTACGGTTACGGCCATGCCAAAAAGGCGCTCTTCGAAATCTACCAGCGAACGCTGGCGCCTTTCCGCGAGCGGCGCGAACATTTGGCCTCTCATCTCGACGAGGTGGAGGATATCCTCCGCGCAGGCGGCCAAAAAGCCCGCGCAGAAGCGCGCAAAACTTTGGAAAAAGCACGCGCAGCCGTTGGGCTGGACTAAAAATCCACCCGGGACGGCCGCATGGACGCAACCCTCCCATTGTTCGATGACTACAAGGTAAATCTAGAGGCCTTTGAAGGGCCTCTGGATTTGCTTTTGCACCTAATCCGAAAAGATGAGGTGGATATTTACAACATTCCCATCGAACGCATCACCAACCAATATATGGCCTATTTGGCGCGTATGCAGGCGTTAGATATCAACGTAGCAGGGGAGTTTGTCGTGATGGCCGCCACGCTTATGCTCATCAAAAGCCGCACCCTCCTGCCCAAAAATGAACGCTCTGAAACAGAAGCGGAAACTGAGAACGCCCTGGATCCTCGCCTGGATCTGGTACGCCAGCTAGTAGAATATAAACGCTTCAAAGACGCCGCCGACCAATTCGCCGTGCGTGAATGGCTTCGAGCAGCTTCCTTCCCCCGCGGCGGAGCCCCTGAGCACGTCCCCACCGAACCCGATGGGCTCCTAGCGCAGAAACTGGGCGATATCGGCACCGATGAACTGCTGCAAGCCTTTCGGCGCGTATTGGAACGCGCCGAGGAGACCGTCTCCTTTGGGCACCTCAAGATGCACCGCTGGTCCGTGCCCGACAAAATGCGCCGCCTGCTGGAACAGCTTCACCCTGGAGAAACCGCTGCCTTCTCTTCACTCTTTCCGCCCAGAGCCCCAAAAGGCGAAATTATTGTAACCTTTGTGGCGCTCTTGGAGCTTATTCGCCTGCGGCACCTCACCGTAAGCCAGGCCGACGACTTCGGCGAACTTTTCCTGACGCCTGTTCCCGAAGGTACGCCCGATGCGCACCTGCCGCTCCCCGAAGACGATCCCATTCTCTCGTAGCCGCCCCGCCGCTCCTTCTTCCGCAGCCCGCCATCCATTCGGTCAGCGGCTTACCGCGTTCCTCTCCACACCCTGAAACCTCTCAGCAGCAGAACGTCTCTGATTTGGCGCACATGCGGTGAGCATGGGGAATGGGCTGGAATTGCGGGGTTTGACGGGATTTTTGGCAAGATGGAGGATTGAGCATGAAAAGGGGTGAACAGGCGTTATCCATGACGTTGAGAATCAATTGAGGTTTTTAAGGGGATATTCTCGAAGCGCTTGATAACAGATGTGGGCGGCTTGCAAGGGGATTCCTCGGAAAGCCGCCCCAGATTCATTGTAAACCCGGGGCGGTTTCAAGGTAAAGTCGGGGCGATTCGACGGAGAGCTCGGCGCCTCCCAAACTCCGTGCTGGGCGCTCGTGCGCTTTCGTGCTGTACACAATCTCTCAGCGGCCAAAAGCATAACGGCCGCGTATGGTATAGTAACCGATGCATATGAAACCCTTTTCATTACTGATCAAGCCGGCCGGCGCTGATTGCAACCTGCGGTGTGCCTACTGTTTTTATTTGGGGCGAGCGGAACTTTACCCAGAGCAGCGTATCCACCGCATGAGCATCGCCACACTCACGCGCCTGATGCGGGGGTATCTGGCGTTGCCCTTTCCCTCGCACGCGCTGGCATTTCAAGGAGGTGAGCCGCTGCTGATGGGAGAAGACTTCTTTCGGGAGGTTTTCCGCCTCGAGCGGCGATATGCGC
>CALBHX010000049.1 GCA_937892925.1 uncultured Lentisphaeraceae bacterium
ATCGCATTATCACCCCGAGGTGATTGGAGAATGCCTTCCGATGCAGCCTTTTCTTTGTAACCCCCTATTCCGATGTATATCGCAAAATACACGCGTGTCGGATTATAAACCGCCCCCTTGCATTCCTCAATCCGATATATTACCATCCTCAATCAATGACACAAGCCCCCTTTTATGGAGAAAACAATGAATAGAATCGGCTTCTTTATCGGGTTATGTTGCGTGGCTACAACCGGTTTTGCAGTTCATGGATTCGGAACGGCTGACGCGCCAACAGGGCTGGAATGGGAACAGGAACAAAACCTTTCCTACAACAAAGAGCCTGCACGCGCGTGGGCATTTAGCTTCACAGAAGAAGCCAGTGCCAAACAGATCCTGCCGCAGTTTAGCTCTCGATGGCAAAGTCTAGATAGTAAAACGGAGTGGAAGTTTAAGTGGAGTAAAGATCCTGCCTCTCGTCCTATCGGGTTTCAAAATCCAGACTATGACGTTTCCGGATGGGAAACAATTGTTGTTCCAGCGTCTTGGCAAACCATAGGGGCAGATCCGGCACAGCGTAAAGGTTGGGGAACAGCGCTATACGCCAATCAGCCCTATCCTTTTGCAAGAGATTGGCCACGTGTCATGACTACGCCACCCAAACACTATACAAACTATGAAGCTCGGAATCCCGTTGGCAGTTATCGCAGAACTTTTACTATCCCAGATGCATGGCGCAAGGAAGAGGTCTACATCCAATTCGACGGCGTTGATTCATTCTTCTATCTTTGGATCAACGGCAGGTATATAGGTTTTTCTAAAGATTCGCGAGATCCCGCAGCATTTCGTATCACCCCATATCTTTGTCATGGTGAAAATGTAGTAGCTGTGGAGGTCTACCGATATAGCGATGGTGCCTACCTGGAATGCCAGGATATGACACGCCTTTCCGGAATTTTCCGCACAGTTCAGTTATATGCCGTACCACAAGTACATATCCGCGACTTTTTTGTTCAAACGAATCCATTGGATTGGAACAAAATGAATGGGCGGTGGGAAGTAACCATTGACGTTGAATTACAAAATCTCCGTGCAGCCAATTTGCCCGCTGAAGCGAAACTTTCTGCAAAAGTTTTTGATGCCGCTGGGAATGAGGTAAAGCCTGTAAAACCCGCCGATTTCCCCTGGGATGGCATCTCAGAAAAAGTTTTCAATATCACCGGACAAACTTCATGGAAAACCGGACTAAAGCTGCGTTTCGATACGCCGCTCCTTTGGTCTGCAGAATGCCCTAATCTCTATACGTTGATATTGGAATTACGTGACGAGAAAAATACCTTGATTGAAGTTGTTCCGTCGCAGCTCGGTTTTCGAAAAGTCGAAGTCGCAGCACACAACGGTCAAGCCGAAAAACGCTTCTGGGTTAATGGGCAAAAGATTAAACTGAAAGGTGTAAATCGTCATGAAGCAGACCCTTGGACCGGACATACCGTTTCAGAAAAAGCTGTAGAAGACGAAATTCGGCTCATGAAGGCGGCTAGCATTAATCACGTTCGGTGTTCCCACTATCCGGCCGCCCCTTATTTCTATTACTTGTGCAATAAATATGGCATCTACGTGGAAGATGAAGCCAATATTGAATCTCACGGGTATTATTATGGAAAGGAATCCCTGTCACACCCCGTTGAATGGTTAGATGCGCACGTAGATCGTATCATGGCTATGGTCGAACGCAACAAGAATCAACCTTGTGTTGTTATTTGGTCACTTGGGAATGAAGCTGGGCCTGGGCGTAACTTTGCCATTGCCGAGCGGACACTCAAAGCGAGAGACATTTCACGCCCTACGCACTATGAACGTAATAATGCGATTGTAGATATGGGTTCTAATCAATATCCTTCTGTCGGCTGGGTGGAGTGGAAAGCCAAACAAACCAAAGACACAAAGCCATTTTATATCTCTGAATATGCCCACAACATGATGAACGCCTTGGGGAACTTCGCTGATTATCAATGTGCGATTGAAAGTTCCGATGTAATCCTCGGTGGCGCGATCTGGGACTGGGTTGATCAGGCTTTATGGTACGATTCGCCCATTTCAGGCAAACGCATTTTGGCCTATGGTGGAGACTGGGGTGATCATCCAAACTCCGGGCAATTTGTTTGTAACGGCACAATCCTTGCCGGCCGTATCCCCGAACCTGGGTACTACGAAGTCGCCCATGTTTACCAAAACATCAAAGCGACACTTACAAGTGGTAAAATCACCATTCGTAACAAAAATTATTTTCGGCCTTTGAACTACGTAACTGCCCGCTGGACGCTTTACAAAAATGGTCGTGCTACGGAACAAGTCGGTTACTTTGACGTGGCAGATATCCAACCGCAACAGACTAAAACGTTTGAGCTTCCAATAAACGTTCCACGAACATACGATGGGTATGCACTTCGTATAGAGTTTCTTCTCAAAAAGGCAGAGAGACTGCTCGAAGAAGGTACCGTCGTTGCTTCCGATCAATTTTCACTTCAACAACAGCGGGCATTGCCACCTGTCATTAAACAGGGTACCGCAGCAGTCACTATCCATGATAAAGATCATGCTCTTGAGCTGATCGGCACAAACTTTGTCGCCACATTTGGTAAAGATACGGGATTGCTCACTCAGTATACATTAAATGGAAAGGCACTCATGCGCCGCCCCATGACTGTAGATGCGTTCAGATGCCCTTCTTCCAATGAAGTGAACAAAGGAAATGAGTGGGCACAACAGGGATTGCGCGAACTTGTTCCTATCCAGGCAAAAATATCAAACATACAAACCGATGCCAATGGCATTGTTTCGTTCAACAGCTCAGTTACCGTACGTGGGCGACAATTAGAGCAATTACGTACATTTGATGGTGACGGCGCAACCACATTTGTCAAACTTTCAACTCCAGTAACCAACCGTAATACACACTTTATCGTTAATGCGGCTTGGCGTGTTTACCCAGACGGAACAATCACGCTGCAATCCGTTATTCTGCCACGTGGGCGTATTATTGAATTAGGCCGATTAGGTTACTCCTTTGACCTCATTCCAGCACTAGATCAGGTTGTATATAACGCCAGAGGTCCTTTTGAAAACTACCCAGATCGAAAAACAGGGTCTTTCCCTGGCGTATATACCGACAGTGTTCGTAACATGGTTGTCAAATATGCACGCCCCAATGATATGGGAAATAGAGAAGAGGCCATATGGGTAAATCTTAAAGACAAATCTGGCCGCCATGGATTCACGGTAACAGCCCTGAATGCGGAGACTTTTGCATTCTCGGCATTACCCTACACTGCAACAGAGTTGTGCCTAACTAAGCACTGGGCGGAATTGCCTGAACCTGGACAAAAAACAATCCTCACCGTGCTAGCCGTCAATCGAGGATTGGGTGGCGCTTCTTGTGGCCCTGGACCGTTAAACCGTGATATTCCTCGTACGGATAAAGGTTATCGCCTAAATCTGGCCATCCGCCCGAACACATCAGAAAACACAGAAATCAGCCCAACACGCGAACGTCCGGTAGTGTTGGATGAGACGATGCCCCCCCCCCAAGAAACCTTCAAGGTCGTAGAGTGTTCTTCACAAGAACCTGGTGCTGAGGGTTCAAAAGTCTGCGATGGCGATCCTATGACCCTTTGGCACTCCCAGTATGGTGTTACCTTAGGAAAATATCCTCACAGTGTAACACTTGATCTAGGGAAACCAAGAACTTTGAAAGGAATTGTTTGTCTTGGACGGCAAGAAGGAGTAAATGGACGGATAAAAGACTTCCGAATCGAAGTTTCGTCCGATCGTAAAACATGGACGATCGTCCATGAAGGGCAATTACAAGACTCTGCTGACCCTCAAACGATTCGTTTTGCAACCGCGCAAAATAATATTCGTTACCTTCGTTTTATCGGACTCAGCGAACAACGAGGACAAGAGTTCGCTTCTATGGCAGAAATTTCCATCATTGAGTGATTACTAACCCTCTTCAAGTTACTCTTCCCCTCTGGGCATCATATCTATGATGCCCAGATTTTTCTATTCTATTTATTTTTAGTATCTCCTTCTTACTGCATCGCGTTAAAAGCATTACAACTTTTATCGATAACATATATCAAGATCAAGTTCTGACCAAGATGAACAATAACAGACTAACGCTATCGTTCAACCCCTAGTCGCTATCGAATTGTTCTAGTTGCCACACAAACATGAGTGCGCGGAACATAAGAGCACAATAATACACATCCCGTAGTAATGTAAAATAAAAAACTGCAACCGGGGAAACCGTTTGCAGTAAGATGGTGGTGGGTCTACGATTCGAACGTAGGAAGGCAAAGCCAGCGGATTTACAGTCCGCCCCAGTTGGCCACTTTGGTAACCCACCAAGCGTGAAATACGAGTCATATTGTATCATAAGATTATCTAGAACACAAGCGTTTTATAAAAAAACTTATACTTAAAAATCGGATCGTGAAATGACACATACCTCAAGTAGAAAGACACTTCCTGAAGCCGTCGCCCCGAGTTCAGGAGAAAACCGGGGCGGCTTTAAGGTAATGTCGGGGCGAGGACAAAAACGTATGTACACCCACCGAAACTTCACGTATATTTCCTGCTCCACCTACAAAAACGTATAACCTTGTAACGTTTAAAGAGATAGTAAACAAAAACCCCCGTCGATAATTCAACGGGGGTAATCTGATTACCACTCACATTCCTATTCTTCAACATTTGGCAACAAAACGACACGATCAATCATTACATTTGGTCCGGTTACTTTTTCGATATTTAGCTGCAATTTGCCATCCAGAAAATCCTCCATATCAACAGGAAGATTCAACCAGTACGAACCGTCTGGATTACCTGGACCTTTTGCATGAGGAGGGATCTCAAACGAACGATTTCCATCAAACGTTCCACGAGCAGTACGTCCATTTTTATTCGGGTCGCGGAATCGAACAAGCAACCGTCCACGAATATTAGTACATCCCGTAAGCGTTAAGGTTAAAGAATCCCCTACCCAATACCTGCCATCTTTATCTGCCCACGTACGCAAATCTTTTCCTGTAAGTGTATATGTACCTGCAGAAAGTTCCGCACGATCGCGTTGTTTAGCCCACGATACGTTCCGATTTTGCTGGGTGAGCAATGCCGCACACTCGAAATACGCAACGGCCTTTGCATATTGAACCGGACGCGGAGGCAACTCCGATCGAGCATCATAAAACAACGATTGAAAAGACTGCAACTCAATGGTACCCTTGGGATCAAATGCATCAGAAGCGACATACTCCAACAGAGAGCGGCGCAACTGACGCGTTTCAGGACGAGAATCCGAAAGATTAATCCCGGAAACCAACACTCGCGCCTGTCCCAGGCGTAGTTCAAAAAGGATTGCCGCCAAGGCAGGTTTATGAAAATCAACAATCGGCATCGCCAACGGAACAAAAGCCTCATCTGCACCTGTAATATGAAATGTCTTGGCACTGTTCACAAGGTGTTTCCACTGCCAATCCTGCCAATCTTCCGTTGGGAACAGGGCAAATGCCGGGCTTGTGTTCTGCACTACCATGCCAAGCGTAGAGTTGCGTTGTCCAGGGAACCATGTGGTGCTCCAATAAACCGGCCGAAAGGCCGAGGGGATCACCGCCTTTGGGTTAGCACAGCCCGAAGCATCAAACAGAACGCGCTTTCCCGCAGCAATAGCCGCCCGAGCTTCACTTAAACTATCTGTAAAAACAATTCCATCTGGTACATCAGCACAAACACTGGCAGGATAAACCCATAACGGCCACGCATTGTCTCCAAAGGTAAAAACATGTTTGGCAGGAGTTGATATGTTGGCAAGAGGAATAGAAACTTGTCCAACTTGGCGCACTTCACCAATGGGTACATTTACCTTTACAGTTCCCCGTTTACCAGCGAACGCCCACGGGATTTCCCCTATAAGCGGCGCCGCGCCATAGTTATGAATCACAAGTTTGACAATGAGGGTTTCATCTGCCTTCCACGTATACTTAGCAAAACGCGCCAAACACACGGTTGGAGCGAAATACGTACTCACCGGAATCATTTCTTCTGCACCCGGTTTACGATCATAAAAAGAGTCAAACCAACCGATTAAGGCCTCGCCCTGCCCAGAATAGTCTTGAATACCAAGCAATTGTAACCCAGCACACGAAGGTGTACGGAGAAAGCTCTCGATTTCGTCCTTATACATCAATAGACACGTTTTCAGTGAAGCACGGGCATACGCGTGGTTAAAACGCAAAACACCTGCCGCCACACTCGCATCGCGCAATTGCTCCAAATTCCACGCCCGAAGCAATCCAGTGTATTTCGGCAACTCTCGTTCAAACTCCGGGAAGACCGGCCACTGCCCAATCTCATGTGCCACGGTCGGCAATTTCGTTTTAGAATAAACATCTTCATAATCCCAATCGGTTCCCTCCCGACGACGTTCACGCACCATACCAACACCGGGATAATTATGCGTTACAATGAAATCATCCCCAACTGATATCTTTCTAGCGGAGGAAGCTGCATAAAGATGACGGCTATCATATTCCTTGCATTCCTTCATCCAACGCCCCAATAACGTAAAATCCGAACTACCCAATTCATTCCCCACACTGAGTGAATAAAACGAAGGGGCATTACCATAAGCATCTAAAATTCGGAAGAGTTCATTACGAACGAACGTATCGACTTCTACCGAACCACGCCCAAGCCCCTTAAGATACGCATAATCCCGCACCATCCATCCATCAATCCAAAGGACTTCTGGAGAAATCAGTATGCCTAATTCATCCGCAGCATCAAATGCAGCCTGCGGTGTTGCCCACGTATGGCAACGGATCTGATTGACCCCCTCAGCCTTCAGCTTGGAAAAAATACACAGCCATGTGGCTTTATCCATAGCAGGATAACCCGTCAATGGGAAGTGGCAGTTGTCTGTATTCCCACGAACAAAAAATGGGGTTCCGTTCATGTAAACACGGTTACCCCTGCACTCAAATGAACGGAACCCAAAACGGACCTCATGCTTCAACCCCTGCCACTCCAATCGAAGCACATAGAGTTGTGGATCGAATTCACTCCATGGTTTAGCCCCTGGAACCCGTAAGTTCAAACTGTCTACACCATCTGCAAGACGGACAGCTTTCACCCCCGCTACGGCGGCCTTAACGTGCCCTGGGTCTATATTCACCGGAAGCTGCACACGTACCGTCTCTCCAAACGGAGCAAAAACCCGTACCCGCCGAAGTGGATTCATCGGGCGCAACTCAATTTTACCAATTACTCCATTCCAGCGCGTCTGCATGGAATCCCCGTAACTATGGCTTTTTTCTCCAATCGGGTGAATCTGCCGATTATCGATCAGCACTGTAAGCGTATGCTCACCAGGCTTTAGCAATGCAGCAGAAAGCGTGTAACAATGAGGCGTAGCCAACGAATCACATGAACCCAATACCTGTCCATCGAGGCTTACTTCACTCTTCCACATGACACGCTCCATAAAGAGCTCATAATCCCCCGTCATGTCCGGCGTGACCGTAAAGGTTTTGGTATAAACTGCCTGCCCAACATACTGATGACGCGGAGTCAAGGCACCATACACCGCCTTTTCTGCAGCAGGGCCAAGTTTCGCATCACTCAATGTTCCGGGCAGTGTTACTGCTGCGGTTGTTCCATCTTCCAACTTCACCTGCCAGGCCCCAGATAGAT
Source organism: uncultured Lentisphaeraceae bacterium (assembly GCA_937892925.1). Taxonomy (GTDB): domain Bacteria; phylum Verrucomicrobiota; class Kiritimatiellia; order RFP12; family DVOR01; genus Spyradenecus. Next base: position 7,732 of record CALBHX010000049.1, read on the forward strand.
TTAACGTTGGGGCAGCCATACACAACACTTCCATCAACCCAAATGCTGCACTCAACAACATTGTCCGCATCATCGGTTATTTCCTCCTTTATGCTTTCGGGAAATTCACTTTTCGAGCATCCACAAAGGCTTCCAACGCTTCACGTTCCCGCGTTTCATGCAGCCGCTTCAACAATGACTCCCTCGCTTCTTCAAAAAGCATGGGCTCTTCCGGGAAATGTGCCAACACTTGAATCAAATGCCAACCAATCGGTGTTTCCACCACATCCGTAATCGTTCCCTCTGGAGCATCAAAAGCTACCTCTTCAAAAGCCTCAACCATTACACCCCGCGGAAAGACACCCAAATCGTCATTCCCTGCACAAGATGAATATCTGGCAACAGCTTCTTTCCACGATAACTCTTCAGCTAACAATCTATTACGGAGATTCAGTAAGATGGTAACCGCATCAGCAGGCGAGTAATCTTCCCGATGAAGGACGATATGGCGAGCATGAACCCGTTCCGGTGCAACAAACTGCTCCGGATGTGCCCGAAAATAGTCGCGGGCTTCCGCAATTGTTACTTCCGGAACCGTCTTAGCAATTCGCTTCAGCAATACTTCTACTGTACACCCATCAGCTTCGGCTTCACATTCAAGAATAATCCGTTCCTTCACATTCTCCGTTGCCCACTCACGCAACTGTAAAAAATCCGGCTGCTCACCATGCTCACGCATAAACACCTCATAGTGAGGCTTCAAACGCGCCTCTTCTGCTTCAATGTCCGCCACGTTTGGCTGAGGATATTTCATTCGACCTCCTGATGTTGCACACCCGGAGCAGATTTAGCCTCCCCAGCGGCTTCGTTCACTGGATCGACTCCAGCAGGTGTTTCTTTTCCAACAGTTCCAGACTCATTCTTTTCACGATGAATAAATGCACCAGCCGCCTCCAACTCCGCATCTTCCGCAACCGTCAAAACAATCGGAACCGTTGGAGCAAGCCCTTGTTTAATTCGTTCAATCTGTATCCGCCGTTCAGCAAACGCCTTCGCTTTTTCTGTTGCCCCTGCCTCCAAAGCCTGACGTTTGGTCTGTTCCGCCTCAACCCGTTGAGCCTGACGTTGCAAGAGCCGTGCCCTAAAAGAGGGCCGCACACTTTTCGATTGAGAACCTCTGTCGCCAGGAACCGTTTCAGATGATTTCCTCGACGACACTACTTCCATTTTACCTTCCACAGCAGACGCCGCAGGAGAAACTTCTGGAACCTCGATCAGTCCTTTCCCAAGCCCCAATGTTAACATAATGCCATCTTTTTTCAACGTGGCATATTCACGCTCGTAATCGGCAGAAAGCAACGTAAAGCCATTCTGTGTTTCACCAACACTCAACAGGCAGGAAACTGGCTGTCCAGATGTTTCATCCAGAAATGCAATCTTACGCGTCCCATCAGGCAAATCGGCAATGCCACACATTCGGAACTTACGGGCAATCTCCTCCCGTTGTTTTTGCTGTTCCACCTGCGTAACCGAACTCGTACCTACCTGCGCAGCCAACTCACCGAACGGTTTGGCATCAATAATTGGCTGATACGAAGCTTTCGGATCTAAACTTGCACCCAGAATAACGCCGGCAAACAGAGTAAAACTGCAAATCACACATTTCATCTTTCACGATTCTCCGCAGAAACCGTTTCCGAAGCAGATTGAGCTGATGTAGATCGGCCTGTAAATGAAAGTATTCCCGTTGAATTCAAGAAAATCAGCACAATAGCAATTGGCGCCACCCACCGGATTAATACCGCCCAAACAACCATCAACAACAACGGGAATCCCTTCCGGCTCTGAGCCCAATCAGGAAGTATATAATGCCCAAATATCAACCATCTACGTGGCAACTTTGCCTCCTCATCTGCGGCCAACAATTCCTGCGCAGCACGACGTGGTGTCCACACCCATCCCACTAGTAACGCAATACCCATTGCCGTAAATGGAAGTACCCAATAGGAGGCAAAGTTATCGAGTGTATCAAACCAGCTATCCAATGCTAAACTTCCACAACCGCCTTTTACCCATGCCTTCAAATTCGGCGTACAAGCCCAATCCGCCGTTGACCACACGGAGAGCAATCCCATGGCCACACACAGCCCAAACCCCGTCAGAACCGCCACTTTACGCGACCCCCTGCCATGTCTGCGGCGTACACGCTCCACAAACACCGTTGCCCCACACTCCAACAGCGAAGCTGAGCTCGTTACCGCCGCAATCAATAACATAAAGAAGAAACACGCTGCCCAAAAATTTCCCCACGGCATAGCACTAAATGTAGCCGGCAATGCACCGAAAATCAACCCCGGGCCGGCGGAAGGATCTAAACCTGCAGCAAACACCGCAGGAAAAATCGCCAATCCCCCCAACAAGGCCGCCACAGTATCCAACACCCCGACCCATCCAGCCGCCCGCAATATATTATGTCCACGATGAAGATAAGACCCATAGGTTACCGCAATAGCCATTCCAAGCGAAAGAGAATAAAACGCTTGCCCCAGTGCCATCAGAATTACATGCGGAGTGAAGCCAACCACTGTTGGCTTCAACAAAAAAACTACTCCAGCCCATGCCCCAGGCAAGGTCACACCGCGTACCACCACCACCACCAACAGTACAAATAACGCTGGCATTAAAACCTTGCTCACACGTTCAATGCCTGCCTGAATGCCCCCCAGAATAACCGCCCCCGTCAACGCCATGAACACACAGAATCCAATCAGTACCCGCCACGGATTACCTACATAGGCCTGAAATACGACACCCGAATCTCGTGCCGCTTCGGCTGTTGTCTCACCCGCCAAGCATAAGCTTCCACAGATTGCCCGCCATAAATAATCCACAATCCAACCACCCACCACCGCATAATAGGAAAGAATGGCTAAAGCCACCCCCGTACATATCCAACCAAGAACAGAAAAACCCTTCCACGCCAATGCCGCAGCAGCAACTACCACTGCCACTGCAAGTATCCATGCCTGCTGAATAAACAAGATCGCTGCCACTGCCAAAGCTAACGCACTCAGAACATAACGCATCAAAGAACGTGGAGAACTCTGCTCAATCTTACCCATGGCATTGATAACGTTTCGGCGAGTATGCCGTCCCACCAGCATCTCTGCACTCATCACGGGCAATCCGACAAGCACAACGCATAACACATACACCAAAACAAATGAACCACCACCATTCACCCCGGCCACATACGGGAACTTCCAAATATTCCCCAACCCAATAGCCGACCCAGCAGAAGCCAGAATAAACCCAATCGAAGACGTCCAGTTCTCTCGCGCCATACACGCCTCATCTAACTTCGGCAGCACCAAAAATAAACAAAATAAACAAAACCATCTCGCTTAGTATAGCACAACCAACATCCATCCCCGAACATATATCCTTATGAAATCCTAGAAAGTGTAACATAGGATAAGATGACGAAAATCTATTAAGAGACAACTCCACCGTACACTCATGATAAATGGTGCGATAGAAATGCAAAGTCCGGCATTTCAGCCAAGATTGGGAAACCAAAAACTTTTCAATAGTAAAATGGGTAACACATTTCCATCATTAACACACCAAGCATGAGAATGATATCGAAACTTAAAATAAACGGATACACACTCACCATTTAGATTTGAGACAACATCGTCAATAATAAGCTTTATTCCAGTAATCTTACTCTCTAACACCAACTATTCACCATCATTGTACCATCATTGAATTTATCCCTACGGTTACTGTCTTTTTAGCCACTGGTTCCGTACGGAGAGCGACATATACAACAAGATACCGAAGCAAGACGTTCAAAGTCCAAACACGCATCCACCTTCAAAAACCATATTCCTATATGGTTAGTTGCGTATTCTACTTCTTGTCACAGCTTCAAGTTTCTGGAAGAGCGATGGTCTTTCATTTGATGCTCCGATTTGAAAGATACACGAAAAGTCTCTTCGTCCCTACTTTTAATAATAAATGCGCCTAGGGTCTTCCTAGGCGCATTATCTACATCAAATGACGAAACGTTTAGAGTACGGCACATTCCTTAAGTAATTCACGAAGAACTTTCGTCTCAAGCGTATGCGCAAGAAACCCACTCATCCGTTCGTTACGAATGAGTCGTTTCGTGAGCTCTTGAGGCTGAAGTCCTGCAGAATTAGCCAAGCTATTGATCGCAACCCCAACCTCTTCATTTGTAAGCTTGATGTTACGCTCCTTGGCCAAAGCGGCCAATGCATAACTACGGCGAAGCGCCGCAACCGCACGCGCAGAAGCCTGCTTATACGCCTCTGACTTTTTGAGCGCCTCCACATCATTGGCAAAGGTCTCAAGAGGCTTAGCTGGGTCTGCCATTAGCTCATCGTAGATACGACTGTCGAGCGGACGTTCCGGCAAATCGAACTTCAACGACTTGTCAATCTGCTCGCAAAGCGCATTCAAAGCTCGCTGCTCTTCCTCGTAGGTCTTAGACGCTTTAAGACTTTCTATTGCCCGTTCCGTGAGCTCGTCCAACGATTTCACTTGAAAGCGGGCAATCACTGCGGCATCATCCGCGGGTTCAAGTTTACGCATAGACTTTACAGTGATATCATACGTCACTTTCTTCCCTTTAAGCTCTTCTACCTTAAAGTCCTTTGGATAAGTCGCCTTGAGAACAACCTTATCTCCAACCTTCTTACCAAGAAGCACATCTTTAAGGCCAGGAATAAAAGCATCTTCACGCAATTGCACCCAATATTCATCATCAGCGATGTAATGCTTAGCAGCTGACGAGACAGAATCAGGTGCAATATCAGAAGTGAACGAAATGGCCAACAAATCATCAGCTGTGGCGATATCATCAGCCGTAGCTTCGCGGAAAGACGCCGCCATCCGACGAATCGAAGCCATCCGCTCCTGAATCTCCGTCTCCGAAACGGAATTATCCATTTTCTTTACTTGCCATTTCTTTAAATCAGGCAGTTTAAATTCAGGAGCAACATCCAAGATGAATGTAGCGGAGGCTCCCTGCCCTACCCCAGAACGCAGACCCTCTACATCAACCAGTGCCTCAACATCAATCTTGGCCTCTTCATGAGCCTTATAAAGGGTGGCCGTTACACGCTGATTGATCGTGTCCTGGATAGCTTTACCATAAAGTTTCTTTACTTGATCCAATGGAGCTTTACCTGGACGAAACCCAGGCAGCTTGGCCTGCGCAACGTATTCTTTTGGCACGGCCTTATAAATGGGATCAATCACTTCAACAGGAGCCTCAACACTAAACTTTATCCGGCACGAGCCAACTTTCTGAATGTCAGTCTTCATCACGTATAGATCCTTACGGGTTCGTCAAATCCGAAAATTGATGGTTCAGTATAGCATACCGCACAGGAATCATGCAAGAAGTACAGTCGCGACCCATGTCATCACGCATTCAAACGCGTCAGGCCAGGATTGTGCTACACTGTTCAAGACGTTCGAAGTCGAAGAAAGGATATGACTCGTGAGTACCACTATGGAAGAAACTATTTCTGGTGCAATTGTCCGCGCCTTTTTCAAAAAGCTAGAAAGTCATCTGGCCGTTGATGTTGGTATTGTGGGAGCTGGACCTTCTGGTCTTGTTGCTGCCAAATATCTGGCGGAAAAGGGATTAAAAGTGGCCATGTTTGAAAGTAAATTGGCGCCTGGCGGTGGCACGTGGGGTGGAGGGATGTTATTTAATGAGGTGGTTGTTCAAGACGATGCAATACCAATCTTGAAAGACTTTAACATCTCCACAGTAAATCTCGGAAATGGATATCATACCCTCGACTCTGTTGAAATGGCATCCGGCCTGATCTTTGGCGCCCGCAAAGCTGGAGTTGCCATTTTCAACGCCATGTGTGTAGAAGACATCTGTGTACACGAAGGTCGGGTCTGTGGACTCGTTGTTAATTGGAATCCCGTACGGCGTTTAGAAATGCATGTTGACCCCGTGGTTGTCACCACGCGTGCCGTTCTAGATGGCACCGGGCATCCCTCTGAAATTGTCCACAAAGCCGTAGATAAAGCAGGTCTCAAGGTGGATTCTCCAACCGGCGGCATCTTAGGGGAAAAGCCCATGTGGATGGAAGATGGCGAGCGTACCACCGTTATCAATACTAAACGGCTTTATCCAGGCCTCTACGCTTCCGGCATGGCAGCCAATAACGTACAGGGAGGCTTCCGTATGGGGCCCATCTTTGGCGGCATGCTGAAGTCTGGCAAAAAAATCGCAGATTTGATTGCCGCCGACCTCTAATGTCCACGATCCTATTCATCTCATAGAGTAATAAAGGCTCCGGTATTCTTTCGGAGCCTTTATTACCTTTTTCATCCGCATAATAGTCATGTGCTCGTCCACTCGCTCAACCAATCCCGAAAGAGTATTCGGCCTCTACCTTGTTATCACCAATCCTGTTACTTCCTACGAAACAGTCGCCGAAGCCGCCGTAAAAGCCAAATTGTGCTACATCCAGCTCCGCATGAAGCACGAAGCGCGTTCACTTGTGCTAGAAACTGCACGCCATCTACGTGCCATTACAGCCAATACGTCCACTCGTTTTATTGTCAATGACGATCCCTCTCTAGCCGTGGAAGTTCATGCCGATGGTGTCCATTTAGGACAAAACGATATGCCCCTTATTAAAGCACGAACGCTCTTCCCACAACTTTCCATCTTTGGTCTCTCCACCCATTCCTATGCCCAAATGCTGGCGGCAAGGACTGTACACCCCGACTACGCCGGCGTCGGCCCCGTTTACACCACCCCAACCAAAGATATCCCCGATCCAACATTAGGACCACAAGAGGCCGGGCGAATTTGCCAAGCCGCTCCATGGCCAACTGTCGCAATTGGAGGAATCGATTCATCTCGGCTCCCAGAAGTTCTTCGCGCAGGGGCAACTAATTTCTCCGTAGTACGCGCCGTATGCCAAAGTCAAGATCCTTACACAGCAATTCTGGCACTTCAGCAACAATGGCGCCAACATCTATCCAATCATCTCCATGCTCCACGATTCGAGGGATAGCGCTTTTCATTTTATCCTGCACAACGTAAGGTAATGAAGTCGCGCTTATTGCAAGACATTTACCCATTTTTCGGGTCTGGGGCTATCACGTCTACTGAGCAGCCTGTAACCTTCCATATATCACGATGAACATCGTTTGTCCCGTTCGCCTACCCGCACCGATCTTGCTACAAAGTTACCACGAGTTCAAAAGTAACCCAGCCCGAGTTCTCTTCGTTCTCCCCCATCCCCAGAAACCAAGCAACGTACTAATGACAACGGGAAATTAGATGAAAACATTATAACCCATTTAATAAACAGTCACTTTGTAAACCTGTATTCATCTGTTGATTTATAATATCTCTTTTAATCCGTTAACCATTTTCCAATACGTAAAAATGCATTCACACATTTCTGATTGTATCTTCCACTAGGAATTTCAAGTTTCCCGAAACAAACAACTGTATACCGTTAATATGGACAATTTACGTATCTTTATGTTAGACTGAATGCGTTCTTCTCTTACAAAAGGAGCACTTTTATGGCTTGGTTTACAAAAGCGCCTGAGGCGTCATTACGTGTACCGACAGAGGCGTTATGGAACGTTTGCAAGAAATGTGGAGCATATACTCCGAAAGATGAATACGTGGCCAACCTAAAAGTATGTCCACACTGTGGTGCACATGGACGCTTATCGGCTAAAGAGCGCATTGCGTTGTTGGCAGATGAGGGATCTTTCCATGAAATTGCCGCAAATGTGATTGCACATGATCCGCTTAACTTTCGCGATGCAACTGATTCATATGCCGACAAAGTCAAAATTACACGTGAAAAAACAAAGATTGGTGAATCAATCGTTGTCGGAAAAGCCACTATAGAAAATCTGCCCGTGGTACTCGGCGCCATGGATTTCCGCTTTATGGGAGGTTCCCTAGGTTCCGGAACCGGCGAACGAATCTTGCAAGCGGCAGAGCTGGCTCGTAAACAAAAATGCCCCTTAATCCTCTGTACAGCCTCTGGGGGCGCCCGAATGCAAGAAGGTATTATATCCCTGATGCAAATGGCTAAAACATGTGCAGCCATTCAACGCTTACGTGATGCTGGATTGCTCTATATCTCTGTAATGACCGATCCAACAACAGGTGGCGTGTCTGCTTCGTTCGCCATGGTCGGTGATTTGAATATTGCTGAACCCAAAACCTTAATTGGATTCGCCGGTCGACGTGTCATTGAAACAACGATCAAACAGAAATTGCCTCCGGAATTTCAAACTTCTGAATATCTCCTAGAGCATGGTTTCCTGGATAAAATCGTGGCGCGCAAGGATCTTAAAGCTTTTCTTGCAAAAACCATCCGTCTGTTGACTGCCGTGCAATAAGGGAGAACGATTATGGCTACGAAAAAAAATAACACCACAACCAGCGTTCTTTCAATAAAGAAGAAATCGCCCAAACCTGCGACACCTAAGGCTAAAAAAGCATCATCCAAAAAGCCTGCCATACAGAAAAAAAACACAAAAAAAATAACCGCCGTTACGCAAAAGGAAACGAAGTTGGCTTCTTCTTCTCCAACTAATTCGACTTGGGAGACCGTACAAATCGCACGGCATCCAGATCGGCCGCTATTTATGGATTATCTTGTGGCATGGGATCCTGACGCAATCGAACTTCATGGTGACCGATTAGTTGCAGATGATCCAGCTATGTTTGCAGGAATTGCATCCATTGATGGAGAACGCGTAGTCATTGTGGGACATCGGAA
>CALBHX010000050.1 GCA_937892925.1 uncultured Lentisphaeraceae bacterium
TGAGCACATGATAGTCCCCCTCGGGTCCATTCCGCCGCACATACGGATGCAGCGCGATATAAGAACCGCTGAAACCATTCCAGACACGCGGGCGATACGTGAAGTCCGGAATCCGCTGCCCCATGGCATTGGAAGCCTTTGTTTCGCCATTGTGGCACCCCACGCACTTACGGTCGAGCACCGACTGCAGTTCACGGTCGAAACTCCACCCACGCGGCGGGCCATACCACGGCTGAATCTGCTGCGGTTTCTTTTGGGAGGCGACAGGAGCAACGGCAGGCGGGGACATATTCTGGTTTTCATGGCAGCCAATGCAGCTGATGGTTTCGCCGGGCATACCCACCAACCACGAGCGCATCATCTGCAACGCACGCCCCTCTTCATCCAACGGCTGAACCGTGAGCGGCGTATTGGCGGGGAACTCAAACATGCACGAACCATCCTTCTCCACATCCACCGTGCCGTGCAGAATCCGAACATCCCACGGTCCTTCCATACCAATCGCATAATGTCCGCCGGAGTTGCGCGGCGCATATTCGTAGTTATACACGCGCAATTTCTTGACGGTTCCTTTAGGCACCCCATCAAGCGTCTTTTGTCCGCGATAGACATTAGCCATATACACGTTACACGTCTTGGAGTTCAAATTCACACGATCAGGGTGAACCGGCGGCCGTGGGCGCGCCTTAAGCGGAATCGGCTCGTAATAGTTTGCCTCAGGGCTCTCCCACAACGTAAGCACGTTGTCGTAGATATCCACCAGCACGATGCGCCAAGGCGCATCCTTGTCATCCTGCATAGCCGCCAGCACCAGCTCGTTGTTTAACGGACGAGGATGAAGAAAGTAGGGTTTCACATGGTCAACCAATCGATCCAACGTGATGTTTTCGATCGGTTTTCCACGGAAAGGAAACTTGTGAATCGCCCCCTGCGTTTCGATACGCCCCTTGGAGACATCAAACATCACAAGTTCACCCTTACGCGGCACCCCATGATGGCCGGAGACAATACCAACAAACTTAGTGGAGCTGCCCGGAACATTCTGATGATAGAAAATGGCATTTGGCCAATAACTGTTGGACCCATAAAACTCCTGCTGATCCGTTCCGTCGGGGTTCATCGTCATCAGCACACGCGAGAAATAATGCGCGGAATCCGTGT
>CALBHX010000051.1 GCA_937892925.1 uncultured Lentisphaeraceae bacterium
TTGTGAGGGGTTTTCCGCTATTGAGTGCCGTTCGGGTGCCGGCGCGGCAGGCATATTCCCACTGCGCCTCGGTGGGGAGGTCAAAACGTGCTCCGCCGGTTTTGGCGCGGAGCTTGCCCAGAAAGCTCTCGGCATCCACCCCGTCCTGCTCCGGCCAGGCCGCCCCAACCGTTGTTCCGCAGATGTCATCATAGGAGATACCCTCCTTCGGCAGCGGTGACGAAGCATAAGACGCCATCCCCCCCGTATAAGGATCCTTCGTCTTCCCCATGACCAGCTCCCACTGGCTCCGCGTGATTTCGAAAACGCCGATATAATAGAACTGCGTCAACGTGACCCGATGAGGCGTTTCCGAATCGCTCACCACATCCCGCACCACTTCTTCGGGCGTCTGCCCCATGATGAAGGTGCCGGGGTCTATCCGCCGCAAGACGAGGCGGGAGGTTTTGAAGAGGTCTGACCACCCGCCCGGGGGCGGCGCATCCAGCGCCGTCATGGGGTAACGCTCCGCGGTGGGGCCGCCGCTCAGATCCACCACCCAATAGAGGGGCAGCGCGCCCGAGACCCGCCGCAGCTCCACCTGAAAAACGAGCCGATCCGTCTTGAGCGCGGGTGCATTTTTGGCAAGATTCCAAACCAGCCGCTGTTCCCCGGCCGTCGGTGCCGCCATCTCCAGCGCATCATCCGTGGCGAGAACCGTCTGACCGGAGGCCTCATCGCACGCCGACACGCGGAAGCTATACCGCCCCGGCGATGCGGCTAGCGCGCCCGCTGCGTCTTTCACCGTCACGTCAATATCCACCAGCCCATTCCAAGGGTAGCGCTGACGCGCCTTGACCGAGGTAATCTCCGCCGCCAGCGCACAGGAGGCGGCCATCAGCGCCGCACAAACCACAAGACAAAGCCGTTTCACCACGATTCCTCCTTCCATGCGCCAATGGCGCACTTCCATACCACCAGCTTGATACACCCTACCGATATCTTCAAGATACCCCATCCCGCATCCGCTTGTCAAGCGTTCCTCTTCCAGCCGAGCGTGATGACGCCAGCCCATGTGTTTGCCAGCAGCCCCGGGTTGCCCCCCCTCTCAAACGCACCCTTTATTGATGATGTATTGCCGCCACCCGATCCCTTTCAGCCGCCCTGAAGCTTTGCCGCCCCCAGATCCTAAAGGAACCGCCCCGCGCCGGGGGCAAGACCAACCCGGGGCGGATCTGCCCCGTCCCCGCCCCGAGTTCACCCCAAAGCCGGGGCGGGTTCACACGCCTTTCCCTTCCGGCGCGAAGGGGCGTCCGCGCCGAAAGAATGCCCAACGCCTCGACCGGCGATCGGCCGCGGCACTTCCGCCACGGGAACTAATGTTCCAACCGATGTTATGGCTTATGTTATGATATAAGACCGTTCAGCCACCTGTTCAATCCTTCAGGAGAACCGCATGCCGCAGGATGTTCTTTGTGTATATGCCACGCGCCAGATTGACTCCAATCTGCTTATGAGCGGGACGGTTTTCCATGGGCTGAGCCTGTGCGACTTCCCGGCAGACGCCCTTTTCTGCGGGCCGAAACATGAGGCAGCGTTCTTTAAGGCCACCTATGGGCATCGATTCCGAAGGGTTTACATTCTCCCGCTTGGGACAAGCCTCCTCGCCAAGCTCTGCGCACGCACCGCATCACTCCGCCTGCTCTACTCCTTCTATATCCACTTCTTCAAAGACGGATTTTGGCGGCCTTACTCCCTGCGCGCGTTGCGCCGCCTGTTGACGGGCGGCCGCTACACGACCATTCTATCCTTCATTCCGCCGGTCTTCTCCGGGCGGCTCGGATGCGATGTGCACAAGCTGATGAAACGCACCGCGCCGCGGCCGCCGCGTCTGATTCAGTTCTGGACAGACCCGCTCTCCATTGGCGCCTGCGACCGCCTGGAGGACATTCCCTGGCGGCGGTTCCTTCACAAACTCTGGGAGCACCGACTGCTCGCTCAAGCCGACAAAGCGGTTTTCTGCTATCCCCTGCTCTGTGAAATGGAGCAAAAACTGCATCCGCAATTCGCCCATAAAATGACCTGGAGCGACGTGGGATATATCGAGCACAAACTCGATGCCTTTCAACCGCATAACCCGCAGGTTACCATCGGCCTCTTCGGTGCTTACCAGCGAAATGTGCGGAATATTGAACCGCTTCTTGCTGCGCTTCGGCACTTCCCAGACGCCCGCTTCATCCTGCGGGGAGACTCGGATGTTGTAATCGATCCGGCCGCCTACCCCAATTTGGACGTCCTGCCCGGCCGCCGCCCCGTTGATGAAGTCGAGCAGCTTGAAGCACAATGCGACATTCTTCTGTGCCTGGGCGCCCACTGCGGAATGACCATCCCCGCAGGAAAAGTCTTTTACTACGCCTCCTACCATAAGCCGATCCTCTATATCAGCGATGGCGTGCACGGCGCTTATTGCCGGCGCTATCTGGAAGCGTTTGGGCGCTATCTCACCTGCGACAATACGGAAGCCTCCATCTGCGACGGCCTTCAACGCGCCCTTGACGCGCTCAAGACCTATCAGCATCACATCCCTGAACGGATGCGGCTGGATGCCATTGCACGCAAACTTATTGAAACCCCATGACCCCGCATGAATACAAAAACCTGTGCACCCGCGCCTGAATCTGCTGCAAATACGCCCGAACCGCTCGTTTCCGTAATCATCACCTGTTATAATCAGGGACAATGGCTGCACGAAGCCATCCAGAGCATCTTGGACTCCACCTGGAAATCTCTCGAGATCCTAGTCTATGACGATGGTTCTACCGACCCCGCAACCATTGCAGCCTTTGACGGGTTGGAAGCCCGTTTCCCGAAAACTCGCTTATTCCATCAGCGCAACCAAGGGGTTTCGCTTACCCGCAACCGCGGACTGCACGAAGCCAACGGCGAGTTCATTCTCTTTCTGGATGGCGATGACCGCATTGCGCCGGATTATCTGGCCTCCGCCATGGCACTCTTTGCCCGCCGCCCAGACACCTGCGTGGTAACCGGCGACTTCTGTGTTTTTCAGGACGGCGAAGAACCCAGCGGGCAGAAAGCCCTGCATTGGGAAACATTCAACCATGCCGCCTTTATCACCCATGGCGGGATTCCCGTAACCTCCCTCTTCCGGAAAACCATGGGGCTGCGCATCGGCGGTTTTTCCCGTGTTCTGAACCGAATCGCCGGCGAAGACTTTGACTTCTGGCTCTCCCTCTACGAAAAAAATCCGAACTTCCAATTCATCCCCGCCGTCTGCCTGTATTACCGCCATCATGGGGTAAGCCGAAACGGCCACAACCCCAAACGCCTGTTCTCACGCGTCTACCAGATCCTCCACCACCCCCGGCTTTACCTCTCCCACCCCGGTGCCTTCGTTTCCGTCTTTACCGACTTCATGCTGCGCCGCCTCAAGCGCCGGTTTTCACGGAAGCATTCCTAACCCCTTCGCGAACCTTACACCGCAGCCGCGGGTACCATTCCCGTCAGGCTCCGCCTGCCGGGTTCTTCTTGCCGTGCCTTCGCGCCGTGCGGCCAGCCCGATACCCTCTGGCACACAGGAACCCTGCCCCGCCATGCGCCTCGTCATCACGAAAAGAAACGCCCCGCAGCCTCGCGCACGCCGGCTCAACCCATGCACGCCCTGAACCCCGTGCCCCGTAACGCCGTATACGGCACAAGGCCTTGCGGCCATCGGCTCCGCCAACGGCGGGGGAATGAACCCCTTGCGCACACCTCCCGGCGTCGCCGAGAAAGGAGGACTTTTCTTTTCGAGGGCATCTTGCATTTCACGTCTGATTGGCTTATAATGCGTAACTGTAAATGCGAAAGAGTTTTTGAGATGCAGGTTAAATACAGGCGGATTTTGCTGAAGCTCAGCGGCGAAATGCTGAAGGGGCAGGCCTCGGCATGTCATGATGAGGCGGTGCTGGCGGAGGTGGCCGCGCGGCTGGCAGGAGTGGTTGCGCTGGGTGTTGAAGTGGGTGTAGTGATTGGCGGAGGCAACATTTTTCGCGGGCTGACCGGCGCAGGCAAAGGAACCGACCGCGTGTTGGGCGACACCATGGGGATGCTGGCCACGATTATCAATGCGCTGGCAGTGCAGAATGCCCTGGAGCGCGCCGGCGTGCCGGCGTTGGTGATGACTGCGCAGCAAATGCCGCAGGTGGCGCAGCACTTTGATGCGCGGAAAGCGCGGAAAGCGCTGGCGCGCGGGCAGGTGGTGCTCTTTGCCGGCGGCACAGGAAACCCCTTCTTCTCCACCGATTCCGGAGCGGCGCTCCGTGCGGCGGAGATCGGCGCGGACGCGGTGCTGAAAGCCACGAAGGTCGATGGCGTGTACACGGCAGACCCGAAGCGGGATCCTGCGGCCGTGCGGTATGACCGCCTGTCGTGCGAAGAAGCGCTGGCCAAGCGGCTGAACGTGATGGACGCGGCGGCGTTTGCCCTGTGCCGCGATAATCACATCCCGATTGTGGTATTCGATTTCAATGCGCCGGATTCCCTGCGCCGCGTGGTTTGCGGGGAGCCCGGATTCGGAACGGTTGTGGCAGATTGAGCCACCCCTGAAAAAGAAGAATAAAGAGAGGCTGATGTCATGACAAACGCTCAGGATGTGCTTAAAGATGCAACCACCCGTATGGACGGCGCACTGGCCGCGCTGAAAGAGCGCTTTTCCGGCCTGCGCACAGGAAAGGCCTCGCCTTCCCTGGTTGATTCCCTGCAAGTGCCCTACTACGGCGTGCCCACACGTCTGCGCGATATGGCCAACATTTCTACCCCCGAGCCGCGCCAGATCACGATTGCCCCCTTTGATCCCTCGGTGCTGGCAGATATCGAGAAGGCCATTCTGGCGGCCAATTTAGGTGTTACGCCCCGGAATGACGGGCGGATGATCCGCATCATGATGCCGGAGCTGACGGAAGAGCGCCGCAAGGAGATTGTCAAAGTGGCCAAAACGCTGGCAGAGGAATGCCGCGTAGCCATCCGCAATGTCCGCCGCGATGCAAACGATACCCTGAAAGCGCTTCAGAAAGACAGCAAGATTTCTGAAGATGAAGCGAAAAAGGGGCTTGATGACGTACAGAAGCTGACCGATGCAAAGATTGGCCGGGTAGATGCCGAGACCAAGGCCAAAGAAGCGGAAGTCATGGCTGTTTGAGTTTGATAAAAACCGCATGGGCAACGCTTAGTAAGGAGCGAGACGACAATGGCAGATCAACCGCGCAAGATTACGATCAAGTTACGGACGCCCGGGGCAGCCAAGCCTCCGGCCGCGCCTCAGCCTGCGGCACCTGCCGCCGGAGCCGCCGTTGAGCCGCCGCCCGCACCGGAAGCCTCCGCGCCGATGACCGCGGTTCCGCCCGCGGCCGAAACGCCTGCGCAGGCAGAAAGCATCCGCACGGAAGCGCCTGCTGAGACCGCGGCCGAGACACCTGCACAGCAGGCCAAGCGCCAAACCTCGCGGATTGAATTGCCGCCGGAAGCGGCGCCTCAGCCCATGCATGCTTCTGCCACCATCAAGCTGAAGAAAGCTCCAGCCGGTGCTGCGGCAGAACCCCCGCCCGTTGAGACAACGCAGGCGGCCAAATCCAAAACCGCGCGGATTGCGCTGGATTCCGTTCTAGGCGGCATTCAGCCGAACACGCCGCTCGCCAATACCACGCAGAAGACCATCAAGCTGAAACGCGCCGTGCCTGCGGCCACAGCCATCAAACCTGCAGCTTCCGCGCCAATGACGCCGGTTGAAGACAGTGCCTCTGAAGAGAAAACCATCAAGCTGAAACGTGCCACGCCCGGCCTGAAACGGAATGCCGGCGCAGCGGCTAAACCGGAAGAACCGGAGCTGGAAGAGCTGGAGCCCTTGGAGGAATTGCCCGTTTCGCCCATCCCCGCGCCTGCGGTGGAGAGTTCGGGGGCGAAAGCCTTTACGGTAATCAGCATCGTTGCGGCAGCACTCTCGATCATTGCAACGATTGTGCTTTGCGTGGTGATGCAGAAGCAGGCCGCTTCCCCAAATGGGGCTGAGGCCACGGGGAATACCCTGCATTCTCTGCCGTTTACACGTTTCTAAAACGGTCTTGAGGCCTCGGGCGCCCCGCCAATGGTGTGGCGCCCGTTTCTGTTTCACGGCTAATGGCTAGATAGCCGGGGGAATCCCGCGCGGGAGCGGATACGGCAGGATAAAAAGCGTTCAGGGAGATGTTGACAATGAAAAGCATTGTAAACCAGTTGTGTCAGCTTCAGGATCTTATTCTGGTGCGTGATGAGCACCGAGCCACCGGGAACGGCGACCATCTGGAACGGCTGAACGAATCGATTGACGCGATGACAGAGACGCTCCCCGCGGCGGCGGCGGCGATGTTCAAACGTCTCTTGACGCGGGATCATGTGATCATGGCGCCCGTTCACAATGGATGCTGTGCGGTGTGCGGCATGCGCCTGCCGGTGAGCCAGATTCAGGCGGTGCGGCAATGTGAAACCCTTCAGGCATGCCCGGGATGCGCGCGAATTTTGTTTGAGGAACTGGACGCGCCGCAGTGGGTGGGCGCGCTTCCGGGGCGAACAGAGCCGCGTAAAAACGGCATCTCGCGCTTTTCGGCAGAGTCGCTGATGGTGCCGGATCTGGTGGTTTCCTCGGCGGCGGATGCGATTGAGGTGCTGGCCGGGAAGATGGAAACCGGCGGCTTTGTGTCGCACGCGGACAAACTGATTGCCTCCGCGCTGGAGCGAGAGTCGATGCTGAGCACGGCAATGGAGCATGGCCTGGCCTTTCCGCACGTTCGAGGGGTGGAGGGCGGCTCGCTGACCTTGGCCTGCGGCGTCAGTAAAGAGCCATTCGCGTGGGATGTTGCGGGCACGCAAACACAAATTGTCTTCCTGATCACCATTCCAACGGCGGTGAGTGCGTTTTATATGCGGCTGATCGCGGGGCTGACGGAAGCCTTCCAGAAGGATGCGAACCGTGAAGCGCTGCTAGCGGCAGAGACGCCGGCGATGTTATGGAAGGCGTTGGCGAAAGCGACGCGCTATACCATCAAGTAAGAACCGGCGCATGACACAAAGCGCAGACGGGGGCGGCTGTTCGAACAGGCGCCCCCATTCATTCTGCGTTGTCCCGGGAATGGCGCCCAGCAGGCGGGGCAAATGTGGTATAATGGAGGGGCATTTATGTGGAGAGAGTCTATGCAAGCGAAAGTAATCGTGGAGATCTGCATGGGAACCACCTGTTACGTCATGGGGAGTGCCCATCTGGCAGGCATTGCAGCGCGGTTTCCGGAGGCGTGGCGCGACTGTGTAACCGTGCGGGGAATGCGGTGTTCCGGTGCTTGCCAGCAGGCGGGGCAATATGGGCGAGCGCCTTTTGTCCGAGTCAATGGGAAGCTTCTATCCGAGGCGGATGAGGGCAAGGTGTTTGCCGCTATCCGCGAGGCGTTGAATGTTGAGTAAAGAGGGTGGAGCGATGTCAATTCCGATGATTAGTGAAGCAGATCGTCTGCGCCGCGAAGTTTTGGCCTATGTGATTCAGGCCGTGAAGTCCGGGAAGTATGAAGATCTTGACCGGATTCCGATCAAGATGCGCCCGAAAGGGCAGCCTTACTCCCGGTGTTGTATTTACAAGGATCGGGCGGCGCTGCGGTATCGGTGCATGTCGGCACTTGGGTTCCGCGTGGAAGACGAGACCGATGAATTAAAGACGCTGAAGTCCTATGCCGAAGATATTGACACGAAGCCGCCAGCTGCGGATCCCTTCCTGACGATTTTTCCAGATGCATGCTCGGCATGCATGGAATCGCAGATTATGGTGACCAACATGTGCCGCGGGTGTCTGGCCCGGCCGTGCACCAATATCTGCCCGCGAAAGGCCATTCAGGTGCGCAATGGGCGGGCGCAGATTTCACACGAGCTGTGCATCAATTGCGGGAAGTGTGCGGAGGTGTGCCGTTATCACGCGATTATCCAGGTGCCTCTGGCCTGTGCGGATGCGTGCCCGGTGGGAGCAATCGGCAAGACGCCCGATGGGCGGGTAACCGTGGATCAAGCCAAGTGCATCCGGTGCGGCAAATGTATTAAGGCCTGCCCGTTTGCGGCCATTATGCAAAGCAACCAGGTGGCGCACGTGGTGCGCGCCATCGCCTCCGGAAAGAAAGTCGTTGCACTGGTGGCGCCGGCCATCAACGGCTTTTTCCCAACCGAGCCGGGGAAATTGTATGCCGCCCTGAAAAAGGTCGGCTTTGCCGATGTGTTTGAAGTGGCGCTGGGTGCCGACGATACGGCCATCGCGGAGGCTGCGGAATGGGCAGAACGCAAGGCGGAAGGCGCGCCGTTCATGACCACCAGCTGCTGCCCGGCCTGGATTGAATGCGTTGAGCGGCACATCCCGGAATTGAAGCCCTATGTTTCCTCTACTCCCACGCCCATGGCGTTTACAGACCGCCGGGCAAAAGCGGCTTATCCGGACGCCGTCACGGTGTTTATTGGGCCGTGCATGGCGAAACGAACGGAGGCGTATAAACATGGGTCGCCGAATTATGTGATTACAGCCGAAGAAATCGGCGCCTGGTTTATGGCGGAAAACATCCAACTGGACGACATGGAGCCGGTGGCGCCGGCCTGCGTAGGCTCGCAGTATGGCGCAGAGTTCGCCATCAGCGGCGGTGTGGCCAACGCCGTGGCGCACTACCTCCCCGAAGGAACCGCCAAGCCCACGGTGTTCAAAATCAACGGACTAAACAAGAAGAATATTGCCTTGCTGCGCGTGTTCGCCAAGACCAAAAAGGCGCCGGCGGAGATTATTGAGGTCATGGTCTGCCCGGGCGGCTGTGTGGCCGGCCCCTGTGCTATTACTACGCCCGAAGATGCGGTCAAAGTGATCCAGGCTCGCCGGCCGGCGGACTTCAAGGCCTAAAACGCCCCGAAGCAGGAGGAGCCCGCCCCGTGAACCGTGATATCGCCTGTATTGGAGCCGGATATATCGGCGGGCCAACGATGGCTGTTATAGCCAAGATGTGCCCAGACCGGCGCATCTTCGTGGCAGACATTTCACGGGAACGGATTGACGCCTGGAACTCAGCGGCCTTGCCGGTCTATGAACCGGGGCTTCGCGAACTGGTGGAGACATGCCGCGGGCGCAATCTCTTTTTCACGACCGATCTTGCGGCGGCGATTCGCGCATGTGATCTCATCTTCGTGGGGGTGAACACGCCCACGAAAACGTTCGGCGAGGGCGCCGGATATGCGCTGGATCTGCAGTATTGGGAGGCCGCGGCTCGCACCATTGCCGCCGAAGCCAACTGCGACAAAGTGGTCATCGAGAAGTCCACGCTCCCGGTTCGGACGGCAGATGCGATGGCCGCCGTCCTGCACACACACCCGGAACACACGTTTACCGTGCTTTCCAACCCGGAGTTTCTGGCAGAAGGCTCGGCTATTCAGGATCTGCTTCACCCGGACCGCGTCCTGATCGGAGGCCCCCAAACGCCTGCCGGGCGGAAGGCCATGGAAGCCCTGCGCGCGGTTTATGCCGCTTGGGTGCCGCGGGAGCGGATCCTTTTAACCGATGTCTGGTCAAGCGAGCTCTCCAAACTGGCGGCCAACGCCATGCTCGCCCAGCGCATCTCCTCTATCAACGCCTTCTCCGCCTTGTGTGAAAAGACCGGAGCCGATGTAGAGGAAGTAGCGCATGTCCTTGGAATGGATCACCGAATCGGTGCGGACTTCCTGAAAGCCGGGCCGGGCTTTGGCGGTTCCTGTTTCCGAAAGGACGTGCTCAACCTTGTCTATCTCTGCCGGATGCATGGGCTGGACGATTGCGCCGCCTATTGGGAAGGTGTTATCCGAATGAATGAAGCGCAGCAGCGGCGGATCGTCTTACGAACCGTTCAGGCGCTGTTCAACACCCTTTCCGGCAAGCGGATTGCGCTCTTCGGCTTTGCCTTCAAAGCCAACACCGGCGACACGCGTGAAACGCCAGCCCTATCTGTGGCGCGCATGTTGGCAGAAGAGCGGGCGCAATTGATGATTACCGACCCGCAGGCCTTGCCAAACGCCCGGAAGGATTTGGCCGATCTGCCCGGCGTTCACTTCTGCGAAAGCCCGTATGACGCAGCCGATGGAGCAGACGCCGTCCTGGTGATGACCGAATGGACAGACTATCGGGCTCTGGACTGGGCGCAGATTTTCCGTGCCATGCGGAAACCTGCGTTGATTTTCGACACGCGCAACATGCTCGATCACGCGGCACTGCGCCAGCTGGGATTCCGCGTGTTAGCCGTTGGGAAGCCATGAGTTCAGCAGCGCCCACCACCTGCCCGGAAGCAGAAGCCGCCGAGGCCGCCTTTGAGGTTGGCGCCTCCTGTGCGCAAGCGGTGCTCACAGGCTGCTGCCGCCTGCTCGGACTCTCCGAGAAACAGGCCATGCAGCTGGGCTCCGGGTTTGGCGCCGGGCTATGCGGTTTGCGCGAAACATGCGGCGCCGTAAACGCCATGGTGCTGGCATTGGGGCTAATTAAGGGAGCCGACCACCCCATGGAAGCCAAAGAAAAGGCCGCGCTCTATCGGCATTTCCGAAGCCACGTAGAAGCCTTCGACAACGTCTTTGGCACGCATGTGTGCCAGGAGCTGCTGAAACGCGCCTCCATTCAGAAACAGGCAGGCGATGCACCGGAAGCACGATCGGCCGCCTATTATGCCAAGCGCCCCTGTGCGGCATTCGTCCGCTTCTGTGCGGAGCGGGTGGCCGCCGCCGAAAATGAACCCGCTGTGGGCGCCCCCCCCCGGCAGGTAAATTGAGACATCCCAATGCCGCGCATCCTAGAATTGTTTTTGTTGGCAGTCACATTCCCGCTATGGGGGCTTCTCCTCTTGATTTTAATGGGCATATTAGCCGTAACGCACCGCCCCGTTTTTTTCATCCAAACGCGTCCGGGGCTGAATGGCCACCCCTTTCGGTTAATTAAGTTTCGTACGATGCGGGCGGGAAAAGAACCGGATGCCGTGCGGATCACGCGGCTGGGGCGATGGCTGAGAGCCACCTCGCTTGACGAATTGCCGGAATTGCTGAATGTGCTCCGCGGCGACATGGCGTTGGTTGGACCGCGCCCGCTGCTCATGGCCTATCTGCGCGAATACGCGCCGGAGGAACACCGCCGCCACAATGTCCGCCCGGGCATTACCGGCTGGGCACAAGTACACGGCCGCAACCGCCTGACACGCCAAGAAAAGATCCGTTACGATCTGGAATATGTGGCACGGCGTTCTACCGCATTTGACTTTAAGATTCTCTTCTTGACCCTGTTTCACCTGAGGGGGAATTGACCCCATGCAGAAAGACGCGATGCAAGGCCTAGGCGGCAGACGAATGGGAGCTACGCATGAATGACCCAACAGGAGAAGCAGCTCCGGCTTGGGAAAGCCTCTGCTCACCGGCCACACGGGCTCTGATCTGGCCCTATGGCTGCTGGCTGGCCGGCATTTTGCTGTTGTTTGTGCCGCATTCCTTCGACTTTCCAGCCTGGGTTTATGCCGGCAAAACGGTTCTGTGCCTGGGGCTGCTCGTCTGGTTTCGCCCCTGGCGTTTTGTCCCCTTTGAGCGGGTTCGCGGGGATCTGGCCGCCGGAATCCTGCTGGGGCTGACCGTTTACGTGCTGTGGGTGCTTCCGGAAGTATTGCCCTGGCCTGCATGGGTAAGGGCCTATCAATGCTGGGCGATGATGATGCCCGGCAGCCTTCCGGATTCCAGTGCCTCCTGGTGTTATGCCTGGCAGTCAAGCCCCATGCTGGCACTGATCAAACTCGTTGGTTCAGCCTTTGTTATTGCGCCTATTGAGGAATTCTTCTTCCGAGGGTGGCTGATGCGGTGGCTGACCTGTAAAAACTGGCAAAGACTGCCCTTGGAGCACGTGTCGCGGCGAGCCTTTTGGCTGACGGCACTCTTTTTTGCTGCGGAGCATGACCGAATCGTGGTGGGGCTACTGGCTGGGCTGGTTTACGGGGCACTGGCCGTGCGTTCAGGCTCCCTGCGCGCTCCGATTGTGGCGCATATCACCACCAACCTGATTTTGGGGCTTCACGTTCTGTTTCTGGACGCTTACGGGTTCTGGTAA
>CALBHX010000052.1 GCA_937892925.1 uncultured Lentisphaeraceae bacterium
GGATAACTCAATCCTCGGGATTAGACCGCTTATCTGGATATCCAGATAAGCGATCCGTGGCGGTTAGGGTATAGGAAATATCCCGCTGCCAGCCGAAGCCATTGCCGCCGTTTTGCGGCTGGCGGTCGATGGCATTGCCCGCAATGCAGATGATTTCTTCCTGCTGTACGAGGGGAATATTGTTTCCCCCGGTTCCATAGCGGGCGGACATGGTGGGGGCTACATCATGCGGTCCGGTGTATCTTCCGTCGATGCCGTGGTTTTCGTAAACTTTGGGTCCTGTCGGACGCAGAACCAGAGGCTGATGCCCGTGTTCCTGCGCCCGCAGGGTTCCGGTGACATTTTCGCTGCACTCCATGATCTGCCCGCCCTGATCATTGATACAGAGGATGCTGGGCATACAGTTCCCGCTGGGGCTGCCTTTCAGTGTGGGCGCTACGTCCTCCTGATATCCAATGGTCCCGGCGCTCGCGCCAGCTCCAGCAGAAAAACCGGCTACAAAGGTTTGTTGCTTTATCCCCGGCTGAGCCTGCAGCGCGCCTGCTACATCATGCAGGTCACGCACCTCATCCCGCTGGTTGGCGGCGAATGCGATCTGCGTTTGCGGACCATTCTGGCTGCTGCTTGGATTTGTGATAAAGGTCTGCATTTGGAGGTTCTGTGTTGCCATCAATGCACCGGACACACCGTCCAGGTCAATGCCTTCATTGCGCTGATTGATATGGTAGGCTTTCGCTTCGCCGGATATGGGCGCGGGCGGGTCAAGCCCTGCCTGCATACGCAAAGCTGCTTCCAATAAGGGTGGCAGCGATTTGCCGCGGCAGGCTGCGCGGCGCAGGATACCCAGGCACGCTGTCTGGGATAGCGAGTATCGGGATGGCGCTGTAGCCTGCAAAATCTGCCACAAGGAACACTCGACGACGTCTTTGGGGCACTCCGAAGTGTTGAGCGTCCCAAACGATCCAAGCCACGGAGGATCGTACTCCCAATATGCCCCCAGCATATTCCCAGCGCCCGGCCTCAGGTCTAACAACATGAAGGTGTGGTTCTTCAACTTGGAGGAACGCTTCGAGGACTTTTTGAAAATCCGCCCCAGGCTTCTTTTGACCCGTTTCAGCGTCTCGCCCACTTGAGAGAGCGCCGACGACATTTTCCCAGATCCCGAATCTTGGCCGAATATGGATTCCTGTCCTTCCAGATTTTCTGTCTGCATCTCGCATCTCCTGAATGATCCGTATTTGTTCCATAAAAAGGCCGGAACGCGCACCGTCTAACCCAGCACGCAATCCGGCCACGCTGAGTCCTGGCACGGGCTGCCTCCGCAGATGATATCCACAGGCGGCAGACACGCGCCGTTCAGCTTTGTGATGTCTCCCATCTGCTCCATGCGTGGGAAGCGAACTTTTGATACCAGTATGGGGAACGGCTCGATCTCGCTGGCCCAGATTGGTTCGATACCGCACCGCACCGAAGCCAGAGGAAAGCCGCCGATGCCATCGAACAGGCTCCCCATCGTAAGTTTCCTTGCTGATTGTGTCATTTCATACACACCTTTTCATTTGATTGCCGCGGCGATGGTCCTCGTTACATTCACCGCAGACTGTGCCGTGTAAACGGCGCTCATGATGTTGGCTCTCGTTGTGGTGTCCAGACCGAAGCTGCCGGCGATGCGGGGCACTTCGCCAGCGGAGAGCATTAAACCAACTCCCATTAGTGCGTGATCCTTGAATACCATGAGTCCCGCGATGAGAATGGTGGACTGGAGAAAGGCGGTCAGGCACAAGCCGATAACCTGCCGCATCCAGCCCATGAATCCGTCCAGATAGCCTCTGGGAACGCTGAACATATAGAGGGAGCCGACCGCAATTTGAATCAATAAAATGCCCCCGCGTTTGAGATTGGCGAAAAACACCTTCAGCACCGCGTAGCCCATAAGGATAATGCAGAACAGCAGCATAATGGGGCTGGTGATGATGCCGAGGCCAAAGTGAGAACTGTTTACTACATCCGAGAGCGTCTGGATCTCGCTGAGCTCCGTAATGATGTCCTGTCCCACCTCACCAATGCTCCGCCCATAGCCGGTAAGCCCCGCGGAAAAGGTTCCCTGCAGCGACACCGATAAAGCGTAGAGTCGGACGGGAACAACGGTGAAGAGGCTCACCGCCAGAAAGCCCTTGATGATATTCATCCCGCACTGCTGGAGGTTGCCTCTGCCGGTGGAGTATTCAATACCGCACTCGAAGGCGCAGACCACCACGCTGACAGCGAACAGCGCCCAGGCAAGGCGGGAGAAAAAGAGAATAATGGCGCTGACCCATTCCAGTTCAAA
>CALBHX010000053.1 GCA_937892925.1 uncultured Lentisphaeraceae bacterium
TCGGTCAGGTCGCGGGAGAGGGCGCGGACGCGCCCTTCCAGCTCTGGCAGGGAGCGTCGGGTGAAACTTCGCCCAGCCAGCGAGTACGAACTGGCCGTCTCGGCACTGAGTGCGTCAAGTGCCGCGCGGGCACCGATATAGGCCTCAATCGTTTGGGCGGCGTGGGCGCGGGCGATGGCCGCGAGCGACGAGGCTCTGAGTACATCGAAGAGGGCTTGTTTGAGGGCATTCATGGCAGAAGCTCTAAGGTCTACCGCTGGGCGCCCTGGCGGCGGGTGAGCGCAAGTGTGATCGCGCCGTCCTGCTCGGAGAAGGCGGCGGAAGCGACGCGCAGTGCCACGCCGCAGGCTTCGGCGTGAGCGCCGAGGAGCGAGCACTCATTCGGCCACGGGTGCGGGAGCTCGGAGAGAATGGCCTGCATGGGCGGCGCATCCATGTCGGCTCCTAGCTCGGAGGCGGCTCCCTGAAGGGTGAGCGTATCGAGCGCCGCAGGCACGGTGTGCCAAAGCCCCTGTCCGTCGCGCAGGCGGAGCGATTGGGGCAGGTCGCGCATGGCGGAGCCGAGTTCGTGTTCCATGAGTTGCATCATCTCAGTCGGTGGTCGTGGAAGAAAGCTTCGCGTAGCCGGAGACGGTGCCGGAGACGACCGCCTGCCCTGTGGCGGTGTAGGCGATGGAGACGTCGGAGATGTGGGCGGTGGGGAAGGTGATATCGCCGGAGGTGAGGGCAACGGAATCGCCTTTCCTTGGCGCACGCTCGCCGACATTCAGAAGCCCCGTGAACTGCACCGTTATGCCGTACTGCGAAAGCACGACGGTGGCAACGTTGCCCTTGTCATCGGTGATGTTCTCGGAGTTCTGATAACCCTCCTGAATCGTCTCCGAAGAAATGGAGGTTACACCGGCAATGACGAGCACCGGGGAGGCTGGGAGCCCGGTAACAATCGGGTCGCCCAGCACTTTTATGGGGGTGGTTTGGGTGGGGTCGGCCATGATGCGGCTTCCTTTGCGTGAGTTTAACGTGAGAGGGGGGAAAGGTGGTGCGCACCTTTCCCCCTGCCGCAACATCAGGAAGCGGCGCGGGTAATTTTCACGATCGCCTTGGGGTCGGCCACGTTTACGCCGCCGATGAGGCGCACGGAGAAGGTGGTGGCACCGGTGCTGGTATCGAACGCTTCAGTCATGGTGAGCGTGAGACCGGTGGCGGGGTCTTTGAACACTTCGCGGCGGAAGCCGGGAACGCCTTCACTGGTGAGGGGAATCGCACGTGCCGCGAGAATCAGGCCGGAAGGAGCGGAGACGAAGTCGGTATCCGTCAGACCGGGACCCACGATAATCTCACGCAAGCCCAGCGCCGAGCCGATGACGCCGGTGGCCATGGCGTTGTCTGTGCGGCCGATCATGTTGTAAGGCAGGCTCGTGGCCAGCGTGGCATAGTCCGCGCCGGCAAGGGCGAGTGTGGCGAACGCCGGGTCGATCCCGACCGAAATCAGCTTCGCATAGACGGCTTTCAGGGCGGCGGCATCAAAGGCAGC
This sequence comes from uncultured Lentisphaeraceae bacterium, assembly GCA_937892925.1. Taxonomy (GTDB): domain Bacteria; phylum Verrucomicrobiota; class Kiritimatiellia; order RFP12; family DVOR01; genus Spyradenecus. Next base: position 1,535 of record CALBHX010000053.1, read on the forward strand.
GCCCTTGGCCAGCGTGAGCACCTGGGTGGCCTTGGCTCCAGTGGCGGCGGTTGTGGCCTCCGCCACGAAGGCGTTGACCACAGCGGCGGCATTGAGTCGGGCGGCTTCCTGAACGTAAGCAGCACCGCGGCTCATGAGCTTGCTTTCTTCCACGGTGAACCCCGCGGAAAAGTCTTTGTCAAGTTCCAGTTTGACGGATTTCCCATCATCGGTAAAGGAGGTGTAGCCGGGGAATGTGGTTTTAACTTCGGAAGCCGAAGCGAAGTCGGCATCGATGGTTGTGCCAGGCTTGGCCGTTTCGGCAGAGAAGTCGGTGGAAAAGCCGCGCAGGGGCATGGCGAGCTTGGCGAGCTCAGCGAGAACCGTCTCGGCATAGATCGTGCGGGCGGCGGCGGTTACGGGGTTGGTATAGTCGGCCATGGGAAACTCCTGAGAAGTGAAACGAGAACGAAGGGTTAATGGTGGGCGCGGGCGATGGCCGCGCGGAGAATGGCCTCGGCATTGGCCAGAACGTAGGCAGAACGATCGGTGCCGGAGCGGCGCTTGAGTGCATCGAAGGCGTCGCCATGGACGGCGTAGGCTTCGGCGGCGAAGTCGGAGCGCGGAAGCGCAGCCTGTGGGCTCGCGGGCGGAGAGGGGGCTTTCTCGATGGTTGTTTCAGGCTGCTGCCCCACATCGGAAACAAGCTTGATTGCATCGAGCACTTGATTGATGAGATCTTTGAGTGCCTCAAGACTCTTCTCGAAGCTATCCAGCGCTCCTGCGATTTCGGAGAAGTTCATTTCGAGGGCGCTGATCCGATCATCGATTGTGGGCTGGGTGGCCGGAGCGTTCGGCGGATTGTCCGGCGCGGCGTCTTCTGCTTTTGCGGAGGTTGTCATGAGGATCATAAATATTTCCTTTCTTCTTTAGGGCGGGGCGGTTTAGCGGGGAATGCCTGCCGGCCGGCAGGCAGGCGGAATGAAACCTGCGTGCTAAGCTCTAATCTCTAAGATTTAAGCTTTCGGCATCGGCTGAACAATCGCATCAATGAAGCCGAGCTTCAAGGCTTCGCGTGCTAGGCAATAACGCCCGGAGCGGACGGCGTCTGCGTGGATTGTTGGGCGCGCGGTGAAGACGTCGTCGAAGAAGAGCTCGGCCATAGCCTGCACCTGAGCGGACAGAAACGCCAGCTGCGCGGGGGTGAGGGGGAGTGCCGGATGCCCGGCGGTTTTGAGCTCGCCGGAGGTGAGCAGCGCGGTGCGGATGCCGGCGGCGCGGTCGGCTTCGCTGAACTCCTGGAAAAGCGCCCACACGCCCACATTGCCCACGATCGCGCCGCGGGTGGCGGTGATGCGCCGGCAGGGAACGGCCAGCCAGTAGGCTGCTGAACAGAGCTCGCCGGAGGTGTGTGCGGTGATATCCGCGCCCGCGCGGACGGTTTCGCGGATGAAAGCGGCCGCTTCGGCCACGCCCTTGGTGGAGCCGCCGGGGCTGTCGATATCCAGCACCAGGTGCGGGCTTTGCTCAAGGGCGCTTTCGATGGTGCGGATGAGTTCGGAGGGGTGCACGGCACCAGGGGCGTCTTCGTCGATCTCTCCGCGGAGGATAAGCCGGCGGGCGTCTCTGTCTATCGTCAGGGCGGCCTGCCTGCCGCCGGGCAGGGCAGGCAGGTTCGGCAGACAGGCAGCGGCGGGGAGGATGGAGCAGGGGAAGGAACTGCGGGGAATCATCGGAGGCCTTTCTTTTTTTTGGTTATGCGTAGAGATCGGAAGGCCACCAGAAAGCGCCTTCGAACGTTTTCGACACCTCCGCCCAGCGTCCGGAGCGGATGGCGATCGTGAGGCCGGTGGCTCGCCATTTGAGCTTATCGTTGGGGTTGACGTATTGGGCGCGGGCGTTGCCGAGCCAGCTCACAACGTCGCTCCAGGCGCAGATTTCGCCAGGGGCTCCTATCGTGGCGGAGAAGTTTTTGTCCAAGGGTATATAGCGAGTGGCGATGGCGGAGAAGCAAGGGTCTTGGCGCGAGGTGATGCCCATGCCGAAGAGTTTCACATAAGCCTTTTCTGTGGCATCTGAAAGGGCTTTGAGGACGGCCTCTTCTCCGATGGCTACGGCATGGCGGAGCCCGGCGACGCGTTCGGGCGCGATGGCCGTGAAGTCGGTTGGCGAGGTGATGGTTTCAATGGGGCGGGCGTAGGTGCCCATGGAGAGCGTGAGGGTGGGGGTGCGGACGTCGCCCGCCGTGCTTTGGCCGCCGGCAGCCGCGTCTTCTCCAGAGCCTTCATCGGTAACGGAGAGCTCGGCGAGGGCGCCTTGCGTGGAGAGGCTGAGGGTAAGGCGCTTGCCGGCATAATGGGCGGCGAGCACCTGGGCGCACCAACTTTGGGCGTTTTCCGCGCTTCCGCGCCAGAGGGCGGTGGCCGGTTCGCCGCCGATGGCCGGTTTGGAGGATACGAGCAGGGGAAGGTCTTGGCCGAGTGTCTTGACAGGGGAGAGGGCTTTTGACATGATAACGGTACCTAAAGCGAACGGTTCAGGATGGGAGGGGAGAAAAGGGATGCGATTGTGGCGAAACCCGAAGGCGTCTAGTGAAGAGCACGCCGTTGAAGCGGCCGAGGGTTGCGGGTGTTTTGTGGCCTTTCTGTTGTTGGGGCTCTATCCTTTGTACCGCATCGCACAGGCTTTGTTCTTTTCGCTGTGAGCGCCTTCGCGGCGGAAGCATCACTCCGTGGCGAGCATGCGTGCCCGGTAGGCCTCCTCGGGCGTGAGCGAAACGCGAACTTGAAGGTTGGCTCTCTTCCGTTCATGCCGTTCCCGTTCATGAAAGCCTTCCGCCGTGAGCGGATGGACGAGGATTCCTGAGCCGTAAATCCCGACGCCTCCAACCTTGCGCACAAACGCGCATTGCTCGCGCGTCAGCGTTGCCCCAACGCCAACGGTGGCCAACGCGTTCAGTCTCGCAGAGGAGAAAACGACGTCAGGGTACACGATGCGCTGCTTTTTGGCTTTAGCCTTAGCCTTAGCTTTGGCCTGCGCTTCGGCAATGAGCGCCCCAAGGGAGGGCACGAGGCGCACGGCTTCGGCGGGTCGTAGGTTTGTCACGAACGCGGTCGAAACTACCGCGCCATTCTCATAGACAACGTTTTTCCCGCCAGGGAAGAGGGCCGTGACGTCTCCGCTTCGGAGGTAGCCCGTGGCGGTCAGACACGGGCAAAACAGGAAGAAGCGCACGCCACGCGCGCGGTAGTTATCGAGAATCTTGGAAAGGATGGAAAAAGGCGGATTGTCCACCACCACGGCTTCCGGCGGCACTTCCTCACCCTCATAGTTCCCGCCCGGCTTGAACGGGCGAAGGAACGGCGCGTCGCCCAGCGCGTATTCCGCCCGCACCCAGTCCGCCACGGCGGCATACACCGCTGGCGGCGTAAAGCAATCGTCCGTCGTCCGTTTTGGCTTAAACTTTTCGACGAAGTCGTCGTAGCTTTCATTTCGTGCCATCGCATTTCTCCGTGAGAGTGCCGCGCGAACGGCGGTATTATTCCGTAAGCATCAGGGAGCGGTAGGCCTGCTCGGGCAAAATGTAGACGCGCCCGGTGAAGCGGTAGACGGCCTGCCCGTCATCCACCGCGCACCCTTCCGGGCAGACCAGCGGCTGCGCCTGTAACAGATCCGTCTGCGCATCAACGGAGCGCGTCCAGCTGCTCCTGCAGCCGCTTGACAACAGCCCGCAGGCGCAGATGCCCAGGTAGGTTGTCAGGGTCGTCGCGCAAGGCTCCATCCAGATCCGCTCGTGCGGCGTCAAGTTCGGCATACAGTCGCCTCCGCTCTAACTGCTCGCAAATCGCCCGCCACAATCTGGCGGCGCCCCAAACAAAGGCGAGGAGGATGCCCAGCCCCGCCACAGTCGCCCAGCTCACGGCGCGGCCTCTGCTGTGTCGGCCGTCTCCTGCTGAACGGTCTCAATCAGTGCGCCTGTCTTGTCGGTCAGGTCTTTCGCCTCGTCGGCCGTAAACACGCCGTCGGCAAACGCGGCCAGCGCCGCAAGAATAAGGGCAACAGCCGCGCCGACAATCGCTAGCCACCCTTTCATCGTGGGTTTCTTCATGTCTCGATTTCCTTTCCGGTTAAAAAAGCGCCTGAATGAGTTTCATCGCGGCGGCTCCGCCGCCTGCGGCAAGGAGCCCCGCGGCCAGCCGAAGCCCCCAACGGGCACCCTTGGCCTGCTGGGTGAAGTCCGAGACAAATCGCTCGAGGGTCTTCACTCGCAGCGCCGTCTTGGTCTGACACTGCATTTGCGCAATTTGGACGTCGAAGAGCGCCCGCCGATAGGCCTTTGGGTCATCGCTTTCTAAGGCCGCGCGCATGCGGTTCTCAAGCTGTCGTGTGAGGAGCGCATCCATTTAGGCCTCCGCGGGGTAAGGGAATTGCGCCGCGATGTGCGCCGCGAGGCGGTCGCGCTCAGCGCGGATGGCGTCGATGTCCGCCTTCGACGCGCTGCTGTCGCGCAGGCGGGCAAGCTCGCACGTGAGCGGATCCACCTGCGCGCGGTAAGCCTCCAGCCGCCGCGCCTTGATGTCCGCCAGCGTCAGCCCGGCCAACGTGTCGGCATTTTCGACAGGTTCCGCCGTATCTGCCGACAGGCTGGCAGCGGGCTCGCGAGCAGCTTTCAGATATTCAGGCGCTGTTAGTGAAGCTGCTTTCGCAGGGCTGAGCGGGAGGGGGCTTGCATTCCTTTCAGTTTTTTGGTTTATTGCCGGGTTGGAAGCCCTAGAAACTCCTCATAACGCGTGACCTGTAGGTATGAGGCAGTAGGCGTAGAATACGAAGACATGTTCTACGTTCACCAAGGGCTTCTTTCTTTTTTTATCTCACGGTCGCCCTTAAAGTCTTTGGGGCCGAAGGAGGTCATCACCCACGTTTCTCGGTTTCCGTCACGGTCTAGCCGCAAAACTGCGGTGTAGCGACCATAGGTGATATTCCGTTTTTCGCCACCTTGATATGCTCCCCCAAGCGTTCCATAGATGAGTGTTTTGGGAAGTTCTTTTAGTGTCTCTTTCCGATGAAGGAAATGCGCGATTCCTCTATCGTGGAAATCATAGATGAACGAAATGGTTCCGAGGTCACTTCGAGCGAGTGCATCGTAAACGTCTGTCTTTTCTTCAAGACATTTGGCGAGGGCGGCTTTCCCTTTGCCGATTTCAGCGGCTTGGATTTTGGCTGAGTCGGGGTTCTTTCCTTGTTTGACAGCCTCATCGGAGCCTTGGCAGTCGGAACAGATACCGCCGCCTGTAAGCCAACGACCGCAGTCGGGACAATGTTCGCTGTTGGCCGCCGTGTTTTCTGCTTCGGGCGTTTCTTCCGGCGCGGCTTCGGGCTTTTCGGCCTGCCCGTCCGGCA
>CALBHX010000054.1 GCA_937892925.1 uncultured Lentisphaeraceae bacterium
GGGTTTCCGTGCCGTCCTTCTCCGTACACATTTCTACGCGGCGGCCCATGCGGTCTCGATAGAAAGCACATGTGCTACTGGTTAAATCCGACTGCCCATACGAATCCAGGATCACTTTTAACATGCGCAACTCCTAGAGAATTGAGCGTTCTCGGATCTCAACGCCACATTTCTGAGCTTTTTCTCGTAACGTTTTCGGTGAAATATATTGACACCATTCATAATACCTTTCACTCGCAAGCGGTGTAATATAACGGCGAACTATAGAAATTTGTTCGGAAGAAAGAAGATCGCTTTCGGCAAGAATAATATGTCCTAAAAAGTATGCCCATCTTTCTTTCATTTCCAATACACGCTTATCATTAGAATCAGAAGAAGAAAGGCAGATAATCGAAGAATATTCCGGAAAAATCCATCCAGCATACAGAAATGCTCGTTCGTCTTCTTCCACGAAGGCATAGATTGCACGAGCGATGCGTCCCTGTGGAAGTTGGATACATCCTGCCTCATTCAATTGTTGGCTCTCGTTATCGCAAAATGTTAGAACTAATGGATGCCGAAAGGTTTCTATCCCAATCCAGCGTAAAATATCGACAGGTGTTGGTAGTTTCGAAACTCCAATATGATTTACGATAAGAATTGCATTTCGCGTTATTAAAGGTTCCCCTGTTGGCATAACAAACGACAATGATACATAGTTCTTGGGTCCACAGCCACATAGAAATGCCATTAGTATGATTATAAACGGATTCATTATTCTCTTTTTGAAGCGATAGATAATCGCATGACGGAAGAAGACCATTACAGATAGTTTCAATTATTTCTAATTTTTATTATTTCTTTTATCGTTATTCCCATGTCGGGGTGAGACAGATTAAGCATACCTCCAACATCATGATGATTTAGCCCTCCCATGTTGACATTCTGTGCGCCACGTTCTTCATTCCAACGACCTCCCCCAATGGCTATCGCATTATTCCCACTCCCCGATGTTCCCAACATATTCATTCCAACGCCAATTCCCGCCGAGATAAGGCCACCAATACCCCAAGCCCCAACCCCAAGAATGGAATTGACATGATCCATTACTACGGCGGAGGGATGAACATTAATCCAAATATTGTTTCTTTTTGGATTTTGAATATGTTCCAAATTCCATGGCTTCACTCCACTAACCGGATCTAACGTTATCAAAGTCAAGTTACAAATTGTAGAACTCATATTTCGTGCGACTTGAGCAGCAGTATCTCCACCCCAACTATGCCCGATTAACACGATCGGCTCACACTTGTTCTCCTCAAGTATTCTCCTAATTTGGTCTTCAATTGCTCCTTGCTGACTCCAATCGAATGTATCCTCTACTTCTGCTCCGACCGTATTTGCAAAATCTTTAAGTTGCCCACTGTTTCTTTCGTTTGCCCCACCAACATAAATAATGCGTAAGCCTAAAAGGTCAATACCGAGTCCGTTTATAGATCTGTATAAGTTTACGCTCACCTCTTCCTTACCCGGGTCGCGCTGTACCCATCTTCCCTCGCGTGAATTATAGTGCCGATAGTTGTAGTAAGAGAGTCCGAGTGGTTTGTCATAGACTTCGGAGGAGAAGCGGAAGGGGTTTTCGGAGGGGGCGGAGG
>CALBHX010000055.1 GCA_937892925.1 uncultured Lentisphaeraceae bacterium
TTTGTTGACCCGCCAGACTTCGCACAATGCCCCACTCGCTCCCCGGCTTCCTTCTCCTGAGCGGACACAAACTCCGCCCCGGTTTTAACGTGAAAAACCTCCATGGCGTTATCCAGAAGCGCCCCGGGCTGAGGCCGCCTCAGCAAAAACATCCCACGGGCACCCCTCGAGAAATCCCGCACCTCCAACCGTAACCCGCCAATATCCCATTACGCCGTCTGAATAACGCGCCGCAGGATCAACTCAATCGGGGCTTCCCTTGAGCCGAATCGTAACGAATAAGAATGACAGAAGAGGATTGAAAAAGCCGGAATAGAACAGGTTCCCCAGATTTTGAACGGAATGAATAGGAGACAGGGAGGCGTAAAACATGCGTTATGCGATTGAGCGCAGCTCAACCGCTTTGACCTGTTTTCTCGCTTTGTCCGATTACAGATTCCAAGCACAAGCAGCTTACAGGAAACACCACCCATCGGCGTCTATCCCTTTTATAACGCAAAACGTCTGGTCTCTCCGCACAAGATAACTTTTCCGCCGGTTCGCTTCACCGCCCTATCACCCCATGGCCGAAACCAGACGCCCGCACCTGATACGGCGGCATTCCAACCGTCTGCTCCGCCTTCGTTGAATCTCCTGTCTCTCCACTTCTCTTCCAATAAAATTCACACGCTCCAACCGTTCGTGTTTCGATTGTCATTTTTTCTTCGGATTCACAGATTCTCCCAAAACATGTTCACCGCCTCTGTGCTTACGCGCCCTCTCAAGAAAGAGCGGCTCTCCGCCCGGGAGAGCCGCTCTGTTTCTGTACGGCAAAAGATTGCTTACACCTTTCTTGAGTGTTTATTTCTTATTCCGCACTGCGAACGCGCGCACTGAAGACTTCCTGCGTCAGCGCACGCTGCGTGAACGCGTGCCCCGCAGGAAGCGTCAGCACCACCTCCGAAGCACCTTCCGTCGGCGTTCCAGAAAGCGTCTCGCCGCCTTCAACCCCGGGGAAGAAGAGCTCCACCGTTACATTCGGGGCAAAGACCACGGTGTCGTTCCCAGCGGCATCCTGCACCCGCACCGTTACCGTAAAGTCTCCGGCAGCATTCTGATCCATCGCGGCCACACCAAACGCATACGTTACGATCAGCGCCGTGCCTGCATCGGTTGTTTCCCCTGCGGAGATCAGCCCGGAACCGGAGAAGCACTCCAGCGCCCCGGAGAGCTCTTCCGCCGTGAGCGCCCGCCCGGCAGCCGTGCCAGTCAACGAGGCAACATTGGAAAGACCCAACGTCTCTGCCGCCGCAAAGAGGGCATTCTCTGCCATTTCCGAAAGGGTTCCGTTGTCTGAACCGACCTCCGCCGGAAGGGTAACCGCCGGGGTCAGCACAAGTGCTGTTCCCGCCTCATTCGGAATAACCGCCCATGCGCCGCCCTCCACGGAAAACGCTTCATCGTTGAAGGTCTCAGGATCCACAGCGGAGGAGAACTTCAGCACTTCCGCACCTTTGGCCGCCGCAGCCTCATCCACCTTCACCGTTACTGAACCAGCCGTTTCAGGGAATGTCAGCGTCTTCACCGTAAGCGCCCCCTGCGCGGCATCAAGCACCGCGCCTGCCTCCAGCGAGACCGTGCCGGTGAAGGTGCCCGTGCCGCCGAGCGTAGTCCCTTCAGCCACGGCCACTGTGCCGCCGAGCGTCTGCTGCACATGGTAACTTCCCTTTCCGGTTAGCCGCAGCGTGCCGCCGTTCTCGATCCCGGCATCAGAACCGCTGCGTTTATAATAGGTTACACCTTCTGGAACCTCAAAAATCGCTCCCTTATCCGTAATCGTAAACCCGCGGTCGCTATCCACATCCGGAGACCCGCAGGCCGCCGTGAAGACCACGCGGCCGCCATCGATCACCGTACGCGCCGTATTATGCGCAAGCGCGCCGAAAGCCGCGTTATACACCCAGTTTGTGGTGCGCAGCGTGCCGCGGATCGTTACGGTACCATTCGAAAAGTACGTTGTGCCGTAAAGCCGCCCTTCTCCGGAAAGTTCGAGCGTTGCACCGGCAGCCACGAGGGTATTGGCCTTGCTGCGCGTATTGGCCTTGGTGAGCGTCAGCTTCCCGGCAGAGACGGTCAACGCCCCATTCCCGGAAATGACCCCGGGGAAGGTCATAGCGCCAGCGCCCGTCTTGACCAGCGCCCCATCAAGCGACACGGTTCCGCCGGTAAGAACAAACGCATCATCCGTTTCAGACGAGAAGATCAGACCGCCTGCGAACGTGGAGGTGTTGGAGTTTTTAAGCGTCCCCTCTTCCACAAGCAGGGTTCCGTTCGCCACGGCGGTATTATCCAGCCAGAACGTTCCGGCGCCCGTCTTGGTAAGGGTGTGACCATTGAGTGTAAGCGCAGAGGCTGCATGCCCGGATGCCACAAGGCCGAACTCGCTCGCAGTGGAAACTGAAGCGTCGCCCTCAAGCACAACGGCCTTTAACTGCCGCTTACCCGTTCCGACAGCCGAACCGCTGTTGGCATAAACGGCTCCCTGTTCCAAAGTTACTGTGTTCAACCAAGCATCCGACACGCCCGCAATATCCAGCGTAGCACCCGTCTTAACGCGCACGTTGCCGCCCGTGGTATAACTGCCGGAGCCCGTGCCACCGATCGTAGACGAGCCAAACTTGACCGTGCCCTCCGCGATCGTGGAAGCGCCCAGCGGTTTGACTTCGGCATTGAGCGTCAGCGTGCCTGTCCCGGCTTTCACAAATGCGCCATCTCCCGTGATGGCAGCGGCAAGCGCACCGTCTTCCGTGCCCACGTTGAGCGTCAGCGTATAACCCTCGGAGATGGTCAGCCCAGCCGTGTTTACATTCACCGCAGCCAGCGGAAGCACCGCATTTCCGGAAAGCCCCAATGTGCCGAGCGAAGCCCCCTCACCCAGCGTAACGGTGAGCGTGCAGGCCGCATCGGCTTCGCCCTGCAACGTCGTGGAATCAAAGACCGTGCCGGCGGGAATCTCCACCGAAGCGGGCGCCGTCAGCGCACGGAAATCAAGCAACACCGCGCCGGAGGTCGGCACCGCCGCCGTGTTGCTCCACAGCGACAGATCGCTCCACGCCTGATTCTCCGCCGTTGGCTTCCAGATCGGTGAAGGCGTTGTATTACGCACCGTCAGCTTCCCGTCCGCGATCGTCGCCTCAACAGCGCTCCACCCTTCCACCGAGAAGGTTATTCCCTCCGCCGAAACAACCTCTTTACCCAAGGCAAAAACCACACCGTCAATCTCCTCCGCTGTTGTGGGGACAATCCCGGAGAGCGTGCTTCCGGCCTCCAATGCATCCAGCTGCGGGCGCCACGCGCCAAGCTTGACGGTGGTTCCTTCCGTCACAGCAAGTGCCCCGGTGAGCGACAGGGTGGCGGCGGAAACATCCAGCACGCCCCCGCCGACAGCTTTCAGGCCGCCCGCGCCGGCAAGCGTGCCCGTGAAAGTTACCGTGGCCGCCTGCGGGGTTTCTTCGGCCGAAGTCGTGCGCACCGTAGACGTCTCCGAAACCGTAACATCACCCCCGATGCTCAGCCCCGTGCGCGCCCACGGGCCCAGCGTGCCGCCCGAAAGCGTCAGGGCGCCGCCACTGCGGTCAACCACGCTGGTATCGGCAGAAACCGCCGCTGCACCCAAATTGAGCGTGCCGCCCGCGGCCACGGTCAAGGTTCCTCTCCGTAGAACGACGCTGTGCAGGTTGGCCGTGCCCGTGCCGGAGATTGTGAGATTGCCCGTGCCGTCGGCTCCGAGCTTGGCGGCGCTGTTGGGCACCGTAAGGGTGCCGCCCGAAAGGCTGTAATTCGTAATGTATGACCAGTGTGAGAGCACAAACGCGCCCGTTTTGTAATTGGAGCCCGCCCCGCCGGAGCATGTCAGCGTGCCCCCCGTCTGATTCACCACAGAGACTGCGTTCACGTTTCCATCCGCCGTACGGAACTGCGTAGAAACCGTAATCGCCGCGCCCGGCTCAATGTTTACCGTCCGCCCCGAGATCGGGAGATTCGCCGTATTGACTTCTTTGGCGATAGCGAGCGTTTTCCCCGCCGTCACTGTGCCGTCTACATTCAGCGCCGTCAGCGCATCGCCGCCGGCCAAGCGGAGCGTACCGTTTTGCGTAAGCGCGGCAATCTGGCTTCGCTGCTCCACTGTAGCCGTGGCATTGGCCGAGATTTCCAATGCCGGGATCGCCGTGGAGCCGAAGTCTACCGCTCCGGAAACAGTTACCGCCTTCACATCCGTAAATGCTCCTTCACCCGAGAGCTTCACCGAAGCGGATCCCTCCGGCACCGTCAAGACCAGGGAATCCAACGCCAGCGGCACATCCACCGTCAATTCCGCGCCATCGGCCAATGTCAGCTCCACTACCGTTGTTACCCCTGCCTCATAGGCCGCATCTCCCTGCCAGGATAGAGCCGAAAAGGCCTGCGCACCCGAAACGGCCGCCTGGCACCCAGAATCCAACGCCTTCCCCTGCGCAAGCAATTTAATCGCACCCGCCGAAAGCGCTTCCCCGTAAATGCGCACATCCGCCACGGAAGCCGCGCCCATTTGCGTATTTCGAGCCGCACTGCCGCCAAACCCGAAGGCGGCGAAAAGGCACCCGGCCTGCAAGTAACTTGAGCGGTCTTGCTCTCCTATAAGCGTACCGTTCAAATAAAACCGCTGAGTGGAATCGTCGCTCACCACAGCCCAGTGCTGAAGCTTAGAGGGCTCCGTTACAGAAATACCCGTTGGCCCAAGCATCTTTTCACCATCGCTGTAGAACGCCATCTGGCTCGAATTCACACGCTCCAGCACCTGCCACGTCCGTGCCGAAGACGCCGGGTCGAGAATATAGTCAATCCCGGCTACATCGCGCCAGTTCGCCGAAGCGTTATTGGCCCAGAAAGAAACGGTGGAATTTTTGACGGCAATCGCATCGGCCTCCAGCTCCACTTTGGTTACGGCACTTCCGGTGCTTTTCAATGCGCGCCGCGTGGCTCCATTCACATCTTCCACATCTGCAAAGGTGAAGCCGGAAGCGACCGAAGGCGAGGCCGAGAGCGTTTTCGTGCCGGTATTGGTAAGCGTGTCGTCCTCCAGCGCGAAATGAATCAGCGGCTCCGGCGCCGCTGCAAAAGCCGAACCCGCCGCCAGCACCCACGCCGCGCAAACTACCGCATATGTACCCAATCGCTTCATGATGTAATCCCTCTTATCAGATGCTCCTGATCATGACCGCCCACACGTTCACGCAGGCAGCGACTGTCTCAATAATAGTATAAGTCCCCCCCCGTCAAGAGATGTGCAGGATGCACGCCCCCGTTTCAGAAATCTTCCGAGTTTGTCTGCATTGGCGGAGCCCTGCACCGTCAACACCTCGCACCCGCCTTTTCCACAGAGCCGCCCCGGCTTTGAAGTGAACCCGGGGCGGATTCGATTCAAAGCCGCCCCGGATTCACCTTGTAGTCGCCCCCTATCTATTATCAGGCGCGTTGAGACTATATCCTCAAAAAAACCTCAATCTATTCTATTCTCACCTTCATTGATAACTCCCTTTTTCATTCTCAATCATCCATCCCGTCAAAAATCCATTCAACCCCCCGCTATTCCAGCCTTTCCCACCTTATTCCCCACGCTCACCGCATGTGCGTTAACTCACCGGGTTTTATCCGCCGGGCATCCGATAGGGAGTCTGCCGATTCTCCAAAGAAGAAAGACCGCTCTCGAATGGGCGGTCTTTCTTCTGGGCAAACCGTTATCCGCAGGGAATCTGTGCGAAACGCCAAACAGGATTTCTTTTTGAACCGTGCCCGCGCTCTGCCGAACGAATCACAGACACCTGAAAAGGCATCCCCAAAACCAACTGCGCCTCAAGGCGGCTTTTCTGTCAGGGCGTCCTTTCCCGGGAGATACCCGGCTTGTTCCTAGAAGCTTCGGCCTTGGGCACCTCCCTTTCCTTCCACGGGGGCGGCGTTTGCCCCAGCAGGGCGCGGACAAAGAAGTCTTTCATCTTCCGCTCCACAAAAGCGCCGGAGATGGCGTGTTTGGTATTGGGAAGGTAGAGCTGTTCAAAGTCTTTGCCGGCCTTGATGAGCGCACGGGAGACCATGAGCGTGGCGGCGGGATCCACATTGTCATCATTTTCTCCCGCCACGAGGAAGAGCTTCCCTTTGAGCAGGTGGGCATTGACCACGTTGGAGTTTTCCGCATACCAAGGCCCCAGCGGCCAGCCCATCCACTGTTCGTTCCACCACAGGCGGCTCAAGCGGGTATCATGGCAGCCGCAAAGGGCAATGGCCGCCTTATAGAAGTCGTTGTGCCAAAGCAGGGCGCCCATGGCGTTCTGCCCGCCGGCGGACCAGCCATAGACACCCACGCGCGAGAGATCCAGCCAGGGGCGTGTTTGTGTCGCAGCTTTCATCCAAGCGATCCGATCCGGAAACCCGGCATCGCGCAGATTTTTGTAGCAGACATCGTGAAAGGCCTTGGAGCGCCAGGCGGTGCCCATGCCATCGATGCGCACCACCACAAAACCCAGCGCCGTAAAGATGTCGGAAAAGTAATCAACCGCCTGAAAGGCTCCGGGAACGCGGGAGTCATGCGGCCCGGCATAGATCTGCTCCAGAACGGGATACGTTTTGGCCGGATCAAAGTGCTGCGGCAGACGCAAAACGCCCCAGATATCCGTAGTTCCGTCGCGCCCCTTGGCACAGAAGACCTGCGGGAGGCTCCAGCCCGCTTTCAGCCAGTCGGCGATATCTGCCCGCTGCAGTTCGGCCACCGTGCTGCCATCGGCAGTACGGCGCAGAGAAGAAACCGGCGGGCAGTCCGGGCGGGAAGCCACATCCACAAAATACGCGCCGTCGGGGGAGAGGAAGATCTCATGATGAAAGGGCTCGGGCGTGAGGTCGCGCCAGCCGGAACCATCCAGCGATGCCACGCACAAGTGGAGCTGAGATGGATTCTCGGCAGGGTTGATACAGCCTGCGGTAAACCAGACCTTCCCGGCAGCCTCATCTACCCGCACAATATCACGGACGACAAAGCTGCCCTGCGTGAGCGGGAGCGGGGCGCGGCCATC
>CALBHX010000056.1 GCA_937892925.1 uncultured Lentisphaeraceae bacterium
GGGGGTGAAGTCTCCTACTATTTCCACGACGGCAACAAAAACGTCTCCGACCTCGGGGATATTCACGGAACCATCGTTCACTATTCCTACACCCCCTTCGGTGCTTCAGCTGCTTCCGTGCATGCTGAGGATAAATGCGCTCACGAATACGCGTGAACGAAAAATCCTTTTTCGTTTTTCGTTTTCGTCAGAAATGTCTGAAAGGTGCAAGCATGTCATTTAAGTAAATCTTCAGGACAATGAAAATGCGTTTGCAATTGAGACGGGAGAGATTATCGTTCTTCACAATTTTGAGTGTTTTGTTTGGATATTCCTTTTAATCTATTCTGCGGAGCAGTGTGTTCCTGAAGGAAATAGGACTTGCGAAAGCGGGAATGATTTGGCATAATGTACAGTCATTCATCGAAGAGATGTGTTGAACCCAACCGATTCTCGCGTGCAGTAGCGAAGCGCGAGGCACCCGGAGATTAAAGAATGGTTAAAATCAGATTGCGTAAGACTGGCTGCAACCGCGTGGCAACGTTCCGTGTGGTCGCCTGTGATTCGCGTAGCCCTCGTGATGGTAAGTTTCTCGAGATTCTTGGTTGGTATGATCCACGCAAGACCGAGAATAAGTGCGGAATCAATTTGGAACGCGTGGCTTATTGGAAGAGTCAGGGCGCTCAGGTGTCTGAGACGGTAGCCTCGCTTATCAAGCAGGCGCAGAAGACCGTTCAGGCCTAACGCTGGAGGAGGCTTCCGATGCCGCTGCGCATCGATGTGGTAACGATCTTCCCTGGGATGTTTCAAGGTTTCATGGGGGAGAGTATATTGCGTCGGGCGGCGGCGATGGGGGCTGTTGCGTTTCACGCGGTGGATTTGCGCGATTTTGCGCATGATATGCGTGGAACGCTTGATGACAAGCCCTATGGCGGCGGCGTAGGGATGCTGATGAAGCCGGAGCCGCTGTTTGAGGCGGTGGAAAGTCTGCGGCGCCCTGAAACACGCGTGATCGCCATGACGCCGCAAGGGGTTCCATTTCGGCAGTCTGCCGCCCAGCGGTTGGCAAAGGAGAGTCATCTGATTTTTCTTTGCGGGCACTATGAGGGCATGGATGAGCGAGCCCTTGAGGCGTTAGCGGATGAGCAGATCAGCATCGGCGACTACGTTTTGACGAACGGTGCGTTGCCGGCGGCTGTGGTTGCCGACAGTGTGGTGCGGCTGCTTCCGGGGGTGCTCGGCGGCGGCGTGCAGGCCACGGCGGATGAATCCTTTTCGGAGGATTTGCTGGAGCCGGCGCAATATACGCGCCCGCCCGTTTATCGGGGGCTGGGCGTGCCGCAGGTGCTTCTGAACGGCGACCATGCCCGAATGGAGCAGTGGCGGAAAAATCAGATGCTTGATCGTACAGTTCGGCATCGACCCGATTTGATACAGCAGAAGGAAAACGACAATGATCGCAAAAGCCCTTGAAAAAGTGAACGCCATGACGGCGGAGAAGAATAGTAAGAAGAACCCGGATTTGGCCATTGGCGACATCGTGCGCGTGTCGGTTCGCATCAAGGAAGGCGACAAAGAGCGCATCCAGGTGTTTGCCGGCGATGTGATTGCCCGTGATGGTGCGGGAATTACGGAAACATTTACGGTTCGCCGGATCTCCTTTGGGGTGGGTGTGGAGAAGGTCTTTCCCTTCGCTTCCCCGGCCATTGAGAAGATTGAAGTAACGGGGCATGCCAAGATCCGCCGCGCGAAGCTCTACTATCTTCGCAGCCGTACGGGTAAGGCTTCTCGCCTGCGTGCACTCTAATTTGAGACCGGCTGTCAGAGCTGCCGTTTGAGAATTGGCGGAGCTGGCGGCAGAACGACAGCGCAACACTGCGGGGGATGCCAGATCTCCTGTGGTGTTGTGTCGTGTTATGTTGGCTCGTTTGGAATTCGAGCGGCTTCAGTGGAAGTGGTCGTTTCGGGGAGTTTTTTTGTTGATTGCGGCGGAGGTGTTCGTGTATAATGAGCGCCGTTGTTGCGGTTGTAGGGAAGGGAGAATGAAATGAAAAAGCGAATATTTGCAGCAGGAGTGATGGGTGCGCTTGTGGGAGCCGTGTTTGCGGCGGTGTGTATCTGGATTGCGCGGGCGAAGCATGAACGTGCTTGGAACGAGGCGCATGCTGGTGCAGGGACAAGGGTTGAGATTCCTGTTTTACAGGCGTATGAATGAATGGTTCCGCCGTGCGGCGGTAGACTGTTTTTGTGCCCGGCCAGACGGTACGAGCGTTGGGATGGTTGCCGGAGTTGACTCACCGCTTCAATGCGGGGAGAGGAGGGGATGACGAACGGAGTTAGATGCCTGCGTGTAGCGTGGAAGGGTTGTCTTTGGTTGAAATGGTTGGTTGAATGTTCAGGTAAAGGAGGTTGTTATGAGCATGAGGAGACGGGTGTCTGAATCAGAAATAAATGCGGCGCTGATTGGGTTTGTTGTTGGCGCGGCTGCGGTTATTCTGGTGTTTTGGGCGGTTCAGTCATGGCGTTTGAATCGACGGTTGAATCGTCCGGAGATTCAGGCGGCCATTCAGGAGGACATTAGGCAGATGCGCGCGGGGAGGAATCCGAGCGTGCCGTTCGTTCCGTAAACAGAGCCGTCACGTGGTTTGATGTGGGTGAAGCGTAAGGGGGGTGTTCCCTTGGGCGGGGGCGAGAACGGAGGAGGTTTTCGATGAAGAAGATGACGTGGGTTGTATTTGGCAGTCTGTTGGCAGGTGCAGGCGTAGGTTCGATTGGGGCGGTTCTGTGCATGCTTCGTTGGCAGGCTTGGCAGGAAGCGCAGTGTGAGGCCGGGCGGCAAGCTTATGTACGGGAAGTGACGCGGGCGGAGGTCTTGCCGCCTCCGAAGGAGATTCTTGCATCGGGAGCGGGAGAAGAGGCGGCGGAGGTTGAAAAACAGGCGCTGCGTGTGAGGAAGAATCAATTTGATGGAACGGAGCCGAGTCTTCAATTTGACTTTGAGCCGAAGTTGGATGTGCATGCGTCTTTGCCGAAACGGCTGCCGGAGTTTGAGCCGAAGGTGGCGGATATGACGATGCGGGTGAATCCGTCCGGGCAATTAGTGGTTGCCGGAGCTTTCGCGTCAGAAACGGTTTATGCGGTGACGTTTCCAGCGGGGTTTCGCGATGTGCGCGGGATGGTATCATCGGAACCGATCGTCTGCACGGTGAAAACGGGTGAGGTTGCGCCGCTCTTGAAACTGCAGTCGGCAGGGATTTATTTACCGCTGCATCGGGCGGTGCTGCCAATTGCTGCGCGAAACATGTCTGCCATCCGGGTGGAATTATCTCGGGCATATGAGAATAACCTCACGCCGCTGGGGTTTGGATCGTGGGAAGCGGATCAGCTGATGCAGGCAGTAACCCAGGCGGAGGAGAGGCTGGATGTGCCGCGCGATGTGGAGACGGTGCATGAGCTGGATATTGGGAAGTTGGCAGGCCAGCGGCCGGGATTGTATCGGGTGGAGGTTAGCGGGAAAGGATCTGAGCAGGCGGAACGCTGTGTGCGGGAGGCCTATGTGGTTCTGACGGATCTTGGGGTGGCGTATGTTCATGATGGGCATGACGGATTTCGTGTGGCGGTGCGGAGTTTAGCTACGGGAGCACCGGTGCCGCAGGCGTATGTGGAGGTCGCGGATGCGAAGAATCAGCCGATGTTTCACGGAACAACTGGGCCAGATGGGTTGGCCGCGTTGCGTTTGATCCCGATATCGGCGCCGGGTGAGGTTTTGCGCCAACCGGCAAAATTGTTGGTGCGGACGAAGACAGACTTCACGTATGTGGAGTTGGAGGATACACGGCATCATGGAGATGTGGATGAGCCGCCTGGAGGGAAACGTCCGGTTGCGTTCTTGTGGTGTGATCGCGCGGCGGTACGGCCGGGAGAACAGGTTCGGATTTATGGGGTGGCGGTGGATGCTGAGTTGAATATCCTGCCGCAGGTGCCGATATCGTTTCAGGCACGTTTTGATGATGACGCAAAGACGGTTCTAGCGAATGCGGAGGTGATAACGGATTCTGCGGGGATGGTTTGGCAGGATGTCTGCCTCCCGAAAGAGGCAAAGACCGGCTGGTATCGAGCCACGCTGACGTTGGGAAAGACGGAGCTGGGCTCGGCGACGTTCTATGTTTCGGACTTTGTCCCTGACCGGTTTAAACTTTCTGCTGCGGTTACTTCTGAGAATCGCGTGAACGTGTCGGCCAAAACATTTTTTGGAACGGCGCTTCCGGAGGCTTTCGGTTCCGTAAGGGTGTTCTATCAGGCGGCGGCTTTGCCGGAGGCGTGGCGGAAATGGCAAGTGGGTGTGCCGGGGAAGGTTGTTTCCGGAGAGCTTCTGGATGAGCGGTTGGAGCTGAAACAGCAGGTATCGGCTGAGATTCCATTCAGCTTGCCGAAAAAGCGGTTCAATCAGCCCTTGCAGGTGATGGCCAAAGTGGAACTGGCAGAGCCGAATGCGCGTGTCGTAACGGCCTATGCCGGCGATGTACGGTTTACGGAGTCGGCCTATGTCGGGCTTCGGAGTGAAGAGGATGCGCTTCCGGAGGCTACGCTGCTGGTGCCGGAGGGGGCGCCGGAGCGCGAGGCGAAGGCGGTTTTGTCGTTGGAGCAGATTACGTGGAATTATGCGATAAGCGTTCGAACCGGCCGCGAGATCTGTACTTGGCAGGAATTGGCGAACCCGGTGGTGTTGGAACGGGAACAGGTTGTTTTGCGTGCTGGCGAGGTGTGCCGCCCGCTTCCGGAGGGGCTTCCGGAAGGGCATTATCGCCTGACGGCCGCACTGGAATCGGGTGTAACGACGACACATGACTTCTGGTATTTCCAAGGCGAGGCTGGGCGCCGTTCCGTCAATCCTGCGGTGTTGGCGTTTGAGACCGATCGGGCGGTTTATCATCCTGGCGAAACGGCGCGGCTGACCTTCCGTGTGCCGGCGGAGGGAACGCTTCTGATTGCAGAGGGTGGTCAAGCTCTTAGGGATTTTCGAACGCAGGTTGTGAAGGGCGGCGTGTGTACGGTTTCTACGGTCATTCCGCAGCGTTTGCGGACGGGAAGCTGGCATGTTGGCATTACATTTATTCCCTATGGGGAAGCTTCTCTTGGGCGGACATTTGGATGTGCGTCTTTGCGCGTGGAACAAACGCCTGTGCACGGCTTACGGGTGGCGCTTCAGACACCTCAATGGGTGCGCCCGGGTGCATCGGCGGAAGTAACGCTGCGCCTGACAACGCCGCAGGGTAAGCCGTGCGGCGGCGAGGTGATGTTCTTTGCGGTGGATGAGGGTGTTCTTGTATTGACAGATTACCAGACGCCGAACCCGTTGACGGCGTTTTTCGGCCCGAAGAAAAGTCCATTCACGTTTGGAGACGTGTATGGGCTGCTGTATCCGCGGCTGCGTATTGGAGCGGATGGCCGTATTGGGGGGGATGGCATAGGGCATCGGTATGAAGCCCTGCGCAGAGCGGATACGGCACGGATTGTTTTGCCGCCGCAGACGATTCCGGAGAGCGGGGAGGCGCGGATTTCTTTGAAAATACCGATGGACTTTCAGGGCGTATTACGGGTGATGGCGGTGGCCGTGTCGCCCAAAACAGGGCGGATGGGTGCGGCGGATTGTTCGCTGCCGGTGCGCCCGGCCGCCACGCTTCAGGGTTCGGGCATTCGTTATGGGTGCCCTGGCGATGCGGCAGAGGTGGTTCTGACGATTACAAATTATGACGTGCCGGAGGAGGTGTTCACGCTTACGGTTGGTGCGGAAACGGTAACAGGCACGCTTGCCCGGGGAACCGCCACGAATAGGACGTTTCGCTTGCCGGCTGAAACGGTGCGGGCGGTTTTAAAAATGGGTGATGAACAGGTGACGGCGGAGTTTCCTGTTAAAGTTCGTTCGCCGATTCCGGAGACCCGGATGGTGGTATTCAAACGGTTGCCCGAAGGAGAGGAAATACCGGCGAATGCTACGGCAGTGAACGCTCTGACAGAGGCTGCACAGGCATCGTTGGATTGGCTAGCGGGCTATCGTTACATTTGCACCGAGCAGCTTTCTGCGCGGGCCTTGCCTTATTGCTTCCGGAAAGACCGGCAGGCACAGGCTGTTCTGGCGAACGTAGCGCGTCAATTGCTGATGCGTTGGCAGCCGGCAGGCGGCTTCACCGCGTGGCCGAAAGGGAGCCTCATCTGGCGGCAGGCAACACCTTTGGCTGCGGGGGTGATCTTGGCAGCGTTTCGTACGGGGGCTCTTCCGGAGAATCAGGCTTGGCGGGATACGCTGCTTCGCCATTTACGCACATTGGCCATGAACGGCACGGCTGAAGCTCGGGGTGAGGCTGCCTATGCAGTTTGGCTCTTGGCGCTGGAGGAGGACGATACATTTCGGAAAGCGGCGCAGAATCTCCTGGCAGCGGATCGTCGGGATATGGCGGCATTTTTGGCTGCTGCTGCACTTGTTCGGGGAGGTTACGCGGCTGAGGGCGTATCGACGCTTCGGGCGTTGCTTCGGGCAGAGGATGTGCCGGAAAAAACGGTGCTGGATCCATTTATGGATCGAACAGCTTCGTTGGGCATGATGACGGCGGTTGCGGCTGCTTGCGGTATGGGCAAAGATGTCCCGGCGGAATGGATCGGGCGGCTCTTGATGGCGCCTAAAAACGGCACACAGGCAAATGCCTGGGCTGCTGCGGCGCTGCAACTGCTGGATGGGGCATTCCCCCCGGGGCGGCTCATTCGGCAGGAACTTTGTCTGCCGGCTATACGCCCAGGGCAGCTTATTGCAGTGCAACGGCAGATTTTGAATGCTCGGGGATTTCCGGTAACATTACTGAAACATGGCGAGCTGGCTTATATCCAGATTTCCTTCACGCTTCCTAAGCCGGTTTTTTCGCTGGCAGTGTGTGATTTGCTTCCAGGAGGATTAGAGGTGGAAGATGGTGCGCTTGCTACCCGCAGCCGGGAGGCCTTGCCTGCGTGGGCGGATGCGGAAAATCATTTTCAGCCGGAGTACAGGGAGCAGCTGGGAGATGAAGTTCGCTTTTTTGGCTCAGCAGATGCCGGAACCTCTCGGATTGTTTATCCGGTACGTGCTGTGGCGCGGGGGCGTTTTCGAGTTCCAGCTACGCTGGTTGAGGGGATGACAGAACCGGATTTGACGGGAGGTTTTGCTCCTGATAAGGAGTTGATCATTGACTGAGTGCCTGCATCGAAGGGAGCGATTTTTTAGGCGAATTCTGGGGGCGACAGGGGTTGGCGCTCTTCTGATCGCGGGCGCGTGGGGTGTGGCGCCGGGGGTTGTGGACGACCCGCTGCCGCTGCTGAATGCCCGTACTCCGGCACGCATCTTCCGGGATGGGAAGGGTGTGCCGGTGTTCGCAGCACGAGGGTGGGATGCTCAGTGGCGTTTTCCCGTGCCGCTGGAGACGCTTCCGCAGGCGGTGATTCATGCAACATTGGCTGTGGAGGATATGCGCTTTTTTCGACATGGCGGGGTGGATCTGCTGGCGGCATGTCGGGCACTGTGGCAAAACGTGTCTTCCGGACGTATTGTTTCCGGTGCCTCTACGCTTTCCATGCAGGTGGCGGCACTGGCTTGCGGGCGGCAGCGAACTTTTTGCGGTAAGCTGCTTCAGGCTCTTCGCGCCCGCCGGATGGAGCGTCTGCACAGCAAACAGGAGATTCTTGAGGCTTATCTAAATCATGCGCCCTATGGAGGCAAGCTGCATGGCGTGGAGGCGGCTGCTCAGTATTACTTCGGTGTGCCGGCGCGGGCGCTTACGATAGCCGAAGCCGCTTTGCTTTGCGGGCTTCCCCAGCGCCCTAATGCGTTTCGGCCGGATCGTTTTCCGCTAGCTGCTCGGAAGCGTCAGCACCGTGTGTTGTCTCTGATGGTTCGGCATGGGAAACTCTCTGCGTGTGAGGCTAGGGAATGTTTGGAAACTCCTCTGCGTTTTCGCGACTTTCGCGTGCCAGCATCGTTTGAACAGTTGGCGCGGATGACGGAGCAGTGGCATGCCATTCGAGCAGCTTACCCTTTTGATGTTGATCTTCAGGTGCGTGCCCTGTCTTTGCTTCGGCAGCAGTGTGCGCGGCTTTCGGGGGTTCGAGATGGCGCGTGCGTGATTCTACCCAACGCACCGGGCGCGGAGCCAGTAGTGTATTTGGGAACGGTTGATATGCATTCCCCTCGCGCCGGGCAGGTGGATGCTGCGCGTGCGTGGCGCTCTGCCGGCAGTGTGCTGAAGCCGTTTTTCTTTGCCGAGGCTGTCGAGGGTGGGGTGTTGGCGCCGCGGACGCGTCTTTCTAATCGGTGGTTTCAAGCGGGTGATTATACGCCGGGAAACTATGATGGGGTTTCGGGCGGGGAAGTAACAGCCGCAGAGGCTTTGGCTGCATCGCTTAATTTGCCGACCATCCGCCTGGTGGAGATGCTTGGGGTGGAGCGAGTGGAACGGCGGCTGGAGACATTGGGTCTTATGCCGCATGGCGGTTCTCGCGGGCTGACGCTTGCACTGGGTACGGGCGGAGCATCGCTTTTGGCGCTGACCCGTGCTTACGCGGCCATGCCGCAGGTGTTTTCATCGGAGACGGCGGCTTTGGTGGCCGGAATGCTTCGCCGTCCGCTTCCGCTGTGTACGGTGGATGCGGCTTGGAAAACCGGCACGGCGAATAACAACACGGATGCATGGTGTGTGGCCTGGACACCGGATGTGGTGGTGGGGGTTTGGCTGGGCAATAAGGATGGCTCGCGCAGTGAAGCTCTGGTAGGAGTGGAAGCGGCAGCGCCGTTGGCTGGAGAGTTGCTGACCTTGTGGTATGCAGATCGACAGCCGCCCATTTGGCCATCGGTGGAGAGACTGGCACCTTTGTGTGCAATCAGCGGCTTGACGCCAGGGCCGGGGTGTACCCAAACGGAAATGGGAGCTGTTCATCCACGGATTCCGCTTCGGGTGTGTACTCGGTGCAAGGGGGCTGAACAGCCCCGGATGGTGATTATTCGTTCACCCCGGCAGGGGACGTATCGTGGAGACTCGGTGGTGCTGCCGCTTCAGGCGGATCCATTGGGAGTGGAGTGGATGGTGGATGGCCGTTTGTTGGGGGGTGTGCGTGAGGCGGTGTTTGCTCCGGGGCGGCATACCCTTCATGCCATGGCTGAGGGGTATACAGCTGCTACGCTTGTTCTGGAGGTAGTTTCGCCTGCCGGAGAGGATGCCCTGGAGGCGCTGTAGGTTTTTGAGTCGATTCTGACGTGGTTTCGTCTGCCCTGAGTCCTCGGTCTATCCGCCCTAGCCTTGTGGTGGCGGTGCAGGTTTGATTTTGTCTGGCCGGTGGCATGCGTGGTGTGGATCAGCTTGGAGGGTTCGATGCTTGGGGCGAAGAATGCTTCTTGGTGTGAGGAGAGGTAAAAAGACGTTATGGGGAAATAGTTTTTTGATAGACTGACGCTGCCTTGGGTGCGGCGGCGGTTGTGCTCATTGTTTGAACGCTCAGTATAACGCTCAGTATGAAGTGATGGATGAATTAAGTTTTGGAGTCAGTCTATGATCTGGCGATGGGTTCTTCTTGCGGGAATGATTTTGAGGGGATGGTGGCTTTGTGCTGCACCGATCCTCTTGCTGAATGGTCGCCCGGCGCCGGAGCGGATCACGCTTCCGCAGGGGGCTTGGGTGATGTTTTCGTTGAAGGGAGCACAGAAGGGGGATCGGCTGGTTTTACGGGAGCAGGAGACGGGGGTGGTGTGGTTTGATGGGGAAGCTAAGACGTGTCGGGCTGGGATGTGGCTGCTGCGGCCCGGTGTGGTTGCCTTGGAGGCTGCATTTAAACCCGGGGCGGTGGTGAGAAAGCTGGAATTGACGGTTCGGCCGCGGAAGATTGGGGTGCTTTATCCGGGGGCTCTTGTGCGCGTGCTTCGGCGGTCGGAGAAGATGCCGTTGCTGCCGCCTGCGGCGGCGTTTGTGCCGGCGTGGGCAGAGGCGGCGGTCCCGGCAGGATTCGCTTGGGCGCGGGATTATCCGCCGTTTCGGACGGCAGAGGGTGTGGTATCTGCGGGATCAAAACCCTTTCATTTGCCGGATTATTGGCATCGCCCGGTGGAGGGTTTGGCGATAGGAGGAGACGAGGGTTCGGAACGGGCATTTATTGCGTTGCCGGATTTAAAGCGGAAGGATACGGCGGTGCGGTTGGAGGGTACATTGTTGATTGATCAGCCGGGAATGTATGCGTTCCGAATGGAGACAACGTGTGCGGCGGCATTGGAGGTGGGGCGGAATCGCGGGGTAAATGCCGCTCAGGTGCGGTTGAACCCAGGTGTCGTGCCATTTGGTGTAACGTTGGCGCGGAAGGATGACGTGAAGCTGACGTTTCGCCTGTTGTGGCGGGTGCCTGGAAGCGAGGGATGGGAGCCGGTTCCGCCGGAGCGGGTGATGCATGTGGTGCCGGCGCTCGCAGAGGCGGCATATCGGGCATTTACGCAGGAGATGCCTTATCGCCGGTTGGTGTTGCGCCCAGAACGGGTGTCGGCGTTGAGACCGCTTCCGGAGGACCCTGCGGAGCTGACGGCGGAGACCTATCGGCCGGCGGCGAAGGCCTTGCTGGAGCATTATGAGGCCACGGGTAAGGTGGAGACGGCGCGGCGTTTGCTGCGCTTGACGAAAGTCTATTTCGAGGCTGCATGGGCGGCGTACTCGGGCCCGAAGTTTCTGTGGCTTCAGGATGATTCGCTATTGGCTGATGGGGTGCGTCTGCGGGCTTTTTTGGAAGCTTGCCTGCGGATTCCTGAGTTACAGGCAGCGGCGTTGGCTACGCGGGCGGCGATGTTTCGGGTGGCGGAGCCGCCTTTTAACCGGAGTTTTTTCAGCGAGTGGCATTTGGGCACGAACGATGTGTATGGAGAGGGTAAGAACTTTTATGGGCTCGTGTGGCAGGCGGCGGCGCTGTGGGATGACCCGATGGCTTATGATGCTGCACGGAGTTTGTGGGATAACCACTTTCGTTTCTCACCCGGCACGGGCGAAGGGTTGACGGCGGATGGTTCGTTTGCCTTTCACAATGCGAATGGCCGCCAGATGAACATGGGTGCGTATGGAAGGGATTGGATGAATCGAGCGATTCGTCTGCCCCGATTGGGGACGCCGTGGGGGGAGACGCGAGAGCAGTGTGAACGACTGGCAGCGTATACGCTGGGTTATGAGTGGGTGTTGTATCGCGGGGCGATGGCATTTTGTGCCAATGGGCGGCACAATTATCATCGAGGCGATTACCCGAAAGCATTTGCACAGAAACTGGTTTCTCTGCCGGAGGGGCAAATCTCCCCGCAGACGCGTGCAGCGCTTCGTGCGTTGTTGGATCGACAGCAGGGAAAACAACCTCCGCTTTCGGGCAATCATTTTTTCTTTCGTCAACTGCTAATGGTGCATCGGAGGGCGGATTATTATCTGGATGTCAAGCTTTCCTCGCCGTTGGTTGGAGGCGTGGAAACGTTCGCGGGGGCAACCCCTGGGAATCTATCTTTTGGCGATGGGGTAACCACACTTCTCAAATCGGGGGAAGAATACCGTTCGATTCACCGGTATAACATTCCCGATTCATTGTGGCGGTTCCGGTCGCTGCCAGGGACTACGCAGCTAAATGAGGAATGGGGAAGCTTGGATAAGTGGAATGGATTGGATCGATATCGGGCGGGGTGTGGGCAACGTGCCGGTGGTGTGAGCGATGGCGAATTGGGGAGTTGTGCGTTTGAGTTTGTCAGCCATGGGCGGAACGCTACACGTGCACGGAAGTTTTTCGTTTTTCTAGAAGATGGCCTTTTCGTGTTAGGCGGCGGGATTACAGGAGCCAAAGCGGCGTCGGCACCCTTTTCCTATCGTTCGAATCTAAATCAGACGGCATTTATGGGGGATTTGTCGGTGCGTGCGGCAGATGGAACCACGGCGGCGATTCAGGCGTCTGTTACGGAAGAGCATCTGGTGTTTCCGCTGACACAGCGCTTTTGGGTGGAACACGCGGGGATTGGATATCTGGTGTTGCCTTCGGCAGGGCCGGCGGATCGGGGTGCGGCGTTGCATATCCGCGTGTCAGAGCGAACACCTGAGAACCGGTTGGTTTCGGCTATTTACAATGCCGATACTCCGGGCATGGCGGCTTATCGAGAGGCGTGTGCAGAG
Organism: uncultured Lentisphaeraceae bacterium; assembly: GCA_937892925.1. Lineage (GTDB taxonomy): Bacteria > Verrucomicrobiota > Kiritimatiellia > RFP12 > DVOR01 > Spyradenecus. The sequence continues at coordinate 12,168 of CALBHX010000056.1, forward strand.
CTGACGGCTAAAGGACGGAAGGCTGTGGTGCTTGAGATCTGGGTGGATCATGGGCAGCAGCCGGCGGATGCTTCGGTTGCGTATTTTGTTTGTATGCGTCCGGAGAAGTATGCAAATGGCCGTTTGCTGCATGAGCCGCCTGTGGATGTGTTAGAAAACAGTGCGCAGTGTCAGGCGGTGAAGGATAAGACTTCTGGGATTGTTCATGCCTTTTTTTATGCAGCAGGAACGCTTGCAGCGGCACCTCGAGTGGGAGTTGATCGGCCTGCCGCGTTGATGCTCCGCCCGAAGGGGCGGGGCTGGCTGCTGACGGTGCAGGATCCAACGGCCGCCTGTACGCCGAAGGTGGAGCAACACGCTTCAGCAATTCAAGTTTCGCTTCCTGGCGGCAAACAAACCGTTACATTGCCGGGCGCGGGTGACCCGGATGATCGGCGGCAGGGCGCTCCGATTACGGTATCCATGCCGGGGCGATGAGATGTTCACTGGGTCTGGACAGTCTTTGCTTGTCTTCATTGCCTTGAGAGACAGATGGTTATGGCTCAGGTTTCAGGCTCACGCAGTGAACGGTGCCGCCGAGGTCGGCTACGTAGGCCTGATCCTTCAGAATAAGGGGCGTGCCTAGAAGTGGAGCCCCAAGGGGTTGCTTCCAGAGCACGCGGCCGTCTGCTAGAGCCACAGCGTAAAGTACGCCATCCGCAGCGGCGATATAGACGGTGCCACCTTGGCGGACGGGGGTTCCCTGAATAGGGGTCATGGGCGTGTGGGAATAACAGGGTGTAAAGGTTAGCCCCACGCCAACGGGGCATTTCCAGCGAGGCTTAAGCGTGATTTTGTCAAGGGCAACAAGGCCTTCATTGACGGTGGAAAGAAGAATCAAAGCATCCGTAATAAGGGGTTGACCGCCGGTTTCGAGGGAGAATCCGAGATCCTTCTTTTTTAAAATCTTACCGGAACGAGCCTCGATCAAAGCCAATGAATGCCGGGCACAGACCCACAGGTTGTCGCCATCGGGGGCGGGCAGGGAGCCGCGGAAACGGAAGTCGGCATCCCGAAGCACCCAGCGAAGCTTTCCAGTGATAGCATCGGAGGCATAGAGCGCATCCCAGTGCGAACCTTGAACGAGGGTTTGCGAGGGTTCGTGCAGAATGGGACGGTCGGGCGTGCCTTCCCGCAGTTTCCAGCCTCCGTTTTGCCAGCGGATCTTGCCAGAGACGGGATCAAAGGCTGTGAGGCTTTGTCCGGCGCCGGCATAGAGTGTGCCCTGAGCGGCGGTAAGGCCGCTGACGAGGCCGGGCAGCGGGGCGCAGGGCAGGTGGCATTCCCACAACAGCTTGCCATCGGCGGTATTGAACGCATAAACCCAGCCCCAGACGTCCTGTGCAAAGACACGGCCATCCATAACGGCCAGCGTATTTTTAACGGAGGCGCGGGTGTGGGCGCGCCACAGGCGTTTGCCTGTGGCAGCATCAAGGGCGGTTACACCGCCAACGCCGGAGAGATTGTCATCAAGCGTCCCGATGAAGACTTTGTTCCCTTCTGCCACAGGGTTGGAGAAAAGGATGCCTTCACCGGCGGGGGCGTTCCAGAGCAGCCGCCCGGGTGTGGAAGGCAGAGGCGTGGAAAGGGAGGTGCCATCGGCAAAGACAGCGCGCACTTCACCCTGGGCGGGGAGTTTCCCCTGCCAGGACCAATCGGAATGCTGCAAGAGCGGTTTGCCATTTACGGAGATGCTTCGGGTGGCAGCAGCGGTTTTGTAAGCATTGACGGTGAGTATGCCGTTGGGGGCGGGCAGGGCGGTGAGGACGCCTGCCACGGGGGCATAACGCAGGGTAGAACGGGGAGTCCCATCTGCTGATACGTGAAAGAGCCGGAAAGAGGCGGGGGAATAATCGATGCCGCCTTTCTCAGGTGCTGAAGTGCAGAAAGTGCTGACGTTGCCCTGCTTTCGAGCCAAGTTGATGTGCCAGTGGCCGTAGATCCATGCCTTAAGGTTGTAATGCAGCAGATTTAGATTACCATAGGTAAAGTGATCACCCGTGAACAGCAGTTCGTGACAGAAGATCATCACGGGGGTGCCTTTGGGGAGAACTGCCAAATCGTTGGCCAGCCAGGCAGAGACCTGAGCGGTCGTGTAAGAGGGGCGGTGATCTCCGCTTGGCATGGGTAACACCACGTAGTGCGTGCCTCCGGCGTTGAAGGAATACCAAGCCGGCCCGTAAAGAGAAGTGAAAAGAGCTTCCCCGGTGGCGCCGCGTACGAGATCATGATTGCCAATGCCATAGAAGACTGGCACACCGATCGTTTGCGCATTGATCAGGCGAATGTGATCTTTCAAGCCGCGCTCGTAACAGATATCGCCGGTGTGCATTATAAAAGCGGCTTGTTCTGTGGCAGCGAGCGTCTTGAGTTCCTCGGCCATGGTCTGATAGTGCGGAGCCGCACCGCTGCTCATCTCGGTGTCGGTGAGGTGAATGAAGGTGTGGGCTCCTTTATTGGCCGGAGCCCAAGGCTGTAGGGCAAAGGCGTAACGTGCGTTTTCCCCGATAGGCAGATAGTGCTGCGCAGCTCGAAAGCCGTCGGGTACAGAAAGCGCTACAAAATGAGCCTGCGGATGATCTGCCGGGAGGCTGAAGCGCCCTTGCGCATCGGAGAGTACAACGTGGAGGCCATCACTCACGGCCGCATGAGCGATTCTAGGTTCATCAATTTCCTGCACGCCGTTCCCATTATGGTCAAGAAAGACGGTTCCGGAAACGGCTGCACATGCTAGGCCTGCCCCAAGGCACGCCATTACGGCCACAATCTGTTTCATCTGTTCGAATCCTTTCAGGCATATTAAAGGGTAAAAAACTCCTCACGGCAAGCCCTTTTGACAGGCTTGCCCCCGAGTGCCTACGCATGAGCGCGGCAGAATCAGTTATTTTCGCTTTTTTCGGGGGTTGACACGTTCCACGTAGGAGCCTTTGCCGAGGGTGGCGAGCTCCTTTAGAAAGACGGAAGGCTGCCCAATGGCGATACAGGAAAACACAACGTCTTTGGGCGGTGGCGGAAGGGCTCGTTGGCTTTTGAATACCGGCACACCCGGGCGTGGTGTCCGCCAACGGCTCCAAGGCTCCCACCACGCGTGCTTCAGGCTCCATAGTTTTCGTTCGCCTGCTGCCGGAACCTTGCGCGGCAAAGTATACCACGCGGCGACGGCCTTGCGAACCGGATCGGCGTGCGCAGCGATATCGTCATCTCCCAGATAAAATATATGGGTGATGTGTTGGCGGGAAACCAGCGGCCACAGGACTTCCCCAAAGGTGTGTTCAAAGGATCCGCCGGAAGTAAGAGCCCGACTTTCCAGCGCCTGCAGCAGAGCCGCCTGGGCGCCTGGGCGGGTAAAGTCCTGCGGCTCTGTGCCGGTGTGCGGCTCGGAGCCTCCTTCATATAGGAGCGAAACCGAGTAGGGGACGCTACGTGTGGCGCTTAAAGCCTGCATTGTCTCGGTCATGGAGCGCACTTCATCACGCAGCGTATCCCACCGGCGCCCGCCGTCTTTGCGTGCGCCATCTTTACGCCCCATGGACTTTGAGGTGTCAATTACCAAGAGCACGCGAGCACCCGTCTCGGGCAGCTCCACACCGTAAAAGATCGGCCCGTAACGGTCTTCAGCAGGGGCTTTTGCATTCACACCGCAGCTGAAACAGATCACGCCAATCATCATCACAAGAGAGAGCAACCTTTTCATATTTATAGCATAACACAACACCGGCACGTGCCGTGCGCGGGGCGAAATGCGAATAGAAGTGTGAGTGCATGACAGGAAAGAGTCTTTCGGTATGGATGTGCATGGATGTAAATCCGCTGCGGCCGCCTTAACTCCGAACCGGAGTAAAACGCGGACAGGAGCGGAGGCGGTTTGGTAAAATAGGGGCATGAAGACGTGTGATTTCCCTGTACCATTGCATCGCCCGCTGATCGTGTTTGATATTGAGTCCACGGGGACGAGCCCCCGGGCGGATCGGATTATAGAGTTGGCGGCGATTCGTCTCAATCCGGATGGGACGCGTGAGGAACGGGTGTGGCTAGTGAATCCGGAGATGAAGATTCCAATTGAATCGATTGCGATTCATGGTATCACGGATGCAGAGGTGGCCGCGTGCCCTCCGTTTTCATTGGTAGCGGCGGAGGTGTATGCTTTTTTTGATGGGTGCGATCTGGCGGGATTTTCGGCTGGTTACTTTGATGCGCAGATTCTGAACGAGGAATTTCTGCGGTGCGGCATTACAGACTTCCATCCGGAGGCACGGAGACTGCTGGATGCGCAGCGGATTTATCATAAACGGGAGCCGCGGGATTTGACGGCGGCATTGCGGTTTTATTGCGGGCGAGATTTGGGGGAGGCCGCGCATGGGGCGCTGGCGGATGCGGAGGCGACGCTGGAGGTGCTGTGCGGGCAGTTTGCGCGATACCCTGATTTACCGCGAGATCTGGACGCACTGGATAAGATGTTCAATCCGCAGGATCCATTTAATGTGGATCGGCTTGGGCGGTGGCGTTGGGTAGAGGGTGAGGTGTGCGTGAACTTTGGACGTAAAAAAGGTGCTAAACTCCGCGATTTGGCGGCAGATCCAAAGGATGGGCACTCCTTTTTGAAGTGGATTATGAAGAGTGATTTCCCGCAGGATACGCGGGCGGTAGCGGAGCGTGCATTACGCGGTGAGTTCCCTTCGCGACCCTCGGCCGGGGCAAAGAGTTAAGCGTAGCGGCGGGCAGAAAGGCAGGCAGCGAATGCGGCAGGTTGAAACATTTATGCAGCAGTTTAAGGAAACGGGTGCCTATCGCACGCCGCCGGAGGCGTTGGGAAAACCGCACCGGAATGGGTGGATGACATCGCTGTCGTTCAATATCCGGGCGTTGGGTGGCGCGATGCTTCGGGGGGGGTGGCTGGCGCATCATCATGCGTTTGATGACCGGCGGTGGGAGGAGTGTGGTTTCCACTTATTTTGGGAGACAGAGCGTTTGGGGACGGAGGTGATTATTGAAGGCTTTAAGCAGCTGGAGGGGGTTGGGCCGGTAGTCGTGGTCTCCAATCATATGAGCCTGTATGAGACGTTTGCTTTTCCGCCGTTGTTGTTGGCGTATGGCGGCGTTGCCATTGTGTTGAAAAAATCGCTGCTGCGCGTGCCGTATGTGGGGAAAACGTTTGCATCGCGCAAGGTGATTCCGGTGGGGCGGGTGGATCCTCGGGCGGATTTGAAGGCGGTGCTGGAGCATGGGGAGCGCTTCCTCAGAGAGGAGAAAGCGTCGGTGATTCTTTATCCGCAAGGAACACGTCAGCCTTATTTCGATTACCATCACTTCAATACGCTGGGGGTGAAGCTGGCACAGAATGCCGGCGTGCCGGTGGTGCCGGTGGCGGGGCAGACGGCGTTTTTGGGCGTGGGGAAGTATACGAAAGATTTCGGCCCGGTGGATGTGACGGCACCGGTGCGTTTTGCCTGCGGACCAGTGATCCCTGTCACGCGGGAAACAGCTAAGGAGGCGCAGGCTCAATGTATTGACTTTATTGCTTCTAAGCTGACGGAGTGGGGCAAAGTAGAGGTTCGTCGATGAGGCTTCGTGGGTTTTTAGCGGTAGTTCTTGCGGCGGTTTGCGGGGCACCGTTTGCCGTGCGCGGACAATTCTCAATAGCGGAGCAGTTTTCGGCATCCGTGATAACCAATAGGATGGGAGAGACGCTGCCGGTGCGGGTGTGGCGGCGGTATCAGCCGAAGGATTGCCCTGTGCCGGTGGTGGTGCTGCTGCACGGGAGCGGGGAGTGTGGCACGGACAATGCTGCGCAGCTGACGCCGTTTCGTTCGTTCTATCAAACGGTTTTGGTAGATGCTTCGCTTCCGCCCGCGCTGTATTTGATCCCGCAGTGTACGCAGCGTAATGGCTGGGTACGGGAGGTTTCCTTTGAGGCACAGCGGCGGTTGCCGCGTTATCCGGCTCCTGCGCTTCGTACGGTGAAGGAATATCTGGATGCGCTGGTTCAGCAAAAGGTGGCTGATCCAGATCGGTTGTATATAGGCGGTTATTCGCTGGGGGGCTTTGGCACATGGGATGCTATTGCGCGTTGGCCCGGGTACTTTGCCGCGGCTGTTCCTGTCTGTGGCGGCGGGGCAGAACAGGCGGAAGCGGTGGCGCATGCCGCTAAGACGGCCGTCTGGGCTTTTCACGGCGCGGCGGATGCGGTGGTGCCCGTGGTGTGTTCGCGGCGGATGATTGCCGCGCTGGGGCAGGCGGGAGTGGTTCCCAAGTATACGGAATATCCTGGTGCGGGGCATAATATCTGGGTGCGTGCATTCGGAGATTCGGCCATGGTGCGATGGATGTTTCGGCAACGGCGGGGGCAAGTGGAGCAGGCGCCGGGTACATCGGTCATAAATGCCTTCTTTAGACAGCTGAAAGCGTATGTTACGCCGGATTAAGATATAGAGACGCTAGAAGAAGGCAGGTTTGGAATGCGAATGTGTTATACTGAACGCATGAAACGCTGGGTAATAATCGTTGGAATGGTCGTGTTCGCGTTCCCCGGATGGGCGCTGACGGAGGCAACACGGGCGCAGGCTCAGGCTTCGCTGGAAAAAGGATTTGAATATCTGCGCAAGACGCAGTCAGCAGATGGCAGCTGGTCGGATCGCCGTTTCCCCGGGTTGAGCGCTCTCGCCTTGTGGGCTATGGCCAATGCGCAGCTGCCTGCCAACGCCGAGGCCGCCGCTAAGGCGGAGGCCTATATTCTTTCATGTGCGCAGCCCGATGGCGGGCTTTATGTGCCGATTCCTGGGCGCCGAGGCGGCGGATTGGGGAATTATAACACCTGTTTGTGCCTGACAGCACTTCATGCGGCGGGAGGCAAGACAAAACACCTTCAAGTGCTCCTTGCCGCACGAGCCTATGTGGCGTCTACCCAAATTGAAACCGAGGGGCTGCATGAGGGCGGGTTCGGTTATGACAAAACGTCTCCCCGAGCATATACCGACTTGAACAATACATTGTATGCGATTGACGCTATGCGGTTGACGGAAGATGTGGAAGAGGCACGCCCGGCTGGCCAAAAGAAAGTAGATATCAATTGGGATGCCGCCAAGAAGTATGTGCTTTCTATGCAGGAACAAGAGGGTGAGGCTGCCGGAGGATTCGTTTATAATCGAGAAGTCCCGCGCAGAACGGATCCCGCTATGGCGGGTAAATCGACACTGCGGACGCATGGATCCATGACTTATGCCGGGCTGTTGGCCATGCTGCATTGTAAGCTGACTCGGGAGGATCCTCGTGTCCGCTCAACTTACCAGTGGCTTGGGAGGCATTGGACGTTGAGTGAAAATCCTGGCCAGGGTAATCAGGGACTTTTCTTTTACTACGACATTTTGGCGCGGGCATTGGATGCCGCCGGTGTTTCCCTGCTGCCGTTGGAGAATGGGACTTCGGTAGATTGGCGCGAGGCTCTGGCCAAGGAGTTGGTGGCGCGGCAAATGGGCGATGGCTCATGGATAAACGCCAGCAATCGTTTCTGGGAGGGTGACCCCGCGCTCTCAACGAGTTATGCTTTGCTGACCCTGACGGTGGTGCTTCGGTGAGCCCGATGGAAAATGTGAGCTTTAAGGAATGACGGAGCAGCCTTTTCCCAATTTGGAGCTTGAGTCCGTTCTGGGGCAGGGAGGGACGGCAACGGTTTACCGGGCACGCCAGCTGTCAACCGGGCGTGAGGTCGCCGTAAAGGTGCTTAACACGACCTTTGTTCGAACCGAAGAAGATGTCAGTCGATTTCTTACCGAAGCTAAAGCCTGTGCGCGGTTTCAGCATCGGAACATTGTACGTGTGTATGACAGCGGGATGGTGGCGGGGACCTATTACTTCGTTATGGAGCTCGTTGAAGGCTACACATTTGCCGCCTATCTGCAGCGTAAAAACAGGGTGGCGGTGGATGATGTGCTGATCATTCTCGAGTCGGTAGCCGCGGCGTTGGAATATGCGTGGCAGCGCTTCCGGGTTGTCCATTGCGATATTAAGCCAGATAATCTGATGGTGGATGCTGACGGAACGGTGAAAGTTATGGACCTAGGCATTTCGCGGTCGCTGCTGACGGCCTCCCGAGCGGAAAACCCCAATGGAGAAATCATGGGGACGCCGGCATATATGAGCCCAGATCAGATCTATGATATGGCCGATTTGGACTGTCGGGCAGATATTTATTCATTGGGTGCTACAGCCTATCACCTCTTGACGGGACAATTGCTTTTCCCCGGAAAAACAGACCAGCAGGTGGTGGATGCGCACATCGGCCCGAGTTTTGCACGGGATCCGCGGGTGATAGTCCCGGAAATTCCGCGTGCTCTGGCTTTGATGCTGAACCGGATGCTGGCCAAAGATCGAGCCTTGCGTTACCCGAATTGGGAAACCCTGGCGGTTGATATCGCACATCTTTACGCCGGCGAACCGTTGCTGGCCACCCCGCTTAAAGTGGGGGAAAGTTCGATGAGTTTCATGTCAGAATGGTAAAGAAAGGATCCTATCCATGCATATTCTTGTTACCGGAGGCGCCGGATACATTGGTACACATACGGTGATTGAGCTGCTTCAGGCCGGTTATGAAGTGACGATCGTCGATAATCTCTACAACTCTCAAGAAGAAGCTGTTCGCCGCGGTGCAGAATTGGCCGGTAAAACCCCACATTTTTACAAAGTGGACTTACTGGATAAGCCTGCCCTGGAAGACGTTTTCAAAAAAGCGCATTATGACGCGGTAATTCATTTCGCGGGGCTGAAAGCGGTTGGCGAATCGGTGCAGAAACCGCTCTTCTACTACGACAACAATATGACCGGCACCTTCAACCTCCTGGCACTCATGAAACAATATGGCTGCCGGAACATCGTCTTTTCCTCCTCTGCCACCGTTTATGGGATGCCGGAAAAGGTTCCGTTAGACGAACATTGCTCCACCGGCGCGCTCAACCCCTACGGCGCCACAAAACTCTTCTTGGAACGCGTTCTGACCGACGTTCAGGCCGCGGAGCCCGATCTGGGCGTCATGTTGCTGCGCTACTTCAATCCGGTAGGTGCGCACCCCTCGGGGCGGATTGGCGAAAACCCAAACGGCATCCCCAACAACCTCATGCCCTACATCGCACAGGTAGCGGTTGGGCGGTTGCCGAAAGTACGTGTATTTGGAAATGACTATCCCACCAAAGATGGTACCGGTGTTCGCGATTATATCCACGTGGTCGATCTCGCGCGCGGCCACCTCGCCGCCCTCAAGAAACTGGAGCAAACCCCAGGGAAACTCTACACCGTCAATCTTGGCACCGGAACGGGCTATTCCGTATTGGACATGATTCATGCCTTCTCCAAAGCCTGCGGGAAAGACATCCCCTATGAGATCGCGCCGCGCCGCCCGGGCGATGCTCCCGAATGCTATGCCGATCCTTCCTACGCGAAGGAGTTGTTAGGGTGGACGGCTACCCATACACTCGATGATATGTGCGCTTCGTCCTGGAAGTGGCAATCCATGAATCCGAACGGATATGAGGCATAAGGTATCCTAATAGAATAGAAACAATCGCGGCGAAGGAATATTCCTTCGCCGCGCGTTTTGGTTCGTGCGAAAATCGTGCCTTGAAAAGGAATTCTGCTGATTTCGATGAATTGCCCGGGGCGGGATTGCCACGCGCCCGCCCCGGGTTTACGTTGAATCCGCCCCGGGTTTCAACCATTCCTGCTCCGAGCTGAGGGTGGTTTTGTTATGTT
>CALBHX010000057.1 GCA_937892925.1 uncultured Lentisphaeraceae bacterium
CCGCCATATCCGCCGTCTGTAACGTCAATTGACGCTCCACCTCAAATGCTGAAGTCTCACGTTTTCCAAGTACAGCCAATATCCGCATGGATTCTGCTGCATCCAACATGTCTGTGATCTTACCAGCCTCGCAGATTACTCCAGCGTATGGATGAACCATCCGCCAAAACATTCCATCCCGATGGACTTCAAGCGTTTCCCGATGCCCTCTGGCATCTATCGCGCCCCAGGTCATAGATGTGACCATTTCCATCGGTACAGGGAACAACTGAGCCCCCACTTCCGGCATCTGTACGAAGCGTCCCCATCGCGTTGCCACCAACGCCCCCGCTAGGGCAGATACCAAAACTAGCAACCACCCAATTGACCGGCCAAATCTCATGACCACCTCCGCGTCAACAACCAAAGCGCCGCACACACCAACATTGGCACTACGCAAACCAGCGTTCCGGCAACCACGCGCCACGAACGTCGATCCAAACCTAATCGAAGAACTTCCGCCACGTCACTCCGAGCGCCACTTCCTGAAAGCCCAGTCAGCCAACGCACCACCTGAACAGCTAAATCCCGATTAGCTGTTGCATGATTCAACACAAATTGGTTAGCAGCAAAAGCGGCATCCGCCACCACAACAAGCCTCCCCGAACGCAATGCCAAATCCACTCCACCACCACCGCGTTCTGCTGCAGCCATCACACAAACAGGCTCCGAGGGCTGCGCTCCAAGCCCCGCACCCGAAACCACCGGCATCCAAACCAACGGAGTAACCACCGTTCCCCGTGGCGCATTCAAAAATAAACTGCGAGGAGCTGTGAAAAATAATGTCGCTCGCCCGGCCAAATCGCGTGTTACAGCATGTTCCGTATTCAGCTGATCCGACAACCCATCCCCATAAAGCGTGAGTCGTAATGGGGTCTGCAGCGCCGCCCCCACGCGAATCCCCCACTCCTCCAACAAGGGTCCCAATCCCGCATCACCTGTTGTTGGCAAAATACAAAACAATCGCCCACCTTTATCCAACCAATCCATCAATACTGCCCGTTCCACAGACGTGATCGGATATTTTGGGCTCACAACCATCAAAGCTCCCACCTCCGCAGGAATTCCAGAATCGAGAGCCGAAGAGACATCTAAGGTCAGGTTTCGTAATCGACAGCCTTCACTCTCCAGTGCCCGCCGAAACCCGGAAAAGCCTGATTGCTGCTGCGTAGACTCAAAAGACGGCTCACCATGCCCAACCAGCCATCCAATTTCCAACCCATCTGCTCGAGACAACCGAAGCAGAGCTGCGGCCACTGCATTCTCTGCCTCCACCGGATCATACCCGCCAGCCGCACCCAGAAAAGCTGCTTCCGGAACAAACACTCGGCGCGCTGCCTGCCGAAACAACACACCTGCACCTTCTGCGCCCTGCGCCACACACTGAGCCGTCACCCCAGCATCCATCCGCGGATCCACATAGTTCACGGAAAGAACTGCTCCCCCCGTTTCCCCGGACGCTTGAGCAAACCTGCGCAGCAATCGGCCGACCGGCAAAGCCGCCGGCGATTCCGATGGAAAAACACACGTTACCGTTATCACCCCGGTTGTATCCGCCAAGGCCACCCGGCTCCGCCCTGAAAGTGCCTCATTCCCTCTCAACGGCTCCCATTCAAACACAGGGTGAAACTGCGCGATCAGCGCATCCACCAACATCGCAGACACCAGCATCAGCACCACACACACGCCTGCCCCAATAAGCCACCTTACTTGCCTTCCTGCAAGTCTCATTCTTCATCCTCCCGGGGGCGTACCCGCACGAAGCGCATCTGTGCCGGATCAATCGTTGCCCGGGTTACACGGTTCGTGCAAGGCAAAAATAACTCCAACTCACTCCATACGGCACCTTCCGCATCCGGAATTGCCTGCGCGGGCACCCCACCAACCACACGAATACTTTCCGGTTTAAACGCTTCCAATTCTCGCTTTTCCCCTTGAACTCGAACCGTTACCATTCGTTGTAAAGGGCGATAACGCGCCCCGTCCGGCGATTGCAGCACCTCCACTGGGACTTGCTCAAAAACACGTTCCTGTACACTTTCCTCACGAACGAACTGAACATCTGCTCGAACCGTCTCCGGCTTCAACGTCCACCCGCCCCGACTGTCAGGAGGAAGCACTCGCAACACCGTCTGAAAACCTTCCGCCCGATTAGCTACATCCAAAATCGCCGGCGTCAGTTTTGTCTGTGCCGCTTCCAATTCATCCAATAAAGACCGCGATCCCGTCACCTCCACCCGTTTTGGTTCAATTGAAACACGAACCTTTCCGGTTGCCGGCGCTCCTGTAATAATCGGCTCCGCCACCTCAAACCAGCGCGTATCCCGCGTATCGAAAAAAGCCTTTACCTTGTTCGGAGAGACCGCAACCACACGAAGTCCGTCATCCCGCAAAACATCCCGTGGCGACACGGTTACCATCGTAGAGGGCGCATCCGCTGATGGTTGTTTCAGCTTTACCCGAATGCGCGGCGGTTCCGCGCCAGGTACAGACAACTTCCGGATAGCGGCTTCCGATCCACGAAATGTAATACTCACCACACCAGGTTCAAACCCCGTCAGAGCCTGCGTTCCATTGACCGTTTCTGCTTCAACGGCCAGAGTCAACGTTTGCGTATAGCTAACAGAATGTCGAATTCCAAGAAAAACAACCAACGCCACACCCAGAGCCGCAACACGCCATGGCCAATCCTTCAAAAATCCTCGAAACGGCTTACGCATGGCGTCCCCCTCCCCGCCGCGCTGCCCAACGAGTAAATGGCCGCAATAAAACGGGCACTCGATGTCGCGGGCCAAACACCAAATGGAAAAATTGCCCCTGCTGCTCCTGCGGAACAAAGGCCGCACGAAGCAACCGTTCCAAATGACGATCTGAAAGATTACGCAACAGATTTCCATCACGCGCCACAGAAATCTGCCCTCGCTCCTCAGAAACCACCAAAATTAATGCATCGCATTCCGTTGACAACGTCAATGCCGCACGATGCCGCGTCCCAACACCCTCCAACCGAAGTTCATTGTCCAAAGGGAAGATGCACCGCGCCGCCCGAATCCGCTCATTCCGCAGGATCACCCCGCCATCATGCAGAGGCAATGGCGGCGTAAAAATACTAATTAACAACTCCTCGCTAATCAAACCATCCACCGGCACCCCTGTCTCACACCACCGATCCAGCGACACCCCACGCTCTATTGCGATTAAAGCCCCCAACCGCCGCGTAGCCAGACTTCGTGCAGCGCGCACCAAATGTTCCACCGGAGTTTCCGGGAGCCTTCCCTGCAGCAATTGAACATACGTATTTCGCCCCAACATAGACAACGCTCGCCGCAACTCCGGCTGAAAAACCACTAACAGCGCCAACAACAGAAATATCGACACCCACCGGAGCACCACATTGACCACGTCCAGCTCCAAAAATGACGTTACCAGAAGAATTATCAGAAACAGGGTTCCAACTCCCAGCAACATCTGTGCCGCACGCGTCCCCCTCAAAAAACGAAATGCATAGTAAAACCCCGTGGCCAGTAACACCACCTGAAACACATCCAGTAAATTTGGCCACCAGGAATCAAACACCTCTTACCTCCCGTGCCGCCAAATAAACACGTAACGCATTCACCGTCTCTGGTACATCGTGCACACGCACCATATCCGCCCCGGCCGCAATCGCCCAAAGTGCCGCCCCAATACTGGCCGAACCGCGTTGAGAGGCCTCCGTCTGCCCCGTCAGCTCACCCAAAAACCGCTTGCGCGAAGCCGCGACCAGATAGGGATACGGGCGCTCGGCAAATTGAGCCGTAGCTCCCAGCAATCGCAGTGAATCGGCGTGTGTTTTAGCAAATCCAAGCCCAGGATCCCACACGATCTGCCGCACATCCGCACCACGCGCTACCAAGGCACGCGTTGCCGATTCCAATGCATCGGCAACATCCGTCACCACATCCCGATAATCCGTAAGACCATCCATCGTTTGCGGCGTACCTCGAGCATGCATCAAAATGTACCCAGCACCGGTCTCAATCACACAATCCCACATCCCAACGTCGGGTTCACATCCGGATACATCATTCAGAATATCCGCTCCGGCCGCAATCGCCAAACGCGCCACTGTTGTGTGCCGAGTATCCACAGAAAGCAACACCTCTGGGCACCGCTCGCGCAATGCCCGAATCACGGGAATCACTCGCGCGGCTTCTTCCGATTCGGGAACTACTGCCGCTCCCGGGCGCGTTGATTCTCCCCCCACATCCAAAATCCGAGCTCCGGCCTGAACCATTGCCACGCCACGCGCCACCGCCGCATCAAACTCCGGCACCCTGCTCCCGGCATAGAAAGAATCCGGCGTAACGTTGACAATCCCCATCACCAACGGACGACCCAACCGGATCAACCGTTCCCGACATTTCCAAACCTTCGGCGCACGAGATTCCATAAAAGTCAGTATAGCAAAAAAGAAAGCCGCCCCGAAACATCGTTCGAGGCAGCTCGCCAAATCGTAATCACCGTATTCAGTGAACAATCTCGTAGACAACTGCCCCTTTTGCTCCAGCTGTCAACGTTACGCCATCCGCTTTAAATACCGCCGTTACTGTTCCGGAAGCTAACACGCATGTGTTCTCCGCCGTAGCTCCCGACAGTGGGATCTTAACCTTTCGATTAGGTGCCAGCGTATACCCACTACGCAAATCCCCATCGCACATAGAGGCGGCATCGTTAGCCACCGCATTCGCAGGCACATCCACTTTCACCTGCCGAAGCGTTACTGTGACGGGTTTATTCGAAATATTCACATACCGCACAGCATTTACGCCATCCGCCGGGCGGATATTGCGAAGCTCCATCTCGCCTTGTTGTCCATTTCCACGGCACACCATCCGGCGAACATGCCATGTTTTACCCCCATCAGACGAGACCTCAAGCCGCCCCTGTTTAATCGCAGCATCCGCCTCCAGAATGAAATGCGCCCATACCGCCGGAACACCCTCCGGCAAACGAATACCAAACCATTCCCCTGGTGCCACCGTCTTCGGCTCATGAACTTTTGGCAAACGAACATAAATGCCGTCTCGTATCACCTGAAGCCCCTGCAAAGACGATATATTCGTCATCCAAACATAACTGGCAGACGCTGCCTTCGGCGCCGGTTTCCCAGCCACCGACTGCCACAACCGCTGATACACCGTCTCCTCAACCAGATTCAGGAACGGCACAAGGACCCGTGTGGCCACCTCCGTGGGCTTTTTCTGAAACGGTTTGGCCGCATGCGCGCGGGAAATAGCGGCATTTTTCTCTCTCAGGTTCAACGCCATATTCAACGCGGCCGTCTCCGAAGCTTCCCCTGTAAGCGCATCCATCAAGGCCACGCCAGTCAAACCTGTATTGACAAAAACCCGGCACCAATCCGCCACATCTTCTAGAAAGAGGGCATTCTTACAAGTAGAGAGAATTGTTTGCCCCGCCTCCGCCATCTCCGCAAAAACCGCCCGAACAGCCTGTACATCCGCTTCCGGCAGTTCCGACTTAGCCTTCAACGCCTGCGTCAGCCGTTCCACCGCCGGACGAATCGCTACCGACTCCTCTCGGCGATACCCATGACCATTTGCACCTTGATCGGAATTATGTTCTGCAAAACACTGCACCGCGCCTGCACACTCCGGGAACATTCGGCGAATTCCATCCCGCCACGCTTGTTCAGACTGAAACGCTGCCGGGTTCCAAGCATAATCCGCCACTCCAAAAAGACCAATTTTAGACGCTTCAGGCTTATCCATTGGATTGGAAACAAAGCCGGCATATAACGGCCCGTTTTCAAGATCCAGCCCATACGTCCGCCCCAACAGCAGATGTGCACTCCGGCAATAGTCTGCAACTGGCCAATTCCACCACACATAGGCCTTTCGCCCCAACTTGGCGTTGATCCACTCCATCGATGAGCGGGGAATATCCGTACACACCGAATCGCCTGTCCACATCACCCGAATATCCGGATCCAACCCCTTCCCCAACGTTTCCAAATACGAACCATGCGACCACGCACGGTTGTACTGCGTAGGGCAAAGCAACAATGGCGTAACATCCTTTTTCACACGAACAAAACGGCGATTCACCGCATTCAACAGCTCCACCTGCTTCTCTGCACGGGCGCCCTCCCCGCCGATATCGTCAAAAAACACAGCGAACGACCGTACGCCCAACGCATACATCCGCTCAAACTTTGCAATACACGCCCGAATATCCGAATCGTCCTTCCAATGAATATCCCGCCCAGGATGAACCGCCCACACAAAGTTCACCTTATTCTTATGCGCCACACGCACCAACTCTGCCAATCGCTTCGCTTCAGCCAATGGGTAAGGCTCACGCCACCGCGTGGAAAATCCATGGTAAGGGTCATCCTTCGGCCCATAAATATAGGTGTTCATCTTCCAATCGCCATAAAACCGAAACTGACTCTTTCGTGCCTCAAAGCTCCATGGTTGACCATAAAAGCCTTCAACCGTGCCGCGAAATGGAACCGTCGGCCAATCTCGGATACGCACCGCCTCCGCATTTCCAGAAGCCAACAACTGGAGTAACGTTTTGGCCGCATAGAAGAATCCCGAAGCATCTGCGGCCGTAATCTGAGCCCCTTTCGCCGAAAGCGCAAGGCTATACCCCTCCTTCGGTAACGCCGTATCCCGCGCCCAAGCGATAGTGAATGCTGCGGAGGCCTTCACTGGGAAACGCTCGGCAATGACCCGCACCGCATCCGCATCCAACCCATCAGGTACAATCTTCACTCGATCCGGCGCAGCAAATGTATCCCCTCCCAGCCGCGTTACTTCCTGCGGCGTTGGATACACCCGCATTGTCTCAGGCAAAATATCTGCCAAGCACCAACAGGCACTTATCAAAAATCCAACCAACAACCATTTTCTCATCACACTGCGCTCCTTTTCTTATATCCGCACGATTCCGATATCCCAACGGTTTGAAACTCAATAAAAGTATAACATAAGCCCCTCAGACCTTGCCTTCACTTCCAGAACCCAATGACCCCTGTATGCATCCCCTTCTGACACGGCGTAGCTTCAGCACATGATTTACCATCTCGCCCAATGACCCCTGTATGCATCCCCTTCTGACACAGCCTTCAAAACCCGTATCATCCGATTATCCCATCCAATTTAAACGTACAACGAATCATCGCTCAACCCAAGTTTCTAACCCGATAAAACTCAACTTGAAATTGAGAAACTGAACCGTTGGTGTATGGTAAGCTGAGGGTAAAGTTGCCACGCCCTCGAATCCACGTCTAAACGTATTGTCCCCTTGTCCCCAATGACCTCCTTCTCATCCTGTCGTTGGTTCCCCATGCCTCACAGATACATCTCCGAGCAACACATTTATTTCCACACGATGTGAGACTAAACATTCCAACGCCGAGTCTTGTAACGAATCTTGTAATCATGTACCGCCCACATCCTCTCCGGTATGCAATCGCGCCACCGCATTCAGGATTTCCTCTCCTCGTGTCGGTTCAGATTCGTGATATACTTGTACTCGATGAATACAGACACTGATACAGACGTTCGTTTCCGCATGATTTCCGGAGCCTGGTATAATCCAGCTGAACTGGCACAGGCTCGTCTGGCTGCTCAAACACGCTGTCGGGCTTATAATGCTCTGCCGCCCGCCGATCAACCCGCACGGGAAGCATGTTTACGCGACTTCCTGGGCGAGTTTGGCATCGGGTCAATTATTGAACAACCCTTTCACTGCGATTACGGATTCAATATCCACTTAGGGGATCGGTGTTTCCTGAATTACGGTTGCACCCTGCTGGACTGTGCCCCCATTACATTTGGAAATCACGTACTTTGCGGCCCGGATTGCGGATTCTATACCGCCATCCATCCGCTCGACCCGACAGCACGCTTGACGGATATCGAATGCGCCAAGCCTATCTATCTGGCAGACAACGTGTGGATAGGAGGACATGTTACCATATTGCCTGGCGTGTCCATTGGTAAAAACACCGTTGTCGGAGCCGGAAGCGTCGTCACACACGATCTCCCGGCCAACGTGATTGCCGCCGGCAATCCCGCCCGTATAATCCGCCCATTGCCAGAGCCTTGATCGCCTTCAGATTCCTTTGCTATAACCCCTGACCTCAAAGCACTATTATTATCTTTCCTCGTTTTCCCCCAACGATGACCCATCATGGAAAACTTGCTATGAATGCGCTTCCTCCCAAACAATCATTCACTGGCACGCTCTGGCTCGGAACAGGCGGCGCCCTGCTCTGTACGGGCGGATTGATTGCCCTGTTGTCTGCCAATTGGTGCCGTATTCCGCTAAGCATCCAGGTAATCATTTCCCTTCTTCCCCTAGGAGCCGCTTGGGCAGGCTATGCCTGGGTAGTGCGGCATAAGCTGTGGCGGTTAGACATTGAGGAAACATTGGGAGCCCTGTGGGCCGGAGGTCTGGTTTGTTCCGTTGCCTTGCTTGGGCGCGTGCTTCAGCTTGCGTCTGACCACGTAGCGTTCTGTCTACTCATGGCCGGAATGTTCCTACCTGTGGCTTATACCCTCCGCTCCACCTTTGCCTGGATAGGATATCTTGGATTCCTTTCGGTCGCCGCCGGATCCGCCGTTTCCACACAAACCGATTGGCTCCATTCGGACGCCGCCGGCGTAGGTATTTTATGCATTGGGCTTATCCTCCTGTTGCCGCGCCTGTTAAGCGTCTGGCAGCAATCCGGTCTTTATGCCGGCACCCAACGCTGGTTTAGGAGCATAGGGCTGCTTCTTTTTGCCGTTCAGCTCGCAATTCTTACGGAAGAAACAATCCAGGAGATTTTTCCGCCCGAGATCCAATTCCTCGTTTTTCTTCTTCTACTCTCGTGGCCCCTGGTTCTCGGAACATATCTGGAACGCCGAAACAATCCCGCCTCTCGCCCACTTTCCCTCCTTGGAATGATTACGCTCGGCATCTGTTTTCTTGGGTTAATAAACGAACACGATGCGTTCACATCTAAGCTTATGTCCGGGTTACTCAAGCTGGCGCTTCCAGGAGTGATTCTGTTCATAGGCCTTTGGTTGGCTAGGCGAATTCTGTTACGTAACGAAGGGCTCTTTCTGCTTCTTTCACCGCTAATCCTGCTTACCCGTGGATGCCAGCTTCCGATTCTCGAACCCTGGCTGGCCATTATCATCGGGACTGCTGCCATTGTTATCGGAGTACAGACTGGGAAGCGGACACTGGCCAACGAGGGGCTTGTTTGGATACTTTTGGTTGGCTGCTTCGTCTTCTCCTTCTATCACCTGGGGCTCATCGCACAAGGTATCCTTTTCATATGCTGTGGTATCGGGTTAGTGGCCTTAAATCTTGTGCTGACGTTCATTGCCAAGCGGAGGACATCCCATGAACTTCACTAAAGTTAGGCACGGGTTCCTTCTATTTGGGCTCCTCTTTCAAGCGGCCATTCCACTTTGCATGATTGCCAAACGGCAACTTATTCTCTCCTGCGGCGAACCGTTTATGCTTGAGGTTGCCATCCGTGACCCACGAGACTTCTTAATGGGGCACTACATCGCGCTTACACCGACTAAGCCCCTCCCCAACGCATTAAAAGACATTCCGCAAAACTACCTGCGCTACTACTGCGACCAACGGTATGCCCAACAACTTGACAGCCAACTAACTCAACCCGACGTACTTGCCGTACTCCGCGTCCGCCTCTGGCACGGTTCCGCGCTGGCAGAGGAGTTGCTGATTAACGGCCTTCCCGCCTATGAATATCTGCGCCAACTGCCCTCGGCACCCACCGCAGCCAAACAGGAGACATCACCCAACGCTCTCCGATTTCTCGCACTAGACAATGTGATGCCATTCGGAGGTGATGTCTCTGCCTATGCCGAAGGCCTTCATCACGAATGGAAACGTACCTGTACCTACTTGCGCCTGCCACTCCCTGAGCATATTTTCTGGGCTCGCGTAGAAGAACAACTCAACGCCCAGCCCTCACAATGCCCCGTCATGCCAAAACGCCTCCAACAGGCTCAAAAAATGCTTGTCCAATGGAAGGATCTCTGGTGGCTCTCCAACTACACACCCGTTTTTCCTATCTTCACCGGAGTGCCCTTCCCATGCACCCGCCCATTCCCTGAGCAGGCTCACGTCTATTACTCTGTCCTGAAAACATTCTGTCCCGAACTCAATCAATCTAGCAAAATCGCTTTAGAAGGCGTCTGCGACGCCGTTGACGCCTCTACCATCTGGAATGCTGCGCAACAGGCTTTTCCAAATGCCTGTTGGATCCTCCAAAGCCACACGCTTCCCAGAGGTATTCCAGCTGAAGCAGTCATTCTGCTCACAGAAACCCGCCCCTCCTCTCCAAACATCCGCTGGATGAGCATGAAGGAACAAGATCCCGAAACCTGTAACTCCCCTTTTTATCTTGGTCGATGGAAGACATTGTCGCTCCTGCCGCCACTCCGCCCATCCCCCAATCCCCAAGCTCTGTTGACCACGTTACAAACCGATCCGTCCAAGATCCATTCACCCGAGTGGATTCAAGCCTATACCGAAACGTTCGCAACTCTCGCGCTCCGAACCCAAACATCTGAAGGACGAGAACTTGCTAACTCACTGTTGCTCTTTTGCCCCAAGAGAACACTTTGGGCTGCATTTGAACAATGCCCAACTTACACCGATTATTGTACCTTTGTACAGCAAGTATCCGAACGACAGCAGTCAAAACACGATATACTCCTCGGTGGATGGCTTCAAATCGAAACCAATCTTACACACCCTCCCGTTCCGCCCCGCCCGGAACCGCCTACCGCCGAAGCTCTTATTCAGCTTGGAAAAACCATCCTTCACCGCACCCCATGACGTGCATCCTGTGCTGATACCCGCGTTCCCTTAACCATCACAGGCTCTCTGGATCACGTGCGCAATTGCTCTTCCCTGTCTTGATGAAAATAGATCTTCCCCTCACAATAAACGGTTTACCCCTAGGATTCTCCTTTTAGAATTCCTGATTCATCACGTCCATTCACACTCCCACAAGCACCTCCATCCTCCTTTTACCCCCCGTCCAACGCGTTTGTCTCTGTATAATTGTCCATAACATCCAAACGCAGATCCCCCCCCAAAAAAAACGGGAGCATCCTAGGATGCTCCCGTTTTTGAGCAACTAAAACTGATTAGTTGGACGAACCAGACTGCATGAAGTCAAACTTGTTCCCGTCGCCCTGCTCATACTCATTGAGCTTGCCGGTTCCCAGTGCACCGATCATCTGCTTCGGAAATACGGTGTCTGCCTTGAACTTCTTGCCCGAACCATCCTTATAGATTAAAACGCATCCATCCTTCTGGAACGGCTTCTGGGTATTGAGCAATGTCTCAACATCCGTACTCGTGTCGTTCCCGGCCACTTGAACCAACTGCGAGCCGTTCACGTTACGCGTACAGAACACCGGAGCCGCCGCAGGCGCATTAGCCGTATTCTTCGCCAGAATCCACGCGCAGTTCTTATCATCCAACGTCTGCCCAGAAGCCGTCGGGACGCCTTCGCCGGCGATCATGGAGGGCTCAATATCTTTGAGCACTTTCAGACGGTTACGTTTCGTTACATCCTGCTCCTTCACATAAAGCGCCTCTTCGAAATATTTGGCTGTACTGGAGAAACGCTGATACATATCCGGCCCGGTTGGCTTATCCGCAGGAGCGGCATCCGCATTCTCATCCGCAGGCCATGCCAACCCTTCATAACGCCCAGACATATCCGCCGAGATGATGGCCTGAACAACCTTACGGCCATTACCCATCATACCTGTCAGCTTACCCTCCAGAAGGAAGTTCTGCACCGGCCCGAAGAGAGACGTAGCCAGAATTCCGATAATCACAATTACGACGAGCAACTCGATCATCGTAAACCCTTGACGAAGACTTGTCTTCATTTCCATCATGCTCCTTGCTAAGAAGAACTACGCGCCGAACAGCACAATACCGCCGCCGCACGATTGATATCCTAGCAAACGGCCTCCACCATGACAAGCGTTATTTTTGTCTCTTCCGTTCATACCGCTCAGTAAAACAAGCTCCACCAGCGCTGCAACCCCTCTTACCTATCGAACCTCTTCTATCCCCTCTACCTGAGCTCTGATCGAACCCGCCCTGGATTCGTACTCAAGTCGCCCCGAGTTTACGCTGAACCCGCCCCGAGTTCAATTTCAAACTAGACTGACTGTTTTGACATCTCTTCTATCCCCCCAATACCTTCTTGTAACCTTTCAAGCTGTTCCATTGAAACCACCACCACAACAGTTATAGAAAAAGTTTGCTATAGTGAGTAAAACGTGATAGGGAAGAGGAGTGTACATGAGCCAAATTGAACAGAACCCGGCACCGGGGAGCCAACTTCTCAAATGGGTAGGCGACAGTCTCACCATTGAAGCGACCTACTCGCGCACTGGGCGCCCCGGCCGCATGATTCTGCGAACCAATCTGGGAGCCGCCGCTACACACCGGGTGGAAATTCTGAACGCCCTGAACAACCATCTGCAACCATCCGGCGATGACTGGCACGACGTCCCCATGCAGCCTTGTGGAAACGGACGCTGGCTTGTGGAACTTCCGCTATTGGAAGTGGGTCTCTTCGAAGCCAAAGTCTGTTTTCTACCCAACGATACGCCCGTGCCAGAATGGCCCGATGGTGCCAATCTGAACATCAAAGTTGCCCCCGCCAATACTGCCGCAGGAAATCTGATCTACGCGGCATTTACCCGACAGTTCGGCGCCAGAATGTATTCCGCCAAAGCTGAAACACCAAACATCGATGCTGTCCATGAACTAGACAACCAGGGATACACGGTTATCCCGCCAAGCGGTACGTTTCGAAACCTGATCAAGCAACTGGATCACATTTTTCTCCGGTTGGGTTTTCGCAATCTACTCTTGCTCCCTATCCACCCCACTCCCACCACCTTCGCCCGGATGGGACGCTACGGCTCTCCCTTTGCCGGACGGGACTTCTTGGATATTGACCCAGCGCTGGCAGAATTCGACACCAAAGCAACACCGCTCGACCAGTTTCACGAACTCATCGCAGCCGTCCACGCACGCGGTGGTGCCCTGTTCATGGATTTGCCGGCCAACCACACGGGATGGGCCGCAACATTCCAGATTCACCACCCGGAATGGTATCGAAAAAACCCTGACGGATCTTTTCATTCTCCTGGTGCATGGGGGGTTACCTGGGAAGATTTGGTAGAGCTCGATTACAGCAAGCCCGCGCTATGCCGTGCCATTGCAAATGTATTCCTATATTGGTGCCGCCAAGGAGTGGACGGATTCCGTTGTGATGCCGGGTACATGATCCCAAAGACCGCATGGGATGTTATCGTTGCTCATGTACGTCAGGAATTCCCGGATACGATTTTCCTGCTTGAGGGACTCGGCGGCCCCATCGAGACCACCTCTGCCCTGCTCGCCCGATCTGGACTAGACTGGGCTTATTCCGAGCTCTTTCAGACTTATGACCGTACGGCCTTTGAGCATATGTTCCCCTCTATGCTCCAACTTTCACAACAACAAGGGCCGCTGGTTCATTTCGCTGAAACGCATGACAACAACCGGCTTGCTGCTACGTCTCCTACATACGCCCGCCTGCGAATAGCACTCGCCGCCCTGCTTTCACAGCAAGGCGCTTTCGGCATCACAGCCGGTGTGGAGTGGTTTGCCACAGAAAAGATCGACGTGCACGAATGCGGCGGACTCAACTGGGGTGCAGCCGACAATGCCTGCGATTGGATCCGCCTGCTCAACACGCTCCTACGCACCCATCCGCTCTTCGGAGCCGACACCTCATTGGAAATGATTCAGCATGGTGGTGGGAACGTCTTGGCCGTACTCCGAAAACGACCAAACGTGGCACATCCCCTGTTGGTGTTGGCCAACCTAGATTGGGCACACGCGCAAACCGTTGCTTTTCCTGCCGATGCATTCCCTCCTGGCGAGGGTACCGATTTACTCACCGGCGAGACCTTGCCTGTCTCACCCACGGGTATGGTGCTTACACCTGGGCAGGTGCGCTGCCTTACCCCCGAACACCGTGCTTGGGAGACGCTTCTTGCCGCGATGCATCAATCCGGTATTACACCAATAGCCGAAGTACAGCACCGCGCCCGACGCGTTTTAGCCTTACGAACACTCCATTGGCTTGGAGGTTCCCTGCACGGCCGCGCGCCAGAAGCAATCACCCGAGCCTTTTTGGAAGACCCTGTTGCATTTGCAGAAGCTGAGGGAGCAGGCGGCCCCCGGCTCATGCGCATGAGCCTCCCGGAAGACTTCAACCGTGAAGTACCGGTGCCTCCGGGAATGCTGCTCATGATTTCGGCCGCTGCTCCCTTCCGCGTGCGCCTCCGTTCTGCCCAAGATCAGACTGTCCGTGCCACAGGAGAAGCCATCGCCCTACCTAACGGCTCTTATCTAACCATACTCCAACTGCATACACATGCTGAAACTGAACGGCTGGAGGCTCTGATTGAACTTTTCTTGCCCTCCGGATCCATCCTGCGCCAGACAACCATTTGGGCTCTTGGCGACAGCCGTTCAATGGGTACCGTTACATGTGCATTTCCGGCTAACGAAGTCTCCCGCCTGGGTACTGCTCGCACGCTCCTGACAAACGGTACCGGAGCCATGGCGCAAATTCGACTCGCCTGGGGCACCCTTCGATCGCAATATGACTGCCTGCTCGCACTCAATCGGCACCCCGAAGTCCCGGACGATCGGCAAGTCTTTTTCACTCGCTGCAGAGGTTGGATTCTCTGTAACGGATTTAGCACCCCGCTTTCGAACGATTGCCTGGACACCGTTATCGTCTCCCCCGATGGATCCGCAGCCGAATGGCGTTTCCATGTGCCCTGCGGAATGGGAAGACGCGTACCTATCACGCTGCGCGTAGCATTACAACCCGGCGAAAACCGTGTACTCCTCCGCTTCCAAAGAGAAACGCAAACAACATCCGAAAGCCGCCCTTCCCCAGCCCACTCCGTGGGGCTTATCCTACGGCCAGACATCGAATGGCGGAACTTTCACTGCAAAACCAAAGCCTATACCGGCCCAGAAAAGATCTGGCCAAATGCGCTGGAAGATTTACCCGAAGGCTTTGCCTTCACACCCGAACCCGATACACGCATGGAAGTGCGAATGGAAGGTGCCGACTGGCACCGCGAAAGTGTCTGGAGCTACAACGTTCCTCACCCAGAGGAACAAGCTCGCGGGCAGGAACCGGCCGGCGACCTGTGGAGCCCAGGATGGTTTCATACAGAACTGTTACCCGGTGATACGCGCACCCTGATCGCTGGCGTTCCCGCTGCGGTACTCCCCAAACTCCCGGCCTTTACCGGAAATTTAGACGCAGCACCGAAGCCATTGGATGTGGCGATGACACAGGCTCTCACAAACTACATCGTCCGTCGAAATGCGCACAAAACAGTCATTGCGGGTTACCCGTGGTTCTTGGATTGGGGGCGCGACACCCTGATTTTTCTCCGCGGTGTGGCCGCTGCACATGATTGGAACACGGTTTTAGATGTGCTCCGAGAGTTTGGCCGCTTTGAAAAAGGCGGCACCATTCCCAATATGATCCGTGGAGAAGATGACGCCAACCGCGAAACCGTAGATGCTCCGCTCTGGTTGGCCGTTGTAGTCGATGACGCCATTCGGGCACTAGGTGCCAAATGCGTACTGAGCTTATCCTGCGGAGGCAAACGAACGCTACGTTCTGTCCTAGTTAGTATTGCCGAACACTACATCAAGGGGACCGTGAATGGAATTCACGCTGACCCAAAAACCGGTTTAATTTGGGCACCAGCACATTATACCTGGATGGACACCAACTATCCCGCCGGAACACCCCGCGTGGGCTATGCCGTAGAAGTGCAGGCCTTATGGGTTCGACTGTTAGACTTACTTGGACGTGAAGTAGCCCCGAAATGGGCTCGGCTTGCAGCCACTGTCCGCCGCGCTTTTACGCGCCTCTTCCCATTGCCCGAAGGCGGCCTAGCCGATTGCCTGTGTGCGGCACCCGGAACTGGAGCAGAAGAGGCTGAACCAGATGATGCGATCCGCCCAAACCAGCTTTATGCCATTACACTTGGCCTGTTAAACGAAGAACCAAAACTCTGTGCCTCAATTCTAAACGTCACGGAATGTCTGCTCTTGCCCGGCGCCATTCGGACTCTGGCCAATCACCCCGTTCGTAAGCTGTTGCCTATCGTGTGGAATGGAACGTTGCTAAACGACCCGCGTAATCCTTATTGGGGACGATATGAAGGCGACGAAGACACTCGACGCAAACCCGCTTATCATAACGGAACAGGTTGGACATTTCCCTTCCCTCTGTATGCTGAGGCATTGTTCATGACCTATGGGGAACCCATGCGCCTAGCGGCCACATCGCTCCTGAACTCCGCCACGCACCTCATCAACCAGGATTGCGTTACCCAATTACCCGAATGTGTTCAAGGTGATGCGCCGCACGAACCGTGCGGTACAGGGGCACAGGCTTGGGGAGCTTCGGAGCTTCTGCGCGTAACTGTCTATCTGCGAGACGCTCCGGCACCAGCGCCATCAAAAGCCAAAACTCACGCAGACGATCTGCCGCTTTCCTTTTCTTAATTGAACATCACAACCATCCAGTCATACACTTCACCAATACGCACGCACCCAAACTGCCCCGAGTTCGAACCAACGTTGAGGCGAGTTAAACATGAAGTCAGGGTACGCATTCGTATAAACCCATATAGTAAACAAAATAAAACCGGTGCCCATCCGCACCGGAGCATCAGCTTTCTCTGCCATCCGTAACACGATCTTGCGCCCTTTAGAAGTGCGCCTTCCAAACGCATAAATCACGCATTATCCGGAAGCGGCCATTCTCCGAGTTCAGCGGGCAGCGACAAATGCGTCAGCTCCTTGATCAGATGGGCCGGCAACAAGTTAGCCTTTCGCAAGGCCATCTCCGTACACGGCACCCACCGAAACGCTATCCAGTCTTCCTGAGCTGCCGGTTCATCCCCAAGTATTGGAATTGTCATTTCATACACTAGATTGATTTCGCAATGAGGCTCTCCTGCCTGATCAAAAGCATCTTCCGAAATCGCAAGCAAGCGCCCCACCTCAGCAGTTACACCCAACTCCTCCTGGATCTCACGAACAAGCGCTTCCCGTCCGCGTTCCCCAAACTCGATATGCCCGCCAGGAAGATAACACCGACCGCCCTGTTTCGGCAGACAAACAAGCAAGCGGCCTTCACGGATGAAAACCCCCCGAGCAATCGTCTCAATATTGGCATTTTCGTACATAACCGCCTCTTTTTACACACGTATCCGAGAACAAAACAAAGGGCGCAGCCAACGCCGCGCCCAGGTGCCACGATTTAACGCCCGCAACACTTCTTGTATTTTTTCCCCGACCCGCAGGGGCAAGGATCATTCCGCCCAACCTTTGGCGTTTCACGCCGAATAGGCTGCTGTTTTACCAATTCGCCGTCTATAAACTTCCATACACCGTTCACCTTACGAAAGAGTGAGCGCTCATGATGTTCAAAGTCTGTACCGTTCACGCTGTAGTGTGCGATAAACTCCACAACGCCCTCGTCATCACCGGCCTCTCCTGCTTCCTTTGCAAGAACGTCCATGCCATGCCATTCTGAACCTTCCGCCCAACGGCGCGATGCTTCAGGGTCAAACTCCTGCTGCACCTCCGATCCCGAAGAATTGTAGAGAAAGTCAATATCATGCAGGGCATACGCCGTGTACCGAGCACGCATCAGCTGCTCGGCCGTTTCCGCTTGTTTTGCTCCAGATAGAATCGGCTCGCAACAGGCCTCTTTCGGCTTCCCGGATCCACAAGGACAAAGCGTCTCTTCCATATGATTGCTCTCCTTCCTAAGGCGCACGCGCGGGTTACACTAACCCGCGCTTAATCAGCGTTTCGGCAATCTGCACAGCATTAAGCGCCGCCCCCTTACGAATATTATCGCCAGAGCACCAAAGCGCAATACCATTTTCCTCAGAGGGATCGATACGAATCCGGCCAATCCCGACATTATCTTTCCCGCCAAAGTCTTTGGGCATGGGATACACCGCTGCAGGGAGATCATCTACTAACTCCACGCCAGGCGCACGAGCAATCACTTCGCGCACTTCCTCCACCGTAAATGGGCGCTCAAACGTAGCGTGAACAGCAATACTGTGCGCGTAGAAAACCGGCACGCGAACGCAGGTGCAGGCGATACGCAGGTTCGGTGCGCCGAGAATTTTACGGCTTTCAAATGTAAGTTTAGCCTCTTCTGTCGTAAACCCGGGCATTTCTTTCTTGGGCCCGCCAATCTGAGGAATCACATTAGCCACGATCTGGTGCGGAAATGCCTTCGGCACGATGGGTTCACCCAACGCAATCTGGCGAGTCTGCATTTCCAACTCATCAATGGCCGCGCGCCCAGCTCCCGAAACACTCTGAAACGTAACAGCTGTCATGTGGCGCAACGAATTAACACGATGCAGCGCAGCAATCCCCATCAAAGTGATAATCGTGGAGCAGTTAGGGTTAGCAATAAAGCGTGCACCTTTACGCACCATAGCTTCCATATCATCGGCATTGATTTCTGGAACAACCAACGGAACGTCTTCGCACATCCGAAAGTCATCGCCGTTATCAATAACAATAGCGCCTTTTTCAATGGCCACCTTACCCCACATTTTACTGGCGCCCTTGGAACCCTCCGTACCAGCGAAAAGCACGATATCCAGCCCATCGAAACTCTCGGGCTTTGTCTCAAGCACATGAAAGGTTTCACCTGCAATGACCTCATTGCGCTCACGCGTAGCTAAAACCCGGATTTCAGATGCAGGGAAGTTGCGTTGGCGGAGCACTTTGACCATTTCCGTCCCAACGGCGCCAATGCCAACCAACCCGACCTTGTACTGTTTCATCTCTGTCAAACTCCCATTTGGGTTCCAAACGAATGGCAAGTATCATATCACAATCCTTCCGCCTGCCAAACGTCTTTCCACTAAAAATCGCTTCTAATCACACGACTACTCAAAAAGGGAATCGCGGTTTATAACATATTGAACAAACGGTTTGCAAAATCCACCAGGTTCATCTCTGCTAGGGCAAACTAAGCTCGGGGCGAGCCTATGGCTCCCAGTACAGAAGCGTAACGACCTCTAGATAGATGGGGAACGATCTCCCCAAAGGCGAACAAACCATGCGCGGCGGCAATGGCTTTTGCTATACTGAGCAGACACGTGAAAGGATGTTGGCGTGAGTGAAATTGGCATTATTGAACCACACGATCTAATGCTTAAGTTGCCGAAAGACGGATGGCGTCTCGAAAAGGGAGGCATTCTGTCCGAAATCTGCGTTCGGTATGAGCAAGTGGGGAATCCTTTGCCCGATGGCGGAAATATCATTTTCGTTTGCCACGCACTCACCGGAGATGCCCATGTAATTGGTTACCGCCCCGGCGAACGCCCGGGGATAGATCAGCCCAGTGGGTGGTGGGAGGGGATGATCGGCCCTGGAATGGGTATTGATACCGATCGGTTTTGTGTGATTTGTGCCAACATTCTTGGCGGATGCGCAGGTACCACCGGCCCCAGTTCCACCAACCCGGCAACCGGGGAACCCTACGGCTCCCTCTTCCCGGAAATCACGATGGGGGACATCGTGGATGTTCATCGGGCATTACTGCATCAGTTAGGCTTTAAACGAATTGCAGCCGTAGTCGGGGGAAGCTTCGGCGGAATGCAGGCTCTGGAGTGGGCAATTCGCCACCCGGAAGACATGGATCGATGCGTTTTGGTGGCTTCTGCTGCCACATTAAATACCCAGGCGCTCGCGTTCGATATCGTGGCGCGTCATGCTATTATTCAAGATCCGAATTGGAAGCATGGGGATTATTACAAGGGGCCACGGCCTGTGGCCGGACTAGCCAATGCCCGCCGATTGGCGCATATCACCTATCTTTCCCAGCAAGTCATGGATGACAAGTTCGGGCGGGAAAAACGAGAAGAATGGCTCCAGCAGGGGAACGATTTCCACACTCAGGTGCGGCGTGACTTCAAAACCTATTTTCAGATAGAATCCTATCTAGAATATCAAGGCCAGAAGTTTGTTAAGCGCTTTGATGCCAACAGTTACCTACACATTACACGTGCGTTGGACAGTTATGACCCAGAAGAGACCTTTGGATCGCTGGAAGCCGCCGTTCGAAATATTCGTGCGCAGGTGCTTCTGGTAAGTCTGAGCGGCGATTGGCTCTTCACCCGCGAACAGGCAGGGCGGTTGGTTAAAGCCTGCCTGACCGAGGGAAAAAACATTTCATACTGTCATCTCTACGCGCCGGCAGGACATGATGCATTCTTAACGCATATTTCCGAGTTGAAACTGGTGATGCGGGCTTTTTTAACCGCCACCGCTACGCGTGATCCTTCCACACTCAATCGAGAAGAAGCGGAAGCATTCAAGGCCTTTGCCCAACAGATCCCGGAGGGAGCGCGCGTGCTTGACATCGGATGCGGGGATGGCACCTTACTGAAGCAAGTAGCCCTCAGCCAACGGGCACATTGCGTAGGCCTTGAGAAGGAATTACCTAAGGTGATCCAGGCGCTCCACTCAGGTATCAATGTGCTGATGGCAGACATTGACACCGATTTGCGACACATGCCGGATCATGCTTTTGATGTCTCAATTATCTCGCACACCATTCAAGTCTTGCGGCATCCTGACCGTATGATGAAGCAGCTGCTGCGTGTATCGAACTGGGCGCTCATTGCTTTCCCAAACTTCGGTTATCTGGGCATGCGTTTTTCCCTGCTTTTCTCCGGGCGGATGCCGCGAACCCGGGAATTTCCTTACGAATGGTATAACACACCAAACATCCATAACTGTACGCTTAAGGACTTCGCCGACTTTTGCGGGCAGTTTGGGCTGAAAGCCAAACTCCTCTCATGTCACTCAGCCAGTTGGCTCGGAAAACTTCTAATTACGCTTGGGCTTCCCAATTTGGGCGCAGACGGCGTGATTCTACGCCTGACGCAGGACGAATCAAAGGAGACGCTCCATGGGCAGCGAACTGAACGCATTGATTGACGGGCTCTCTGGGCACCTGGTCTGTAAGAACTGCCCCGGAACAAATACCAGGCGTGGCGTTAACCTGCCTGGACAACGAGCCATGGTTGCTGTTCTGAAAGAGATTCTTTCTGTGCTCTTCCCGGGTTGTCTGGCTTACGAACCGATTGATCATGAAGATGTCGAGGGTATCCGGATGCGCCTGCATGGTGTGGCCGATGCGTTGATTGACCAGATTACACGAATTGAAGCCTATCGCGTATTGGAACATTCCCGCCCGCAAGGGTTTGACTGTGAAGCGAGGGCAAATGCCGTAGTTAAAACGCTTTTTCAGCAATTACCCGTCATCCGAGAGACGTTGCAAAACGATGTTCTAGCGGCTTATGAGGGTGATCCAGCTGCCCACTCAAATATGGAAATCGTTATGTCCTACCCGGGGCTTCTAGCCATTGCTGCACATCGGGTAGCACACGTGCTCTATATGCAGGATGTTCACCTGTTGCCGCGCGTGATCAGTGAGTACGCACACTCAAAAACCGGGATCGACATCCATCCGGGCGCCCAAATCGGCAAGGGTTTTTTCATCGATCATGGTACCGGTGTAGTCATTGGCGAAACCTGTCAAATTGGATCAAACGTGCGGCTTTACCAAGGTGTCACCCTAGGTGCGCTCTCTTTTCGAAAAGATGCGGAAGGACATCTAGTCAAAGGGATCAAGCGGCACCCCAACGTTGAAGATGATGTCATTATCTACGCTAACGCTACCATTCTTGGCGGAGATACCACCATTGGGAAGGGGTCTGTTATTGGGGGTAACGTGTGGTTGACGCACTCCGTTCCGCCGGGCTCCCGCATTTTCTACGAGGAAAAACCAGTATGAAACGCATGTGTGCACTTTTCGGTTGCGGTGTATTATCCATCTGTTCTTTATTGGCTTGCGGAGAACTTCACGCTGAACTTCCCTCCTCGGTATTAGATGCCTGCCTCTCCCCTGCTCTAACGGAGAAAACCTCCGGTGTACGTTGGCAGGTGATGACGCGGACGCAATGGGAAAATCGCCCTACGCGCATATCTGAACGCGCAGAAGGAACATACGCCGAACAAGATGGGCAAGCGCATCCTTCCGCCTGGATTTCTACTACCTTGGCACTGCTTATGCCGCCGCAAACCGTACAGACTCCACGTCCGATTCAAACGCTCACTCTCCGCGCCACACCTTCTGGTGTATTCCCTAAGACCACACTCGATTTCATCTTTCTAGACAATGCCGCCCTACCACCCTACACGATAAAACTTTGGAATGGACGCCCCGCACTAGTAGCGGTAGACGGCAATTGGTATATCATCGCCGGTGATCCCAAAACAAAGGTGATGCAGAAAGCCGGCAAACCGCTACGAACCTCCCTTGTTCTGGAAGGCGTAAGCACCGAACGAACCGCGCCCATGAGCGCTTCTATTCTGGTTGGTGAAGGGGCTCTACCACCGGAACAGTCGAAATAAGAGCCCCATACACCCCGCGTTATGCCAGCCATTCGTCGTTTCCTGCAAACCGTTCACTTCATCCTGTTGGGATTCGGGATAACGGCGATTATCGGCGGAATGATGTTCGTATTATTAGCCGTTGGCGTGCCGGGGCGATTCCTGCAACAAATTCTTGACCGGCACTTACCTCCGACGGTTGGTCAAGTTCGTATCCAACATGTGGCTTATCGGCCTGGCTCCGGTTTATTGATTGACGGCTTTTCTTTCAATAATCCGAAGGGCAAATGCCTGGCCGCCTTCTCGCGTGGCCGTTTTGCCTTTACCCTTTTTTCCCTTTCCCCGATTGCGGAACGCCTCACCGCCATTGAGTTGGAAGACTTATTTGTCGCGCAAATCGAATATCCACCTAACCGCATAACCGAAAGTGAACCGCCACCGGAGTCTGAACGACGTCCATTTCCAGACCTCTCCCAGGTTGTGATCCCGTATTTTCGAAACGTTGCGCTCTGTCTGATCCGCCCAAATGTATTAGAAGTCCGTGCTAACCAAATTACCGGGCAGCTCTCCACAGAAAATCAGATTCTTCGATTTCACGATCTCAAAGGCATCATCGATGAAGATGGCCAGCTAGCCGAAGCAGATCTTTCGGTAGACATTCACGGAGGAACCATCTCGGCTTCCATCCGTGGGTTCATTTTTCAAACGCGTCTCAACGGTATCTGGCGGGCACTTGATTTCCCGATTATCGAAACGTATAGTAATAAATTCAAGCTCAATAAGCCCGCATGGGCCGATTGCGACTTTACCGTTGGGCTCGACAAATACCGTAACATCTTCCATTTGAAAGTAGACATCGTCTCTTCTGCCGGAGGGACCTATTGCGGTGTTCCATTCGATGCTGCCGAGGGCACCATTCGCTGTTCAGGCATTTGGGACGCCGTCACCATTATTGACCCCATTATCGCAAAACGTAATGGGCGTGTAATCGCCTCCGGAGCACTTCGTCTGGATTGCCCAAATAATCGTTTTTCCTTTCGAGCCTCTGGTTCAGGCCTCCAACCAGATGAATGTTTCCGACTGATAGACCTTCCTTTTACCAAGGTTATCCCAGAGATTCGCGGCATCGTCCCCCCGGAAATCACGATTGAAGGCAGCCTGCCGCTTTTGACAGAACAGACGCCCGCCGGAGTTCACCTGAAAGGTCATGTCCTTTTGTCTCAAGGCGGCACCTTTCAGGGTATCCCCACCACCCGTGCCGAAGGTAGCCTCTCTATGGCCAACGGTCGATTCCAGCTCGACCACCTTTCCCTCTCTTTTCCAAAAGACGGAAGCCTTTCTGGCACCCTCATGCTCGATATTCCGGAATCCGCGGCCTATACCGATCTTTCTGCGGATCTTTCCGTGGACTCAATCGCATTATCCCTTCTCTCTACGCCCTTTACATTTGAAGTTTTACCAGAATGCTCTGTTTCCGGCACGCTCCTACTCCGCTGCCGAACAGATAACACCCTGAAGCAATCCCTCTCTGCCATTTATGATGTAACACTCGGCGGCGGGCTCATCACCCGCGTCCCGTTGTTTTCCGGTTTAACGGATCTCATTGCCGAACACATTCCGGGGGTTTCTGCTCTTACCGATTCGTCTTCCGCACATCTGACCGGAACTGCTCAAGGGGGGCTTTTTACCATCCCCCACTTTTCTCTCACAGGCGACCTTCTCTCCATCGATGGCAACATCGCTTATAATCTGCCCGACGACACACTTTCCGCCCGCTTGACCGCTGGCAACTTCAAACAGGGTTCCATCATCGGAACCCTCACCCGCTGGATGACCTTACCCGTCAATCGGTTTCTCTGGGAAATCGTTGTCTCCGGATCCTTAACAAACCCAGATTGGCATTTGGTTACCTTCGCAGAGAAACTATGGGACAAAGCCCTTGGCCGCGAAAGCGACTCCTCATCATCTGTCACCCATCCCACTGCCCCCTGAGCCCGTACACCTATGGACATCGTCTTACTCCATCCCGAAATTCCCCACAACACCGGAGCCATCGGCCGCTTATGTGTTGGCCTCGGGTGGCCACTCTGCCTCATCCGCCCCCTCGGCTTCACACTGGACGAACGCGCCATCCGCCGCGCCGGTCTGGACTATTGGAAATACTTAGACCTTCACCTCTACGACACCTTTGAGGATTATTTGGTCGACCGCCATCCAGCGCAACTCTGTTTTCTCAGCACTAAGGGAGGAAAATCCCTCTACGACACCCCGCTCCACGCCCGCAGCGCACTTGTCTTTGGATGTGAATCCTCCGGACTTCCCAAACCCTATTACATCCAATATGCCCATCAGCTCGCCATTCTCCCCATGCCCGGTGCCCACGCCCGCTCCATCAACCTTGCCAACGCCGTTGCCATCGCCGCCTACGAAGCCTTTCGGCGCACCCTCCCCGGCCAAACGCAACCGCACACACTTAAACCCTGATAAACGCATCACGCACATAGTCCATAAAATGTTCGCGTAATGCCGGCAAATCGGCCGCTGCACGTTCCAACGCCCACAGCGCAAAATCCAGCTTTCCCCGGAAGTTATAAACTGCCCGCAGGTGTGGATCAAACAAATCGAAGTTTGTCCGATTCTGTCGATAAGCCCAATGCATGGCCTCAATTTTTCGCTCAAATCCGTCAAAAAATGCTGCCGCGCACTCATTCAGCGTACAAGCTTCCGCATGCGCATGCCAATACGTTCCAGCCACTGCA
Organism: uncultured Lentisphaeraceae bacterium; assembly: GCA_937892925.1. GTDB lineage: Bacteria > Verrucomicrobiota > Kiritimatiellia > RFP12 > DVOR01 > Spyradenecus. Next base: position 25,413 of record CALBHX010000057.1, read on the forward strand.
GCATAAGTGCGCAAATAGAACTTATGTGCCTCGCGTAGATTGTCTTCCTGCTGTTCCAGAATCGGCCAACCCATCGTACCACGGATTGAACACACCTGGACACCCTCTGGCATCGGTCGGTGCATGAACGGGTCATAAACAAACGCAAAAATCTCCTTGCCAATACCAAAACGACACGTTGGCGTTGGCGTCGGCACGTATTTCTTGACAACCAAATTCTGAGCAGCCGCCGTACCATACAGCGAAGCCAACGCCAATACAACCTCCGGCAACTCAGCGCCCGCCGGATTTTCCGGGTCTGCCCGGAACAGCGAAGGCGCAATCGCCATCAGCGGATCACCCGGACATCGCGTCCGCAGGAAATATGGCGTTTCCTTCCGCTTCTGTCCGTGTGCCTCCACCGTAATTAACTGAAAGTCCGGATAATCTGCCCCCAGTGCACGAAACACATTGGCTCGCGTCAAAAGATAGTCCGAATATCCTGCATTCACACTCCCCAGTCGCTTCTGAACATATGACCGCGGCACAGGGCTCCGATCCGTCTTCAAAACAATCTCTCGCGACTGTCCACTCCGCAACGCAAGATTCTTTGTCGACCGCACCTCATATACATTGATAAACTGCAAATGTTCTCCAAGGCTCAATCGCCGAACCAGATGTTCCACCACCTGACGCGTTTGACCATCTATCCCCGGATGTGCCTCCAATCGGCCATCCGGTAGAACCGTTACCCCCGGCAATGCAATCCGGCGCGCATCAAAATCTACCGCCACCTCAATGGCCTCCCGATCATCCATCAGCTTGGCGTACAATGCCGACACCGTCGCCGGAGCCCGATCCTCCGCAAAAGCCGGCTCCCGCAACGCACGTTGAAACAGAAGTCCAACGCCCTCCAGCACATCCGCCATATCCTCAGGTGCCGTCAGCCCCAACGTAATCCCCTCCAACAACCGCTCCAATGGCGGAATCAACAAATGTTCCGCCACCTCACGCGACACCCCAAAAAACGAAATGACCGCATAACCGCCACACTTCTGGCTCCGCATGGCCGAGGCCGTCTCCCCAGGCGCCAACGCCAACCACTCCCGCAAACACACCCGTGCCGCCGCAGGCAGCCTTCGCGCCAGCGCTGCTACCCGCATAAATGCCTCATACGTCAGCCAATGAATTCCACGTAAGCTCGTAAAATAGTACACAGCCGTTTCCATTGGCTGCCTAGCCTGAAATACCCGATGTTGAATCTCTTCCGGAGTGAACACCTGCGGGCATACCCGCCACGCTTGTCCCAACTGTTCCGCATACGCCACGGCCTCCGGTGTCCGCTCCCCAAAAACCACCTCATCCAACCCCAGTCCAATCGAATGAAGCCACGCATCCGCCGCCCGCAGGCATTCAAACGCCACATCGCGCTGCAACAGCTCCAAATGCCCCTGAACCAAGCGACCCAACACCACCCGATGCGCCAACACCGCTGAACGCCGCCCCTTCGGAAGATACAAAAACCGTCTTCCCAACACACCAGAAAACAACGGCGTTAGGATCGTACTAAACGACCCCGAGCTCAAAATCATCAGAAAACCCTTGCGCCCCACACCCAGATCACGAAGCTGAATCACCACTGCCAGCCCATAACCATTTCCAGCCCCCCCTCGCGATCGAGGCCGCAACCGCTGGAATAAAAAGCAATCCTCTCCCACACGATAAACATCAAAAAAATGACTCCCTGTAGCCGACTCCACCCACACCCCTTCCTCATGCGTCCCCCGAATCCGCACATCCCGTATCAACCGTTTTACCAGGTCTGCCTTCATCCTATTGCTCCTCTGCTAAAGAGTTTAGCAGACCTTTTCTGCTATCGCAAGCCATACGACATGGCGATGAGGCACATCTACCCGAAACACTACTGGGCCGTATTCATCCGCTTATGCTATACTGAGGCCATGAAAGAAACGAAGGTAATTGCAGTTGCAAACCAAAAAGGCGGCGTTGGCAAAACCACCACCGTAGTCAATCTGGCCGCCGCACTGGCCAAAATGCGTAAAACGGTTTTGGTCATTGACCTCGATCCTCAGGCAAACGCCACCAGTGGTTTAGGTCTCCGCCCAACCCCAGGCACCAGCCTCTATAGTGCCTTGACAGGCCAGGCTTTTATTGGAGACATCATCCAAGGCACTCCGCTCGAAAACGTCAATATCATTCCTTCAGAAATTGACCTCTCTGGGGCAGAACTTGAGATTGCCCGACAGGACAATCACCTGCAGGTTGTACGCAATCAGCTGGCGCCGGTGCTCACAGCCAATATCTATGATTACATTCTGCTGGACTGCCCACCCTCACTGGGCATCCTCATGACCTCTTCGCTGGCGGCGGCCGACAGTGTATTGGTGGCCATGCAATGCGAATATTACGCTATGGAAGGCCTGACCGTCATCACCGACGTCATTACCCGCCTGCGCGATAACGGCGTAAACCCAAATCTTCACGCAGAAGGCATCCTCATGACCATGTACGATGCGCGCACCAACCTTTCTGAAGACGTTGTGCAAGAAGTGCGCAAACACTACGGCAAACTCGTCTACAAAACCGTTATTCCCCGTAACATCCGCATCTCGGAAGCTCCTTCCTTCGGCCAGCCGGTCGTCATTTATGACCCCTCATCCAAGGGCGCGCTAGCCTATCTCGCGCTGGCTAAAGAGTTCGTCCGCCGCACCGCTGGTAAATGATCATTCGGAGACCCACGCCATGAGCACCTATTTCAAGAACTACCCTAACAACGAAGGTTTTTTCGGCCCCTACGGCGGTATGTATGTGCCCGACAACCTGAAAATCGAAATGCGTAAGATTGCCGAGGCCTACCACCGCATCAGCAAATCGCACGACTTTATTTCTGAGCTCCGCCAGATTCGTAAGCATTTTCAGGGGCGCCCTACCCCCGTCTACTACTGCCACAACCTCAGCGAAAAATTGGGAGGGCGCATCTACCTGAAACGAGAAGACCTCAACCATTCTGGCGCACACAAGCTCAATCACTGCATGGGAGAAGTGATGCTTGCCAAATATATGGGCAAGAAAAAAGTCATTGCCGAGACAGGCGCCGGGCAGCATGGTGTGGCCATGGCCACCGCCGCCGCCTATTTTGGTCTGCCTTGCGATATCTACATGGGCGAAGTCGATGTGGCGAAACAGCACCCGAACGTCCTGAGAATGCAAATCCTCGGTGCCAATGTCATCCCTGTCTCTGCCGGACAAAAAACACTCAAAGAAGCTGTAGACGCGGCCTTTGAGGCCTACCTGCGCGACCCGGAAAGCACCATGTACTGTATCGGTTCAGTTGTTGGACCGCATCCCTTCCCCATGATTGTCCGCGACTTCCAGAAAGTCGTTGGAGAAGAAGCGCGGGCACAGTTCCTGGACATGACCGGCGAGTTGCCCGATGCCGTCTGTGCCTGCGTGGGCGGCGGATCCAACGCCATCGGTCTTTTCTGTGGCTTTTTGGATGACCCCGAGGTCAGCCTCTATGGTGTAGAGCCGCTTGGGCGCGGCAAACAGCCTGGAGAGCACGCCGCTTCCATGACCTTCGGCAAGCCCGGCATTCTGCATGGATTCAACAGTTACACCCTGCAGAATGCAGATGGTTCGCCTATGCCCGTTCACTCCGTAGCATCCGGACTGGATTATCAATCCGTTGGGCCGGAACATGCCTGGCTGCGCGATCAGGGACGAGTAGCCTATGTAACAGCCGATGACCGGGAAGCCATTGATGCCTTCTTTGCTTTATCGCGCCACGAAGGTATCATTCCAGCCATTGAGAGTTCCCATGCCGTGGCCTACGCCATTCGGTATGCCCAAAAGCATCCCCACGGCTCCATTCTTGTCAATCTCTCCGGCCGCGGAGATAAAGACATTGACTACGTAGCCGAACACTTCGGCACAGGCTCCACGGCTTCCGCCCGATAAATATACGGCATTCATTTCAGCCGAAACCGTTGTGTCAGAACATCTCAAAAAGGCCGGGTAGGCAAGCCCGGCCTTTTTCTTTATCCTGTGCATAACACACCCCACCACGCACACCACGCAAGCAACTGTCATAGAATGAATAACCCACCCCACACACTATTTCAACAACACCCTCAATCCAGGCATCCCCACACATGGAGCGCACCCTGAAAGCGTTGCCCGAAGAGAATAAGGCCCCACGGAACCGTAAGCCGTAACATCATTGAACTGCCAAGGCGTTTCTTCCTCCCCATCCGGGCGGATATCTGCACTGGAAACAGAATGCGCTGTACCGGAAACACGCAGAACATAACGCCCCGCAGCAGGTAACACCACCCGCAGCTCAGCATCCCGAAACGCCGGGGAATTCTGAGCCGTTTCGCTCAATGGAAGCGATGAAACCGCTATCGTTACCCCCAACGCATCCAACAACTCCACCTGCGCATCCAACGAACTTCCCTCACGCTCCCCCAAATACCCCGGAGAAACCAAAACTGTAAGCATTCCAGAACCATCCACCGAAAAAGCAAAGCAGTCCCGATCCGCCAAAACCGTTTCTCCCTCCACGTGTTTTCCGATCACGCCAGAAGCCGTTGCAGCCTGTGAAACAAAAGCTAACGGCGTGGCCTCCGCTAACGTATCCGCATGATCGTCAGCAACCAGGCGAAGCCCATAATCGCGATAATCCAGCCCTCTGGCATAGGTCTTCCCCGCCCACAGGCCAAGCATCACAGCGAAGTCATCTTCCGGCACATTGTCATGTAATTTGGAATACGCATCAAACGCGCCGGAATATCCGCCGCGGCACCACTGATTCATAAAGTCGCCGCTGTCATAGAGTACGCCGTTATTACGTGTAGCCGAAGGCACCCCTCCCATAATGGGATACCACACCGTCTCCGTTACCGCCACGTTATCCTCAATCAAAACACCGTTGGGCGTGATTTCCTGCCCTGTATAATACTCCTGCTCTCCAAGAAAGAGATCTCCCCAAAGAATGTTTCCGCCATCATGATGAAGCCCCAAGGTATGCCCAATCTCATGCGTAGCCTGTGCGGAAATACCCTGACGAGAGGCTTCACTAAACACAAATGCCGGAATATCTGCAGCCGCATCATACGTGCCCCATTGCGACACACCTCCGCCCCCCTCAAACCACACACCGCGCGTCCCTTCCGGCGTAAGCCCATAACCAATCACCACGCGCACACCATAACGCGTATCCGCTTCTGATGTTTTGCGCAAGTCCTCTATCGGCGGCTCCACGGTGGTTACATTCACATCAAACAGCGCAAAGTCTTCTGCCACCATGCGCCAGATATCTCGAATAGCCGAAGTTGTTGGCAACTGTGCCCCATCCAGCCAACCCTCATAACTAAATGGAGCCGTGCGCACATACGTACATCCAGCAAAAGCGTCCTGCATCCGCGCATTAGCCATGTTGCCCACGTCATCAAACACATAACCAGCAAAGTCCAGATAAAGCGTCTGAGCAGCGCCAGGCCGCGAAGCGAATTGCGGAATACACTCCAACCCCAGCGTTGCAGCTGAATGCGAACCATCCGTCCGCACCGGTTCCTCCTGCCCAGCCACATTAAACACCAGCCGATACCGATGTTCCGAGCCCGGTTCCAACCCATGATGGCGAACACTTCGCCACCCGGCCACCGAAGCCTGATTCCCGGAAACCGGCGTCCAATCCAGCGCCGCTTCAGAGATTTCCTCCCAAGCACCATTCACCCACTCCTCCAGGCGGAATCGTTCCCCGCGCGGCACATCCGACCAGCCCAAATAGATTTGGCGCATCCCCGAAGGCAACGCCACAAAATCCGTCGGCGGCTCTACAACCACCTCCTGCACCTCCACGGCGCCCAAATCCGCCGCCGACCCAAACACCCGCGGTGCCCCCAGTGCATCCACCAAAAGAATACTTTTCACGCCAGCATCCACCGCTGCAGAAGAAGCTTCTGGCGGGCAGTGCAACACCCTCCCCACCGTTTCAACTACCGTAACGGTTGATGGATTAAACCAGTTATTCACCTGCGCAACTGTTCCGGCCACAGCCTCCCCTTCATAACCTGCCACGGTACAATGCGTTAAGGATAGCGTGCCGCTTATATTCCGCACAGCAGCCTTGGCTCCACCAATGGCAAACCCGCCCCGGCAATCCGCCACAGTTACATTATACAACGCCGCGACAGCCGCCCTTACCGCGATTCCGCCGGCATACCCCAACGCCCCGCCATCGCAGGCAACAACAGAGACCGCACTGACCGTTACCGTACCGCCTGAAATCAACAAGCCTGAACAACGCAACGCCGTTGATGCCACCGCACCACGAATCGAAACGTTCGCCAGCCCCACCGTACCGTCGGAAATCAATAACCCAAACCCCTCAAGAACCGGCGGCTCATCCAGATCACCCACAATCCAAAGCCCACCCTGACCAGCCGAGACGGTTATCGGCTCCACCCCCGTCCACCCGCTTCCTTTCAGTATCAGCAAGTCATCGCCCGCCGTTGCCAAAGCGGCATCCACCGCCGCCTGGAGTTCAGCTCTTCCCCCTGAAACTTCGCGCATGACAGCCCCCTGCGGTACATTCAGCTCCGGGAAACGCCCCCGCACAGCCTCCACAGTTGTCCCCTGCGCATAAGCGGCAAACATCAGCCCCAACAGGAGCCCATATAGATTCCTTACCTTCCTCATAACGAACAACGTAACAAAAAGAAATATTGGGTTGCAAGTCCTTTACATCCAAAACAAAACCCTTAACCCTGCGTTTCACTGCGTATACCAAACGTTTTCACCTCCCCTCGAACTGTTCGTTCGCCCACTCCGTCGAAACAACAGAACGCACGCCATCCTTAGACTGATCCAAAAAATCTCTAAAGTCGGGGCGCGTTCAAGATGAATCCGCCCCGGGTTCAAGGTAAAGGTGGGGCGGATCCACGATGACCCAAACATCCCTCCTCATTCGTACTCCACCCCATTCTTCGCTACTTCCCTGAAAACTAAATAACAAGATACGCCTGTGGATGAGGCATCCCGCCCCATTCCGTTAAGCCTTTTCCTCTCCTCGCCCCTTTTTATCACAAGTCCTCCCCCTTTTAAGCCAAGAATAACACGTTTATTGCAACTACGTTCACGTGCAAAAAGTAAACGAAGATTGAACGGGTAGGTTGACGTCTTTTCCCCGTATAGCCATACTCGGCTCAACGCTTTTGTCAACCCCAAACTTCTCCTCCGCAACGCCTGTCAGCCATCGTAAAAATGCCGTTCCACGTCGTTCTCTCGTTCTGAAATACATTATGTGCTAGCACCTACACAGGCGTTTATCTATAACTCGAATTTCTTATTCTAAGACGTTCACTGCGTTATGTGCAGCCGCAGTTGTTGCTGTTGGGTTCCTACAAGCCGCCGCAGTTGACTAGTCAATGGAAGGCACAACGCCCAACAAAGCCACTACCGACAATATTAACGGCAGAGTCATTATACATTGAGTACGCCCATCTCCAACGGCACATCCTATACCACAAGTATCTCATTTCTGGTTCCGTCGGCCACCTTCCAAACCAGGATTTCCTTTACCCTGGCCGCCATTGGGCAGACAACAAACGTCCCCACAGGATGGGGTGGATCCGGCGGCATTCAGGCCAACACCATCAGTATTCGGGTGTATGCCGAAAACAAAAGCCTCCCTTTTTATCCTAACAAAAACGACGTCTCCGTATTAGGCTCTGGACTAACGGCAAGCACCGTTTATCCCCTTGTACGACAAGAGAAACACCTCTTACACATTTTTGGGAAGTAGCGGTTCATTTGAAGCTTCTATATTGGCAGACTCCACGGTAGATGCGGTCTTTCTGCACAAAGATGCCATCTTCTCCGGAACAACGTTCTCCACCTCAGGCGTGCCTGAACCCACCGCCTTGGCGCTCCTAACGCTCAGACTTGTCGGAGTAGCACTGCGACGACGGATCGCCTAAGCCGCTGTTCCACTTCATTTTTCCTTTCTGCGGCGCGAGGCTTCGCGCCGTTTTTTGCTGTCGCCATCTCCCCCAAATCGAATATGCTTTTGAGGTCTTCTCTGGCATCAAATTCCCACCCTACAAAACATACACCCATACTTCTTCTTGGGAATCACTAACGAACGCTCTGAGTCTACAACTATGCCCCGGGATCTTTTCATCTGCATACCACCCATCCCCGCGCCACGTCTTGCCACAATAGACAGGGCGGAGGCTTTTGCAATAAGCCTCCGCCCCGAACGCATTACCGACCAAACGTCAGTTCTCTGCGTTCGCCCCTCAGCGCGCAACCGGTTCTGACCAGGCATCTCGGTGACAAACCGTGCGCTTCAGCAGATTTTCCGATGAGAATCCAACCTCCAGCGGATACACACCCGCCGGGCTCTGCCAACCATGCATCGTCACATCCCAATAAGCGAATGCACGCGCTGGGAAAGACAACTTCACTTCACGCGTTTCGCCCGGCTGCAGAAAAACCTTAGCGAACGCTCCTAGCCGCCGGACTGGCGAGGGCTCCGGCGCATTTACCGGCTTGCCAATATACCCCTGCACAACAGTTGAACCCGCACGGGCGGAACGATTGGTTACAGAAATACGGAGATTCACCCCCGATGCTTCTCCAGCTTCCACTACCGGCTCACCCAAGGTGAAGTCTGCATAACTTAACCCATGCCCAAACGGGAAGAGCGGCCGAATACCCTTGGCGTCAAACCAGCGATACCCCATCAATACCCCTTCCTTATAGTCTGCATAGTCTGCCCGATAATCGTTCAGCGCATGCGCGGGAGAATCCGTCAGCCGCTTCGGCCAAGAGAAGGGCAGCCGCCCGCCCGGCTCCTGTTTGCCCAGCAAGACATCGGCCACGGCATGACCGGCTTCCTGGCCGGCATAACTCGTAAGCACCACGGCTGGCACACGATCCAGCCACGGCAAGGTTACCGGCGACCCGGCATTGACCACCACGACCGTCTTGGGATTCAACCCCGCCAACGCCCGAATACCCGCATCATCCTGCGGGAAAAGATCCATCGAAGGACGATCCCCCCCCTCACACTCTAGTGAAAGCCCATGTCCATGCCGTGTCCCCGTTACCAGAATCACCGCTTCGGCTCGGCGAGCCTGCTCAGCCAATATACCAGCCTGACTCCCTTGTTCAGAGGGGCGAACCCAACCAAAGGTCATCCGCGCCTCTCCCCCGGCTTGCCGATATTCCAAACGCAATGCATACACCTGCCCCGCTTCGAGCGGAATCTCCGCAAAACGGCTCCGCTCTTTCCCATTTTTCCAATCATCTAAAACCACCTTACCATTCAGGCTCAGACGTAAGCCATCATCATATGTACCGCCAAAACGGTAAACGCCGCTTTCTGGCGCCCGGAAGGTCGTTTCCCACCGCACAGAAAAATTTGGCGTCATAGTTCCTATCTTAATTTCCGGCGCACGAACAAAGTCCATCTTAGGCACGCCCGACAGGTTGTCATTGCCGAAACGAGCCTGCGTCCAACCGCAATCGCGCATTCCGGTACCGGCGAGCGTGTTTGGATTTTCAGTAAGCAATACCGCATCCGGCAGTGGTGCGGCGGTGGCATTCAACGTTGGAAAGGGCGCATATTCCAATATAACTCCCGGAAGTGCCTGATGCAGCCCCTCCCATAACGTGATTTCATAAGGCGGTTTGCCTTCGGCGCTCCAACCGGAGGTAGCATGTTTAGTCTTGGCATTCTGCCCAACCACAAGCACGCGCTTCAGCGTTTTGGGATCAAGCGGAAGCACCTTGCCCTCGTTTTTGAGAAGAATCGTGCCCTCAGCAGCAATGGTACGCGCTAGTGCCTGATGTTCCGGTGTATTGCGTGAGCCCGCTGCACGCGGCTGTCCATCCAATTTATGAAGTTTTGCCTGAACATAGAGCACACGCCGCGCCATTTCGTCAATCTGTTCGGCCTGTAATTTACCTGCCTTGACGGCCTCCAACATGGGTTCCTTAAAAAAACGGATGGCACTTCCTCGATTCATCTCCAAATCGGTGCCGCCACGAACGCCCTCAATGGTGTCATGCAGCGAGCTCCAATCTGTAACCACCAGGCCAGGGAATCCCCACTCCTCCTTAAGTAACGTCTTGTTCAACCAGGTATTATGACTACAAAAAACACCGTTGAGCTTATTGTAGCCATTCATAACAGCCAATGCGCCACCCTCCTTGATGGCAGCCTCAAACGCCGGCAGATATAACTCCCGTAACGTACGCTCATCCACACGAGAATCCGTCTGTGAACGATTCCACTCCTGGTTGTTAGCCGCAAAATGCTTGATGCAGGAAGCCACATCCCGCGATTGGATGCCCTGAACCACCTGAACCCCCATCCGCGCTGTAAGGCACGGATCTTCCCCCATATACTCCCAATTACGCCCACACAGCGGAGTACGAAGCAGATTCAACCCGGGGCCGAGCATCATGTCTTTGCCACGGCTCCGAGCTTCTTCACCCATAGCCTCACCAAATCGGCGTGCCAACGAAGGATCCCACGTAGAGGCCAAACACAACAGAGACGGGAAAACTGTAGACGCATCACGCATATCCGAGGCCGGATAACGCCGACTGAAGTCCATATCTCCCAACTCCTGTCGAACAGTATGCGGCCCATCCGACATCGTAAAGGTCGGAATACCCTTGGCAGGAATACCCGCCACCGTCATTGTGGTAGCGCCATGCGTCAGCGATGCCCGCTCCTCAAAGGTTAATCGATCCAATGCCGCCCGAGCCTGCGTCTCTGCCCGACCGCACACCGGCGCCTTCCCTTCTCGTTCGGCCATACATGCCGTTACACACAGCATACTCCCTAGCGCCGACAGGAACCCAAACTTCAGAACCTGATAATTTACTTGCTTCCTCATCTCGTCCAAACCTTTTTGTTTTCAACATCGAACAGTCTTCTCACGACTTCTATAGATTATCACACCTCTGTTCACCTTCATATCCAATTCAGCCTATGCCGTGTTCTGCATACCGGAGAATGCAAAAAGCGCCGGGAGGCTCCCCCGGCGCATAATCCATATCTTTTCGTCTCTTCTACAGAAGGCGGCGCAAAATGCCCTCAAAATCCTGAGCGGCGGCCTTGGCCTCACCCTCTAACGGTGCCCAGGCCGCCTGCTGCCCGGCATATCGCGGAATCAGATGAACGTGCACATGACCCACCGTTTGCCCGGCCGCTGCACCATTAAGCTGCATCATCGCCAATCCATCACACGCCAACTTCCGTTTAAGCAGCGTGGCTACCCGCTGAACCGCCGGCATCATACCTGCCAATTCTTCCGGCGGCAGATGAAAGACATCCGGAGCATGAAACTTCGGCACGACCAACGTATGCCCCAATCCAAACGGGTTGATATCCAAAAACGCCAGCGCGTGTGCATCCTCGAAAACCTTGTAACATGGGATTTTCCCAGAAACAATCGAGCAGAAAATGCAATCTTCCATTTTTAACTCCTTTCCCAAAAGTATAACATAGCCATCCGTACCCGGACAATGCGTGCAGTCGAGACGATGTTGCCAGCGGCTATGAACCGCTCAGCATTGTCCCTACCGCCAACCCCATGGAGCGGGCTTCTGCAAATTCGCCCCAAGTTGAATCTTGGTCTGGGCGGAACCCACCCCACACCGGGCATGCCCGCCCATGAGGCAAGTCATTTTCCTAATCCCATCGTACCCGCCCAACATTGATTCAAAAAGGTTTTCACTGAAAACGCGGATACAGCCTTTTTCTCCATAAAAGAGCTCATCATCCCCGCCTTCCGGTAAATCCCTCGCCCCCTTTTCAGCAAACGCGCCGCCCTGCCCTGATTCACGTCAAACATCCCCGCTGTAAGCAAAGCCCTTGGACTCTTCTTATCAAAGATTTTCCGTCTTGACGCAGCATTTCAGGTTTGCTATTATACACCCCGTTTTGGCGAAAGTAGCTCAGTTGGTAGAGCCCCAGATTGTGGATCTGGTTGTCGCGGGATCGTGCCCCGTCTTTCGCCCCAATCTGGCCTCCGCAGAACAGCGGAGGTTTTTCTTTCTCAGGGTAATTCTGTCATTTATGGTACAATGCACGCATGAACCGAATGCGCGGCCTACTTCTTGGTGGAATTGCCTTATTATCGGCAGCTTCGGGGTGTTTGTCGGTAGCAGGGCGCTTAGATGAACAAGCCGAACAGGTTACGCATGGCGTGTTGGAGAAAGCGTATAACCGCGCAGCAGCATTGGCAGAGGAGGATTCGGCCGATACCGGATTCTGGCAGGCGGAAGCCGGCACCTTGGCACTCATGCGGGGGAAACCCAAGGACGCGATTCACTTCCTCGGCCTGGCTGACGAATCATTCAATGACCTGGCACGAAGGCGTTATGGCGCCTCTGTAGTAGACACTACTGCCGCTCTAGCAGTAAACGATTGCACTATGCCCTACGCGGCCGAAGGGCTCGACCGCGTGTTTACCCACATTTACCGAGCATTGGCTTATGGCGTAAGCAACGACATGGAGGCCATGCGCGTGGAGTTGAACCGGGCGCGGCAACGACAAATCGAATGGTTTGGGCAATGTTCTGAGGATATTGTTAAACAGGAAGACGCCCTGAAGCAACTTTCCAAGAAAGAACGACAGGCTGTTCGGCAAGCGGTAAATCAACAAACCGCCCCCACGCCACTGGCTGCTGGCATTGCGGAAACCGTCAGTGCGGAGGGGGCGGAAGCTATTCAGGCATTTTCGACACTACGCGGCTTCGGGAATCCTTATGCAGCACATCTGACGGGTGTATTCCGATGGTGTATGGGAGATGCCCCGCGCAATGACCTGGCCATGGCAGCAGCCTTAGCTCCAACCTGTTCTGCCGTACAGGCGGATGCGCTGGCAAGTGCAGCAGGGCGCGTCCCTCAAAAACGAGTTTGGGTCTACATCGAGGATGGCCTGGCACCACGGCGAACCGAACATCCCTTCACGATTCCTTATCCTTCACTGACAGGAAACGGGTTTGGCACGCTCACCTTCAACGTTCCGAAACTGGAACCTCGAGCGGCGGCCGCGACCAGTTATACGGTCAATCACATGCCCTGCGAACAACTGACAGATGTAGATGCGCTGGCACAAGATCAATTTGACCGCGCCTGGCCAGGAATCCTCACACGGCAAGTTACCCGTACAATCCTTCGAGTGGCCATGCAAGAAGGTACGCAGGCAGCCGTAAAAACGCATCGAGACGGCGGCGAGGCCGCGGCACTTCTCATTAGTGCGGCCTGGATCGTTTACAACGCAGCCACGAATGCAGCGGATGTGCGCTGTGCAGATCTGCTGCCCAAAAAGGTGTGGTTAGCCGCACTTTCACGCCCGGCAGACGGCACACTCCAAGTTCGCTCTGCCGATGGCCAAGAAATCCGAATTCAACTGCACCCGCAGGGAAACGCACTCGTGTGGGTGCGTCGAGCCGCGGCAACAGGACAAATCACGGTTTTAACGGTGGACTTGGAACGCCCGGCCGGATATACAACAATTTGACAGAGAAAGGAGCCCAATATGACGTGGATAAAAGGATACGGGATAGCTGTTTGTGCAGGGGCGCTAGCCTTGATGGGATGTCGAACAGTTCAGTGCTGGGACAATCGGGTAACGTTGGCGAATGTATCAGATGTAGCGGTAGAGCAAGTCTCTACCGGGCATGTCGGGCAATCCATCACAGCACAAATTCGATTACGGAGCCTGCGTTCCTCGCCGGTTCAGCTGCGGCTGCGTTTCTCCTGGCTGGACGGAGCGGGGCAAGCTGTCGCAGCAGAGGCGCCCACGAGCGCGTGGCGGCGGGTATCGCTAGCGCCCCAAGAAGTACGTTTTGTGGACGCCGTGGCGCCAGACGCTTCGTGCGCGTCCTTCATGGTGTATATCCAGGAAGCAGACTGACGATGTATCTGCGCGTGGCGACAGTTGGATTGAGTCTATTGCTCTGTTGGGGATGCGCCTCAACAGAGCGAGTGGATGTGCACAATGACACGGAAACAACCGTATCATTTGACATCCATGACATAGAAGCCGCAGCTGCAATGCTTTCGCAAAGTTTACTGCAAGCACGCCGTATTGGAGCCACATCGGAAAAACCGGTTCTCGTTGCCTTTGGGCACGTAACCAACGACACCTGCCAGCTGTTCGATACAGATGTATTGCTTCGCCGGTTGGAAGAAGCCTTGGTAACATCTGACCGTTTTGAAGTATCGGCCGTATTCGCCGGCCGGGCAAGCGGGCGGGATGATCAGATCTCCGCGGCACGAAGTGTTCGCGGAAACGCGGCGTTTGACGCCGCCTCGATACAACAACAAGGACAGCTGCGCGTGCCGGACATTTCCATTTCCGGGAAACTGACTCAACGGAATGTCCGCCGGGACAATGGCGGGACGCGTATTGAATATTTTGTTACACTCAAGGCTACACGGCTCGCAGACGGCGTTGTGGTTTGGCAGCGGTCATTCCAAACGGTAAAGGCGGTGGCCGCAGGAATGCCAGTGTGGTGACAACTCAAAACGTGAAAGGTAAGGACGATGAAACAGATCCTTTGGATTGCGGTGTTGATAGGCAGCCTGGCTTTATTGGGTTCAGGATGTATGGATCGAACACAGTTGGTCGATCAAAACAATGACACCGAGATCGTTGCCGGGCTTGATTACAAAGACTTTAGCGAAGCGGCAGAAGCCACGGTTCGTCAGATTTTAGGTTCCAAAAAAGTGGCGCGGTTGACAGCTGCGGACAAAACATATGTGGTGGCCGTTGGCGCGGTGCAGGATGAAACGCCGCTGGGGATTGACACCGATCTAATCACCGCTCGGATTACAGAAGCTCTGCTCAACGATGAGCGGTTCACCATCTCTTCGGTCTTTGCGGCAACAAGCAGTAACCGCGACACCATGGTGTCGGACGCTCGGACAGTGCGCGGGAATGCGGAGTTTAATGCCGCTACAGTGCAAAAACAAGGGCAGTTGAAAGCTCCCGATTTCTCGCTGACCGGAAAAATCATCGCGCGGGATGTCAAACGGGACAACGGCGGCCATCAATACGAATACTATTTCCAGCTGCGCATGAGTGATATGGCTTCCGGAACGGTGGTTGTCTCAAAGGAGACTCGCATTATTAAACGTACAGGCAAAAAGAGCCACACAT